>CALWLH010000096.1 GCA_944381475.1 uncultured Lachnospiraceae bacterium | reverse complement strand
GCGGAGGGAGGGGATTTCCGCCCGGTGGGAGTGGTAGGGCTGCCGCTCCGGGGAACAGAAGGTGCCAGAGAGTCGGATACCGCTGAAAGTGAAAACGCCCGGTACTGTAATGCCGCCATTTTTTATGTAAAATATGCTCCAGAAACACCCCCGTTGTCACACAGACAAAGGCGCCAAGAATCGCCCCGCCCACAAACAAAAACACATACCGGTTCCGCAGATCTTCAAGAAAAATACTGATCAGCAGCGCGCCAACTCCATAGGAAGGACAAAAAGGAGATATCATAAAGCCTGTATTGGCAAACTGTCTGTTTTTAACTGCCCCTACGATCACTCCCATGACCCATCCTAAAAAGGAGTAAATCAAAAAAATGAAGCAGAGCTGAACAAATGAATAGTGCATCTCAAATACCTGATTCCCTGTTTCGTGATTTCTTTTATTTCCCACAAAAAAAGTATCCCTTTACCCAGACTATGATCCATTTTATTCTATGTCTGTACAGCACATTTTAGACTGCGCTTCTGAAACCGGATATGATATACATGAAACTCTGTGGGCTTCCGGATACTGCTCCTGTTTTAGTTTTTCCTTCGTTTAACCATCCAAATTCTAGCACATTCTCGCCGTAAAGTATATTACGGATTTCTTAAAATGAAATTAAGAAACTCTCTGCATTAAAAAATGCTCCGGCCCCCGAAGCATTTGCCTCCCAAGAAGAGCCGAAGAAGAATGCGTGAATAAATATCATTTGTTAAAAATATCCAGCATTTCTGATCCCTTTCCCGCTTCAGCCAAAACCGCATACGTTATTTGACTTTCGTTCTCTTGAGTCCACAATATTCTTGTGCTATAATAATCAAATCAGGTAGAAATTATCTCATAAAGCAAAAAACTGGTTTACATATACCTGAACCATACGGGGCAAAATACATGATGTTTTCTTTGGTGAAATTCTCAGAAAATACAGAAGCAAAATGCATCCAAAGCTTAAAGAGGTGATCCTATGAGACGAGCGGTAATTCCAAAAACAGAACGGATCTATGTAAAGGTCAGCTCTGATTTTGACTCTACCGGATACATGCAGCCCAAAACCATTACCTGGGACGATGGGCGCACCTTCATAATAGAAGAAATCAAAGATTTTCGCCCTGCCGGGCTTACAGGCTGTTCTGGAGACTGCTATACAGTGATAATCCAGGGGCAGGAAAAACATTTGTTTTTTGAGCGCACAGACCCCAGCTTTTCCGCACGGTTTGGACGCTGGTTTGTGGAACGAACCAATACTGCAAAATGAAGTGTGCACAACGCGGCGATGTCCGGATTATGGACAACGGAAGAAACATGATTCATCACTGGGACACGCAAAAGGGAGGTACTGCCATGGCGGATAAACCGCATATATATATCGCCATCGATCTGAAGAGCTTTTACGCCAGTGCGGAATGTGTGGACCGGGATCTTGATCCCTTAACCACCAACCTGGTGGTAGCAGATATCTCCCGCACAGAAAAGACCATCTGTCTGGCAATCTCCCCCTCCTTAAAAGCGCTGGGTATCCCCGGGCGCCCCAGATTATTTGAGGTGGTGCAGCGGGTCAAAGAGGTCAATGCTCTGCGCAGAGAAAAAGCTCCAAACCACCGCTTTTCCTCTTCCTCATTTAACACAAATGCGCTGGCAGAGGACCCGTCCCTGGAACTATCCTACATTACAGCCCCGCCCCGTATGGCCCGGTATATGTCCATCTCCTCTTCCATCTACGGTATCTACTTAAAATATATTGCGCCGGAGGACATCGTTGTTTACAGCATCGATGAGGTGTTTATCGACGTAACCAACTACCTTTCACTTTATGGCATGAACGCCCACGAACTGGCTATGACACTGATTCGGGAGGTGCTGTATACAACAGGAATTACAGCCACCGCCGGAATCGGCACCAACCTTTATCTGGCGAAAGTGGCCATGGACATTGTAGCTAAGCATGTACCGGCTGATAAGGATGGGGTTCGTGTGGCTGAGCTTAACGAGCGAAAGTACCGGGAGCTTCTGTGGACCCATGAACCCCTGACAGACTTCTGGCGTATCGGGCAGGGATATGCTAAAAAGCTCCAGGAAAATGGGATGTACACCATGGGAGACGTGGCGCGCTGTTCCATTGGAAAATCCACTGACTACCATAATGAGGATCTATTGTTCAAGCTGTTCGGCGTCAACGCAGAGCTTCTTATTGATCATGCCTGGGGCTGGGAGCCCACCACCATCGAGGACATCAAAGCCTACAAGCCAGAATCAAACTCCCTTAGCTCAGGTCAGGTACTCCACTGTCCCTATTCGTGGGAAAAGGCCAAACTGGTTGTCAGGGAGATGACAGACCTGCTGGTTCTGGATATGGTGGATAAAGGGCTGGTCACCAACCAGCTGGTTCTCACCATCGGCTACGACACGGAGAATATTGCAGGCGGCCGCTATACAGGTCCCATCGTCACAGACCACTATGGCAGAAAAATCCCAAAGCATGCCCATGGTACCGAAAACCTGGAAGAATATACCAGCTCAACCAGGAAAATCATTGACGCCATGATGACTTTGTACGACCGCATAACCGACCAAAATCTGCTTATACGAAGAATCACCGTCTGCGCTGCCCATGTGCTGCAGGATACACAGATGCCAAAGGAAAACAAATATGAGCAGCTGGACCTTTTTACAGACTACATCTCATTAGAGGAAAAGAAGAAACAGGAACAAAGGGCCGAAGAACGAGAAAGAAGGATGCAGGAGGCTGCGCTTGCCATTAAAAAGAGATTTGGAAAAAATGCTATTCTCAAAGGTATGAACCTTCAAGAGGGCGCCACCGCCAGAGACCGCAACTCCCAGGTAGGCGGGCACAGAGCCGGGGAGGACGAGAAAGGACAAAAACATTGATGATCAGGAATAATGACCCCCACCGATATGACGATCTGCTGGACCTGCCTCACCATCAGTCCGCTGTCAGACCCCCTATGAGCCTGCTGATACGTGCTGCACAGTTCAGTCCCTTTGCAGCCCTGACAGGCTTTGACGATGATATCCGTGAAACCGGAAGACTGACGGAGCAGAAGATTCAGCTGGACGAAAACAGCAGGGAACTCTTAGATCAGAAGCTGCGCTATATTGCAGAGCATCTGAATAAGCACTGCAGCATCACCTTTACCTATTTTGTACCCGACACGTTGAAAGAAGGCGGCTCCTATCACAATGTCACAGGAGCCGTCAAAAAAATAGACATGTATGAGAGAAAAATCATCCTGTACGCCTCAAACCAGATATCAGCAGGAGCAGAGCTGATGATCGAAGATATACTGGATATCTCTTTTTCCTGAAAACCATGAAAATCAGGTCTCAATTGAGTTCTGTTTATAACCCTGACTCCATTGTAAAATAAGCCAAAAGGAAAGGAGGAGCTTCCCATGGATGTAATCCAGCGCATTAAAAGCCTGTTAAATGAACGGGGCTGGACGCGTTACCGTCTGGCCAAAGAGGCCGCTCTGGCAGAAACCACTTTAACCAATATCTTTAAGCGTGGCTCGATTCCATCAATACCAACGATTGAGTATATCTGCGATGCTTTTGACATCTCTTTGAGTGAATTTTTCCTGGAAGAGGATTCGGATTACGTCATTCTCTCCGCTGATGAGATGAAGGTACTTACATTCTGGCAAAACCTGAACACCAGCCAAAAGCATGAGGTGATGGATATTCTGGAACATATGAAAGACACTGCCGAAGCTGCAAAACTTCCTTTCTGCACCAGTTAGTTTCTTCTGATTCCATGACTACAAGAACGCCGTGCAATGAAAGCTGGATTACTGGAGAACATTTCCCATTGTCAGGACACCACCTTCTAATTTCTGGAAGAATGGTTTAATGCGCCGAGTATATCCCCTGTTTCCTGATAAAAGCGCCAGGCCTCACCTTTCCAAGCGCCAACAGAAAAACGCAAATGGTTTTGCATAGCCCTGCTCTGTCCTTTAGTCATAAGTCCCTCTGCCACAAATAAGGCAAAGGCGGCTGTTACCATTGCCGATGTACCGCCAAAAATAATCACAAAAGCTGCCGCATCCTTTGCCTTTGTTCTTTTTAACTTACGTTTTTCTTTGAAAAGATTACGAGCGAGATCTCTGTATTCTTCTGGCAAAGAGTTGAGGATTTTATCATCATAAGAATTATAGTCCATATCAGTGTCCTCCTATCGGGAAAGCATAATTATATAGGCCGCTTTGACATAATACACCATCGTTTTTACATGATTTTGACTTCGTATTTTTGGAGTGAAAATTACGCCGTTACCGCTCTCTATTTCGGGAAAAACGGTTTCTAAGATGAGTAAGCGCTTGACAGCAGATTTTACTTATCCTGTACTATTTTATTATGAAATTTTATATAATTTGAACATGTTCATGTTATATATTGTTTATTATATCTCCATAAATGAATTATGTCAATATTAGAAATCAAAAAAGCCGTAGAATATGCTCTCCTACGGCTTTTGACATCTGTGCCATTGATCTCAATGAAAACTATTCGCTATCTTTTATAAAACTTTTCACCTCATTACTAATAAGAAAGCCACGCCATCGTTTCCTGAATTGAATACCTGCGCGGGAAAGTACCTGGCCAGTTATATTTCCATCTTTATCAAATTTCTCTGCAAAAATGTACGAAACAAACAGCAACCTTTTCAGCATGACATAGTCTATCCCGCCATCCATTATGAGAATCCAGATGTCATAACTTAAACCCGGGTTGCCCAGAATCAGCGGGTCATCATTGCCAAGGACACAGTTAATTCCCTGCATCATCAGTTGGTATGCCGGATGAAGCCTTAAATCCGGCGCATACTTTAACAGCTGGTTGCTTATTGGATTGATTTCCAGCACCGGCAGGCTCATTTTATCGTTTCCGCTTGTCTCCTCCTTCAATCCATACAGCAGTCCATTTAACAGCTGTGGATAATTTGACGCGGCAAAACCATGGCCGATGCGATACCGGGAACAGATACTCCCGGCTATCACGTTCGGTATATGCACTCCAGCCCCCCATTTGACACCCGGTCCATCTCTCCAAACAGTCTCCCCATCATGCAGATAAAAAGGAATCAGACTAATTCTGGATCCCGTCACGCTTTTACACCTGGTAGCTCCATATATAATGTCCGCATATGCACTGGTTGCAAACCCCTGATCCTCCTGATTGACAAAATCAAATCCGATAATCATAAGACGGATTTTATTCCATTTTTCTTCCTGGGAATGGCGGATTCCTATTGCCATATCCCCTTATCCTCCAGTTTTCTTCTTTCACTCACTAACGCCGGGTCACTGCCTCTGTTAGCGGTTAAAATGACCTTTACATGACCATCCTCATCAAAAATATCCCTTGCAGCCAGGTATATTTTCTCCAGAAAATCAAAATCCTCATCCGTTGGTTCCCCATCGAAGCTGAATTCTTGCAGATAATCCTTATAATACAGATAGCGGTTGATGTTAAATACATCATTCGCCCGCAAGAGCGTTTCCGCGCAATACTGCTCCCGGCTATTTTTTTCTATTTTGTCAAACTTCTCAAAGCCGCATCGAATTTCCACATAATCTATGTTATCTTCCACACATTCATAGAAAAAAATTCTGTGATAATTGTAATAAAAGTCTGCAATTTTAAAAAGCATATTAAACCGGGAATATTTGATGTTAAACTCCCTCCATACTTCATCAGAGTTTTCAATATCCCGAGTTATGCAAAGCGCCTCTTTTAATTTTTCCAAATTTTCTTTTCTTTCGATGAAGGTATCGAAATCCTGACACTCTGTGGGGATTTCCCTGCTCTTTAGGTCCTCCTCCTGATATGCATACATCAGTGTATAATCAGCCACTTTTGAGGTGACCTGCATGGTATTAACACGAATGATGCAGGCTTTGTTTTCATTTTTCCTCTGCAAGGTATTCCACTGTCTGCAGAGAACAACCAGCCTCTCAAAGGAAAGGCCTGCAATACTGTGAACATGAAGGAGACTTCCCTTGGGCATCTTTTTGATAAGCTTAAATAAAGTGTCCTTTTCCATCTCATCCTTGATTTCAAAAAACATTCGATGCTCCGGATAATCTGAGGCATTCTTTTTCCTATAATCTGCAGCATACCGGTTTACAGCCTTTTCCAATTTCTTATCCCGATATGCCAATTCAGTATATTTATCCGCATTATAATTGATATATTTATCTAGTTTATGAAAGCTTTTTGACAGACTGCCGTATTTAACCTGAAAGTTCATGATCCTCTCACTATTTTCGTAAAATCTGCCCCGCGTATTGGCATATATTTCTCCCATCTGAATTCCTCCGTTTTTAATAAGGGCTGCCGCAGCAGCTGCGACAGCCCCATATGGAACTAATAACCTTTTATCAGTCGGCTACCACAAAGATACCGGCCTTCTCATCGTAGCGCACAGTGTGCTCTGTCTCATTGCCTGTATATTCAATAGTCAGCATATTGCTGAATTTTTTTGTCTGTACCATACCGTCATCGATATTAGCAGCTAGGAAAATACCAACACGCTCTGTCGGAGACATTGCAGCAGTGTGATTGTAGGGAAGAACAACCGCATTGACAGGATTGCATTTTCTTTCCTCACCATTCACAGTTGCAGACACTGCCATACCAACAGTCAGGTAAGGATACTGATTCATCTGGTTGCGCACACCATATGTATTCTTTCCCACTGTACTGCTTGTGTGTGCATTACCGAAGCTGCCATCCACAACATCGTAGACAACGCCATCTGTAGCGTTCGCCTCTGAAAGCTTACTGATCTTTGCGCCGCTGGTGATTTCCTGACGAGCAGTGTAAAGCATGTACTCCTCCTTCCACTCAACAGTATTCTCCTCAAAGGGCAGTGTGGATAACCAGGCAACCGGATTACCAGCATCTCCTTCCACCGCCTTCACCAGCACCAACTTCTGGCCTGCTGCATAAATGGTTGTAAGCGCCTCTTTGGAAAAAGAAATTTTAAGATTGTAATTAGACATGTTTTTGTCCTCCTTGAAAATTATTTTTCAGTAAATTTGCTGCAGCTCTTACTGACAGGCGTATCATAACATTCCTCTGCTGAAAGTTTCAGGAAGAAAAACGGAAAACTATCGGAAATCCTCCAGCTTCATCTTATAATAATTGGCCATATCCTGATTCCCTGCTTTCCTGAATGCCTCCTGCAGCTTCTCCAGAATATTGCAATATCTGACATCATAATAAGCCTCCTCCAGCAGAGACCACTCATAGTAATTTTCTGAAAGCAAAGGCCCTTTGTATAATGCAACTGCCTTCTCCCAATCAGAAATTTCCGTGGCTTTTTCATATATTTCATTAAACTCCCATATATCACAGTAAAGCGCAGACATATCGAGGAATAGCTCGTTTCGTCTGATATGCAAGGGAAGTCCCGGCAGCGTCTGTTCCCCGAAATGCTTTAAAAAAGCAACGACTTTATTCAGACTATCCCTCGCCTTCTGGGGCTCTGCGTTTTCCCAGAGCATTTCCGCCGCCTTTTCCTTGCTTAAAGGAATTCCCTTTACAGCCAGACATGCCAAAAGCTCCTCTGCCTTTTTATTGGATATGGGAACATGTCTGGCTCCATCCATAATTCTGAATTTGCCAAAGCAATAAATGCATACTCTGCTGAAAAAAAATGGAACCACGCATTTCATGTTTAATCGGACTAAGCCCGATCTGCTGTTTTCCATAAATACATTCCAGCTCATCTCCTTCCTTCAGGCACAGACTTTGAACTGCTTCCAGTGGCAGAACAAGGGTTCCATCCTTTCCCAGCTGCAGCACAGCGCTTCCGGCTGTTTGCTTCATGCTTTCCGCATTTTTCATTGTGTTCCTCCTTTTTATTTATTATATTAATTTTTGCTTGCGTTTTTAGCAAAACACTGGCCTATAATTGTGAAACGAAGCCTGCACCTGCATTTAGAATATGTCCCAAAAGTAAAAGCCCGCCGCAAAACAATCTGTTTTGTGGCAGACTTCTACTTTAAAATATAATTTACAGTATTTTTCTCCTTATAATTTCCTATAATACTTTTATATTTTATAATCTTGAATCATGTCACATAATTGTATAATTTTAAATTTTATTATGTTATTTATAAAATCACCATTTTATCTAATGTGTGAATCACAGAATATATTATCATTATATTATGCTTAAGTGAACATAAACAAAAAATGTAAAAAAACATTCCCGCAGGAAGCTCTGGGATATTTTAATCCCTGATTCCTGTGGGAACGTCCGGTCAGAACAACAATAGATTTAGAAGGAATACTGGAGCTTCAATGTTCCATTCCCTTTGTCATCCAGATAGCTGTCGATATTTTTCTGCTGATCAATCCACTCCTGCGGCGGATCAAGAGCATTTTTCACAAAGGGAACACACCGTTCCTGAATAAATTGCTCTATAGGCGACAGAGGCTCCTTGCGGTGCAGGAAGAGGGTGACGATGGCAGCCACGATACCTACCACAGCAAATACCACTCCAACCACAGGAACTGCAGAGCATACACTGACTCCGCATAATGCCGCAACACCGGCCCCTGCCTCAGCCAGGAAGCATACGCCACAGGATATATCCTGAATAATGTCCATGGCTTCAACGGCCGCAGGCTGACCGGACTTAAAATCCTGCACGGTCTCATAGATCTGGAAGCCCAGCGCTGCCGCCATCATCAGGACAGAGGATACTTTCGCTGCCACCCCTGTGATTCGGCTGATATTCATCCATTTTGACGCCGATGCCATAATGTCCGCCTCCTCGCTGGTCACCTGACCCATATCCACACCAAGCTTTGTCAGAGCGGTCTCGATATCCTTACTTCCCGCAAAGGCTTTTGTGAAATCCGCCTCGGTAATGGACGCGGTAATGGCTGAATCCGCTGCAGTCAGGTCTCCATAGGTCTGCTTAAACACGCCGCAGGCCCGCCACACCGCCACATCATTGATGGCAGTTAAACCGATGGCGGCAGTACTTCCAATCAATTCCGCCCTTTCTGTGTCCGTCAGGCTGCTCCAGCTTGTAAATCCTAAAATGAGGGTGGAAATACCTGTCACATAAAAGCCCATGGTAATACATCGCGAAATTGTTGGATGATTGCTAAAAAATGCCACAATCCGGGAGGGCATATCCGGGTCCTTCAGGCTAAGTATGGCAGCCGTAGTGTCGGCAACGATGTCTGCTATGTCATTGATGTAGGCCTGTGTGCTTTCGTAGCCCGCAGCCTTGGCGGCTTCCTCCAGATCCTTCTGCGCCTCCTGGTAGATATCCGCCGTCCAGTTGGTAAAGGCATGATTGTTCAGATTCTTGAAATACGTCTCCAGAAAAGACACGATGGTTGCATTGAAGGCCTCCACAGCCTCCCGGTCCTCCTTGTCTGGGAGCTTGATATTCTTGAAAATATATTTAAAGGCCAGATCCGTAACCTGCTTGCGCAGGGCTGCGCTGAAGGAAAACTTCTTTTTTGTATCATCTCCCTCTGTTGTCTGGGCCTCGAGATATACCCGCTCCGAGTCATCCAGCACATCCAGAACCGTACATAGGTGGTTAATCCTGGAATTATCCGGGTCAACCAGGTTGGTCATAATCAGTCCGTTCAAGATGGCCGGCTCCGTGCAGTATTTATACAGCTGAAGCGCCCAGTCCTTCTGGCTCTGTTCATTGACATACTCTGACAGTCCCGGCACATTGGCCGCATAGACCAGCTTGTAGAGATTGTTTGTAGCGGTCTGATAGCCCTGATCCGTACACATACAGCCCTGATCCTTCCCCTGCATATAGTATTTGATCTTGTTTTCATACCCCGGTACAGCGGTGATGGGGGCGCTGATTTTCTGATCCGTGCTCTTGGAATAGGAGTAGGACATGTAGGCAAGGGCCAGACCATCCACAAAAAAGCTCTTGTAATCCTCTGCGATTTTTGCCTGGGCGCGGGTGATATCTCCCGTTGCATCGTCCACTGTAGGCCTTGCAATCCCTATATACCGGCTCACCTCATCTCCGGAAGAATAGGCCGCATGGGCAGCCATCTTCAGCATTTTGTCAAAGCACTCCGAGTGAACATCTCCCATATTTTCCGGCTGCGGAAGGTTATACAAATCCAGCACGCTCTTCTCCATGAACGCCTGTACCGTACGCATGTCCTTTTCGCTTAACTCCGCGCTCTTAATCCCATCAGATATGTGTTTCCTGGCTAGGCTGGCTGACAATGCATGAATTTTCTTTGCTGTCTGGGGATTCAGTACGCCTGTGATCTCTCCGATCTCCTCATCCTGATTATCCTTTACTGTAACGGCACTGCCGCTGATATTTTCAAAAACTGCGTCAAAGGTCAGCGCACTCTTTTCCATGCCAGAGAGACGAAGTGTATCAAACTGCTTTAATGCCAGACCGCTAAACTGCACCTTGCATGCCAGATGATGATTGTTGTCAACATAGTAGGAAATGTCGGAATTTTCGCTGGAGGCAGCCAGTCCCATGACCTCCCTGCCCTCCATGTCCTTATAGGACATGCTCCAGTTGCCTATTATGACAAATTTTCCTCCCACATTTTTGTATCCCGTCTCAAATGTGCCGCAGTCTCTCTCACCGCCGTCCTTCTGTGTCAGCTTCATCTTGTATATGTTGGTGGAGGCAGTGTAAAATCTGACGGGGACTCCATTTGTCACTGTTATTCCATGTCCATAGAAGCCGTTCCCGTACATGCGCAGCATTCCCCGCTCCGTCTCCCCTGTCTTTAACAGCCTTTTCCAGTAAATATGTCCATCCTTCACTGTAAACTTTGTAAAATCCTCATAGTCTTCATCGAAAAGCAGGTGGCCGCGGATGATATGAAGTCTGGAAAAACTGGGAGCGCGATCCCTCTCCCCATAAACCTGAATATCCGTCATGTCCAGGGAATTGAGCAGGATGTCGGAGCAGCTGTGGGAAATCAGAGCCACCCGCCCCTTTGCAGGCGATCTGTTCACCATCTGCTCCACATAGCTGACTCCTACCTCTCCAAAGGCCTCGGCCAGTTCCTTTCTATGGGCTTTAAAGGCCCGTCTAAAGTCATGATCCGCAAAGTAGTTTTTCGATTTTGCCAAGGTGTCGCCAATAGATTTTGAGGTGATCTCCGGATAATTGGCATAGCAGACATAGCCCTTATCGGTAATATAGGACTTATACCCGTCTGCGATATGGATATCCATACACAACTCACTGTTTCCTGCTATATTGATTTGTCTGACAGGCTCATACTCCTTGATCAGGTGGTTTTGCTCATCCAGCTTATACTTTACTACAACATCGTTGACCTTCAGCATGGACACAGAGACTCTCGGATTAATCCGGTGCGCCTCCTCCGGCGCAAGGCATTTATAGCCCTGGGTTGTCAAGATCATATGATCCAGGGACATGAAGGGTTTATCCTCGTTGATGGCATAGAGCCGATTCACATGCGCGTTGCAGATCCGCTCTCCGGCGTATAGGGAAGGGCACTTCTTTTCAGACAGAAGCCATGCTTCCTGAGGCAGATCCTCTATGGCGATATAGTCCCTATGTTCCGTGAGGAGCTTTGTGCCCCGCAGGACGCATCCGCCCTTGCCATACTCCTCCTTCTGTTGAGAGGGAAAGCTTGCCTGTCCCCCGCTTGCATAGCCGCTCTGCCTGATCCAGTT
Organism: uncultured Lachnospiraceae bacterium; assembly: GCA_944381475.1. Lineage (GTDB taxonomy): Bacteria > Bacillota > Clostridia > Lachnospirales > Lachnospiraceae > UBA4292. Next base: position 1,227 of record CALWLH010000096.1, on the reverse strand, counting down.
CGTTACAGCCACACCCTTGGTATATGTAACCAGATCATAATTGCTGACAATGGGGACCCCCATGGTGCTTGTGCCCACAACCTTTGACTTATGCTCCCGAGCGGTTTCGGTTTCCCTATCGCATGCAGCCCTTACAGCTTCCTTTACCTGATTAAAGCTGCTCGTACCGCTGCTCATTCCCTCCTTTACCGCATCCAGCCATCCAAAGGATGCGAAGGCATCTGTAAATGGTTTATATTCCGTCTGCGACCATGCCTCCGTCACCTGCTGCCACTTTTTTTCATCCAACTGCTTCATCATCAGCCATAAAAGCCGCAGGGGCTGCTGATGGTTTGGATCCTGATCGCAGTATACAGCCATTCCGTTGACAAAGGTCCGTGATGTCAGGATATCCGCCAAAGCCTCTGCATGCGTCTGGGGCGCAGCAAAAGCCTCCGGCAGCTCTGCTCTGAGCCGTTCCGCCGCCAGCGCCTCCCCAAGGGTCTGATTTCTTTCAGAAAACCACTGGTCCAGGTCCTTCTCAATCTCTGCCCTTGCCCGAACCATGCTGCAAACCTGATAATCCATCACCTCGGAAATCACTCTGCTGATGTACATCCGAGAGAGGGCTTTTACATCATCTGTATAGGCTGAGAGCCTATCAGGCAGTGGGCATTTACTGAAGCTGTTGAAAAATGCCGTATAGGCGTTGTCATCTACACTGCACAGATAGTCCACAAGCTTCTGCGCCATCCATCCGCGCAAATTCCCGATAGCTTCAATTTTTTCAATAATCTGTTTTGCTTCCATTATAATCCTCCATAAAAATTTTAGTGCAGTCCCAAAACTGCCTTGTTCATAGGATTTCTATCAGCTGATATCAGAACAAACATTTGTTCTTCAATATACGGAGATTTGCAGGATAAAATGGGGAGGTGTTTTAAAAGTATTTCATAAATTTTTTTCTTGCAGCTGCAATTGATTCTCTGACTGCCCGGTGATCCACCCCCTCATTTGCCGAAATTTCTCTGATGGATGCCCCATCCGCCAGCATCAGAAGCCTGCGCACCTGGGTTGGGGTAAGCTTTTTTAACACCGCCCCTATATGCTGGGACATCTCCTCCTGAAGCAGCAGCTCCTCTGTCAGTTTCTCGTCGGCATAATCCTCTCCCTCAAAAACCGCCCCATCGAAGGAATAGCAATGATAGCGTTCCTTTCGATCAAGGTTTTCCTCAAGTCTTCTGGATT
>CALWLH010000095.1 GCA_944381475.1 uncultured Lachnospiraceae bacterium | reverse complement strand
ATTGGCGCATTGCATGAAGGGCCGCCCTCCGTTATAATGGTGACAGATTATAAAAAGATTCATGCATACGGAAGGAGTCAACCATGAACGCAAAACTGCAGGAATTAAAAAACCAGATGGCTTCCGTTCTGGTGGGAAGGGAGGAGGTTACCCAGCTGATGCTGGCCGCGCTTCTGGCCGGGGGTCATGTGCTTCTGGAGGACATGCCGGGAACGGGAAAGACCATGCTGGCAAAGACTCTGGCGGCATCCCTCGGGGCGGCCTTTTCCCGTATCCAGTTTACGCCGGATCTTCTGCCCTCGGACATCACCGGGCTGCACTACTACCAGCCCGCAAGCGCCACCTTCGCCCTGCGAAAGGGGCCGGTTTTTTCTCAGATTCTTCTGGCGGATGAGATTAACCGGGCAACTCCCAGAACCCAGTCCGCGCTCCTGGAGTGTATGGAGGAACGCCAGGTATCCATTGACGGAGAGACATTCAAGCTGCCCGCTCCCTTTTTTGTGATGGGTACCCAGAATCCCGTGGAGACTGCGGGGACGTTCCCGCTTCCGGAGGCGCAGCTGGACCGGTTTGCCATGAAGCTGTCCATGGGCGGCATTTCCCCGGAGGAGGAGCTTTTGATGCTAAACCGCTTTGAGGAGCATGCGCCCCTCGCGCAACTTCGCCCGGTGATGAGCGCAGAGGAGCTTTGCGCCTGTATGGGGGAGGCGGAGCGTGTATATCTGCATCCGGAGCTGAAGACCTACCTGGTGGCCCTTTGTCAGGGAACACGGAAGGTGTCCGGGGTATTGGCGGGGGCCAGTCCCAGAGCCACCCTGGTGCTTGCCCGGTGCGCAAAGTCCTATGCATATCTTCAGGGAAGGGACTATGTGGTGCCGGAGGATCTGGGGGTTTTGGCGGTTCCGGTGCTGGCTCACCGGCTGGTGCTGCGCGCCGAGGTAAACCGTGCTTCCTCCCCGGAGCAGATCATAAGGAGTATCCTGGGGCAGACGGCGGTGCCCACGGAAGATTGGAGCCGCTGATATGCCGGTACTGTTTCTATGTCTATCCTTCATCATATTTTTTTGGATTCAGGGAAGAGTTTATGAAAGGCTCTGGAAGAAAAATCTAAAAATCCAGATCGCCTTCCAGGATCAGCCTGCCATGGAGGGGGAACGGGCCAGTCTGACGGAAACCATTCGGAATGAGAAGAGCTTTCCCATACCCCTGCTCCATGTGAAATTTGAAACCAGCCGGTATCTGGTGTTTGATGAGCAGGAGCATGTGTCCCTTTCGGATCATTCCTACAAAAATGATCTGTTTGGGGTGATGCCCTGGCAGCAGATCAGGAGAACCCTGGGCTTTACCTGCAAAAAGCGGGGGCATTATACCATTGAACGGGCGGAGCTGGTGAGCAGCTTCCTGTTTTTCAGGGATATCCACCATGAACGGCGTCCTGTGGATACGGAAATCTATGTCTACCCCAGGAGACTGTATCTGCCGGAGCTGGATATATTTTTAAAGCAGCTGGTGTGGAGCCAGAGGAGCAAAAGACGCCTCTATGAGGATCCCTTTTCCTTTGCGGGCATCAGGGAGTATCAGCCCTATGACCCCCAGCGGTATATCAACTGGATGGCCAGCGCCAAGACGGGACAGCTGATGGTGAATATCCGGGACTATACCTCCGGACAGCCGGTTATGATCCTGGTGAACCTGGAAGCCTCCCTTACCTGGCACACGGATGCCCTTTTGGAGGAAAGCATCCGGCTGGCGGTGACGGCGGCCGCTCTGTTGACGGAGGCAGGGGTGCCTGTCAGCGTGTGGACCACCAGGGATTTGGCAGCGCCCCCGCCGCCGGAAGCCTCCGGGAGGGCACTGGATCAGCTGAACAGGCGGATGGCGGTTCTGGATCTGGAGCAGGGAGGCATGGCCTATGACCGATGGATCACAGAGCGGGTGCTTCCCGCCTACGAGGAAACTGCTGCATATCTAGTTATCTCCTATGAGGAGCGGATTCCTATGCGGGAGGCCACGGAGAGCCTGGCAGCCCGCCAGGGGGAGCTATGGCTCATGGAGCCCTGCTTTGAGGGGGAGGAGCCCAAGCCCCATTCCGGGAGCATCCATCAGCTGGAAAGGGCGGTGAATTGGCATGAATAGGAAAAAGAGCGAGGTTCTGCGCCTGATACATAACTGTCTGTGGCTGTACACCCTGGTATATTTTCTGGGAGACTGTCTATCGACCTGGAGTGCGGAGCCAGGGGCGACTTACGCCCTTCCCATTCTGCCGGTGCTTGCGTACAGCCTCCTGATCAGCAGGAAGGGACGGCGTCTTTGGAGCGCCATTCTGCTCCAGCTTCCGGCTCTTCTGGGAGCCATGATGCTGGGGAATTATCTGGAGGCTGGATTTCCCTTTGTGTTTCCGGTGCTTCTCCTTCAGGGCTGCCTGCTGGCGGAGCGGAGAAGTCCCTTGTTTGGCCCCCTTTGCCCATCCCCTGCCATGCTGGCCTACTATGTGCTTCTCTATTTTCTTGGTCTCTTTTACGGCTGCCACCGGTTTTGCTGGTTTGCGGCGGTAGCCCTGATGGGAGAAATCCTGCTCTATGTGCTCTATGAGAATCATGTGGGTCTGGAGGATTTTCTCGGGGTGCGCCAGAATGTCCAGAATCTGCCCTACAGCCAGATCCGCCAGGGAAATCGCATATGGCTGTCAGGGGTAGTGATGGCGCTGCTGGTAATATTTATTCTTTCCAGCTTTTTCATGGATGACAGTCCTCTGATTGCCCTGGGGGTAGGTATTCTGTCATGGATTCGGTCGCTTCTGCGTCGGTTGCTGAATCAGGAGGAGCTTCCCCAGAAAGCCCCCAATCCTCTGCCCCAGCTTCCCCAGGAAACACTGGCGGAGGAAACGGGAACGTTGCTTCAGGAAACCACCGGCAGTAGTGCCATCTCTCCATTCTGGGACAGGGCGGCGCTGATTTTGCTGCTCCTTCTTGGAATCTGTCTGCTGGCAGCGCTCATCAGAGGTCTCTGGAAGCTTCTGATGATGTACTTTGCAGAGGCGGAGCAGCGGGAGCGGGTGAAGGAGAAACTGGCGGATGAAATCACCGATCTGAGGCGGGAAAAGAGGGAAGGGGGGATTTCGGCACATGAAACGCTCCATCCCGCAAGAAAGAGCTATAAGCGCCAGATCCGGCGCAAGCGCCGGGAAAACAGGAGAAGGGCGGCAGTGAATCCGGCCTACAACCCCAGCCAGATCGAGGAGGATTCGGTGTACTGCGGAGAGCTGTCGCCCCAGGAACAGGCCCACTGGCAGGAGCTCCATGCGATGTATGAGGCGGAGCGGTACGGAAGGAAGTCTTCCAAGATAGACCCGGAGGCGTTAAAATAAAAGCTAAGGAGAGGAGCTGACCCTATGGGTTTGGATGATTTGTTAAACGAAAATGCAGAAAGGCTTGTTGACAAGGGTATGAATTCATGTTTGCTTTTGGGAGAATTTTAGACATATGCTGAGGAAAATAAAGATTATTTTGCTGCTGGCGCTGGGACTGTTTCTGTTGTTTGCTGCAGTAAGCTGCTATGTTCCGCCGCTGTTTCACAAGCGCTGTGAGGAAGAGGATGCGGCAGAAAGTCTTCGGCAGCCCTCCTCCGCAACGGAGAGGGTCTTGTGCGTGGACGATAATGTGGAAGCGCTTCTCTGGCGCATCCGCATCATTGAATCTGCCCGTAATGAGATCATTCTGTCCACCTTTGATTTTAGGGAGGATGAAAGCGGCCTGGCGGTTATGGCTTGCCTTTTGGAGGCAGCTAAGAAGGATGTGCAGGTAAAAATAATAGTAAACGGTATAGCGGGCTTTTTGCAGTTAGACAATAGCGACTGCTTCAAGGCCCTGGCCGCCCACCCGAATGTGGAGGTGAAGTATTACAATCCGGTGAATCTGCTGACGCCCTGGAAGTTAAACTACAGTCTGCACGACAAGTATCTGACTGCGGACGACAAGGTGTATGTTTTAGGAGGACGGAACACTTTTAATTTGTTTCTGGGGGACTATCAGGAGGAAAAAAATATCGACCGGGATATACTGGTGTATGAGGAGGAGTATTCAGAACAGTTCTCCATCGCCGCAGTGAAAAGCTATTTTTATGATATCTGGGAGATGGATTGCAGTAAGACCCAAACCTATCGCCTGTCCGATAAAAAGAAGAAGGAAGCTGAGGAGAAGCTGTCAGAGCGGTATGAGGCCCTAAAGGAGGAGTATCCGCAGGCTTTTTTGGAGGTGGATTGGGAGGAGGAAACCCTAGCGGCAAATTCCGTAAAGCTCATCACAAATCCCATGAACTGCGGCAACAAGGAGCCTGTTTTGTGGACAGCCCTGTGCGCCCTGATGAAGGAGGCGGATCAGGCCGTAATCCAGACCCCATATATCGTCTGCAGCGGGGATATGTACGACGACTTATATGAGGTGACCTCCTAGGGAACCCAGGTACAGCTGATCAACAATGCGGTGGAAAGCGGGGCTAATCCCTTCGGCTGTACGGATTATCTGAACCAGAAAAGGAACATCATGGAGGCAGGTGCGGAGATCTTTGAGTATTTTGGAGACCACTCCATGCACACAAAGACCATTCTTTTGGATGACCGGATCAGCATCGTGGGGTCCTTTAACTGCGACATGCGCAGTACATATCTTGATACGGAAACCATGCTGGTGATTGACTGCGGCAAGCTGAACAGCCAGCTGCGGGAAATCGCCGTGGACTGTATGGAGCAGAGCAATCACGTATTTCCCGATGGAACAGAAAGTCCCGGGGCCTTGTATAATCCGGAGGAGCTGCCTTTTAAGAAAAAGCTGTTTTACAGTATCTTCAGAATCGTGATTATTCCTTTCCGGCATTTGCTGTAGGGAGTGTCAGCCTTTTTGCGTCTGTATTTATCCCCATGTTTGTCAGATAATTAAAATTTTCAGGGGACATACCGATGTTTAATAGAATTTTTAGTTGACATAGAAAAATCTGAATTCTCACTTGAGGTATTTTAAGGGATTTAATAACTGTTATATCTTGTTATAGAAATCTCGGCAAACCCTTGAAAATACTAAAGTTTTCGTGGGTGTCCTCTCCGTCACATCTTGTATCGTGTTATATCGTTTTAACCTTGGTTATGAGCTCTGATAAGGGAAAAAACAAGGGAAAGAAAATCTGGTAACAACTTATAACAAATTATAAAAATGGCAGTTGGAATTGGATGAGATGCTTTTAATACAATTACAGGAAAGGACAGATAAGATAAGATGAGATTAATATACGCAGACTATAACCCTCAAACGAATAGTATTGATGTAACCTCATTTGAAAATTACATAATACGGATTGATTGTAATAAGGCTGAAGATGGATTAAGAACAACTCCTTGCTCACAAAATTCGCTGAATGCTTTGGCAATAGATGAGCCACTTGAATATGCTCGGCTTGCTTTAGGTGGCGAAATGCAGACTTGGGTGGATGCAATTGATAGTTTGGAAGTATGGTAGTTATAATAAAATTTATTACGGAAATGGATAGAATGTGTGGATTAGATGTGATAAAATGTAAGAAATTTGTTGTACAAAAGTTTCTTCAAAAGAAAGGAAATAGTTGATTAATGAAAAAGAAAAACAGGCTACGAAATATTATTTGTTTGGTTGTTTTGATTGCGATTCCGCTGTGTTTACTTATAGCAAGATTGTATGAAAATCACAAAAAGGAAGACTTGATGGTCTTTGCTTCTGATGCAGTTGAAAAATATATAAGTAATAAATACAATTTTGAGGTCGATAGCATTGAACTGAGTAATGATAAATATAGAACCTCAAAACTTGAGGAGGGCGAGAGTGTAATTGTATTCAAGGTGACATACAATGATAGTTATTTCTACGCCATTTTTGTGCAAGAACAGGATACATATAAATGTTATGATGATTATCAATGGGAAGAAATATATTCAGCAGCTGAGCAAAGTTTCAGTCAGAGTTTTCCACAAGGGATTGTAATTGATATGAAATTTCACTGTCCGGGTTCAAATTTTTTTTATCTTATGGATGATAAGCATTATTTTGATGGTAACAATATAACTTCTTTTCTGCAAGGGTGTGATGGATATGTCAAAATGACATTTTATGATGTTTCATTTTCACGAGATGAAATCTCAGATATAATTCCTGTCGAAAATATAGATATTGAATTTGCCAGTTTTGATACAAAAGAGCATATGGATGAGTTCATCGGATGTTTTGATAATTCAAATATTGTGTCCACAATATATCTTTATGAGTCATTAGAAAAATATGCTCCGCATCTAATTGATTATATTAAGATTGAGAATGGAAATTATCAAGGATATAATATTACCTTGCAAAATTGTGATGAATTTGAATATGCATATTTCCCAGTAGAATTAATGGCGTTAGAAACTCAGCAGGATGATATCCAACCGGTAAGAACTTATGAGGAAAGCAAATTGAGAGGTAGACTACTGGAAATATATACAAATTATGGTGAAGAAAAATGGCTTAACAAACCACTCTCTGATGAATATTATTTTGACGGCATATATGGAGATGTCTATATTTATTACCCTTTGGACAAATTGGACGGATATGATTTAAATAGTGTAGGTCTTGCATGGTTTAGTGCTGGTGGAATGTCAAATAACCGAAATATCACTAAAGCTGAAATATGTGGTGATTATGCGGTTTATAGAATGCCATTTGGAGAGGACTATTTTATGTTTGTTGATATCGGTGGTTATGGTGAATATGTGCCTGATTACAGTAAGTAAACAAATTAAGGCTGGGTAATTACTCAGCCTTAAATGTTATTCTATTACATTGTTTTCTAAAATGAGAGTATAGTATAGATAGGACTAATTTATTGGGGGGCTTGTAAGGGGCAATCATATCATCTTGCCCCTTTATCTCTGCTTCGGTAAGGTTGGCTGGCGTTCTGTCTGTCAACCTTTTCTTTATACCGTTGTATTTTTTCGTGCATGGTTTCGGCTTTTGGAGTGGCTTTCTCTCCGTGGCCTTCTTCCCACTTGGCACATTCATTCTGATATGTTTCTGTGGCACGCTGTGCGGTATAGAATGCTGTGTAGAAATCCTGTACCGTTGCAAATCCATACTGTCTGACGATAGCGGATAATCCTGCTTTGAGGGTTCGGATTTCCTCATTTTTAGTGGCAATCCTGTTTTCAAGCTCCTTTTTCTTGGTGAGCCTTGCAAGTCCCTTTAAATCGCTCAATTCAAGCTCCAGTTTATTCCGTTCATGCTCTGCTTCAAAGATAAGATGATTTTGCTTATCAAGAGTAACCTTTACTTTTTGAAGTCTTGGGAAGGCGGCTGCTTCCGGTGGCATAACCGGTCTTGGAGGTATTTGTGGCTTAGGCTGTTCAGCAACCTCTGTTTCAGGAACAGCTGCAATAATAGTGTTTTCCGGTGGCTCAAGCTCGGTCAATTCTTCCGCAGCCGGAGCGGTAACAACACTTGCTTTGTCCTCTGCTTTTGTAACAGCCTTGCTACCATATTCTTTTTCAAGAGCTTCGTAGAACAGCTTGTTTTTCAGTTCCCTTGCGGCGGTCAGTACATCGTGGATCAGAAGTGCCAGTCGGTTGGTTGCTCCTCGTATGATATTGGCAAGCAGTTCCGGACAGTTGCCCCATGCTTTGATGGAATTACGGATACGGTCTGTGATAAATTCTTTCTTTATCTGCCGTATTTCATCCTCCGGCACTTGGCTGACTAAGGCTCGGTCTACTTCGTGATTCCACATCATACGCACCTCATTATTTTCCTTTATCTGTTCCGCTTTGGGATTATTCTTACCGATTTTCTTGGTGGCAAGATACAATCCGTTTTTATCGAATACATGGAGCTTATTCTTATCGTCCTCTATTAGAAGATTGATAAGGTCGGTATAGAAGTATTTTGCCTCGTCCAGATAATGCTCTTGCTTGAACAGCTTGTTTTTGGCAGTAAATAAGGTTCGCTCATAGACCTCGCCTTTTTTGATTATTTTACAGCCCTTACGGACATTTCCACTATCATCTATTATCTCTTTCTTGGTGCGTACATGCTTTTTCTGTTCGTTATAGAACATATTTCGTGTGGCAATCTTTTCTATGGGTTCCGGTAACAGCTCCCTTTCGGAAAAGATGAGATGGATATGATAGTTGGTCTTGCGTTTGTTGTGGTGCAGGGCTGATACACACTCCACACCATACTTTTCCTTAAAGCGGTTGGTAAACAGCTGTAACAGCCTGTCAGGGTCATACAAATCGGGAAACGATTCCGGCAATGCTATAATCAGTTCCCTTGCTTCGATACATTTCCCTTCCGTACCGCTTTTTAGAAATTCCTGCTGATTAAATCGTGCAAGCTCCGTCCAGTAGTGGTGGTCTGTGGTTTCATAGACCGCATACAGATTTTCCTGCTTGGCGTGACTGGATATATAGGTAATCCTGCCACGGACATTGTGGAGCTTACTCATCTGAATAAATGAATTTCTTTCGATAGTGCTTCCTCCTCTCGTAAATGTTACTTAGGGAAAGAGGTGGAAGGATTATAAGTGAGTGGACACTTAGGTGTCCGGTTACGAACACATCTGCCTTTCGGCAGTAGAAGCTCCCTGCAAGGGCGAAATACCCAGAGTACAAATCGAAGATTTGTGCGAAGGGTGTATTTCGCTCTCAAACGCCGAGGGCTTGCTAAGATATAATTCTTAAATAAGAAAACCACTCACTTATTCATAAATTTTCAACTCCTTTCCCTAAAATTTTTGGTTGATACCAGAGGAAGCACATGATATAATCTATTTGCGTGTAGGTATATCATGGCTTCGGTCTGATACATACCAAAGGGTGGTTTCGTAGGAAGCCACCCTTTTAAGTTACAGCAGTTTTTCGACTAACTGCTTTGACAGTATTCTTATCCCTCAAGTCCCTGCCTTCGTTGGCTTCCATGAACTGCTCCAGTATATCAGTCTTTATCAGAACCTTTCGTCCTACCTGAAGTACCGGGAGCTTCTTCCACTTTACCAAATCTCGGAGTGTATTTCTTCCGATACCGGTGTAGTCGGCTGCTTCCTCAATGGATAAGGCAATTTTCATTTCTGTCATTGAATCACCTCCTTGCTAATTGCATTATGCAATTTTTAAACTAAGCCTACTATAAACCTTTTATATCCTTTTGTCAAGCGTTACGAAATTTCAAAAATAATTATTAGCTTGCATATTGCAATTGTGAAAGATGTATGTTATAGTAGTACCATACCGAAAAAGGAGGCGTATCAGGATGAAAGATAAAGAATTACGCAAGCTAATCGGTAGCAGGGCAAAACAGCGAAGATTGGAATTAGGATTGAAACAGCCTTATGTTGCTGAAAAGATGGGAGTGACAGCTTCCACCATTCAGAGATATGAAGCCGGAACAATCGACAATACCAAGAAGCTGGTGCTGGATGGACTTTCAGAAGCACTTCATGTATCTGTGGAATGGCTCAAGGGAGAAGCAGAAGAATACGAAACAGACATTACGGATAAAAGAGAATTACAGATTCGTGATGCAATGAGCAGTATCCTAAACCGCTTACCCTTTGACCTTAATAATGAGGAAGCTGACTTCTCGAAAGACCTACTGCTACTGATGTTACAGGAGTATGAGCTGTTTATGGATTCGTTCCAGTTTGCCTGCAAGAATTTTAAGGGTAACACGGAGAATGCGGACATAGCAGCCACCATAGGTTTTGAATCGAATAAGGAATACAACGAAATCATGTTTCT
>CALWLH010000094.1 GCA_944381475.1 uncultured Lachnospiraceae bacterium | reverse complement strand
CCTGCCAATACGCACCTGCCAATATAATGCTTCGCATGAGGCAGGTGCTGTCGGCCGCTTGATGGGCTTATCGCATAAAACAAGGGCTGTTCCGGTAAATCCGGAACAGCCCTTTGTGATTCGGCTTATTTTGAAAGCAGCAGCATGATCTCGTTGCTTCTCTCGATAAAGTTTGTCATCCGGTCAGCGTTCAATGTACCGTGAGAAAGCGCCGCCAGGTCATAAAGCTGGGCGCAGATGGTGGGAATGTGCTCAGAGTCCGGATTGTTCAGAACGAACTGAACCAAAGGATGGTTTGCGTTAAGAACAAGAGTCAGCTTCTCGTTGTCAAACATGGAGCTGTCCATGCCGTACATGGCGTACATCTTCATCATTTCCTGCATCCGACGGCCTTCCTCCGACATGGTCATCATGGCTGCAATTTTTTCATTTTTTAATTTTTCAACCTTCACATCCAGATTCTCATTGTTCAGGGCCTTTTTGAATGTGGCAGTCAGTGCCTCGGCGGTGGCTTTCATTTCCTCCTCGCTGGTTTCCTCTTTAAAAGCATCTGTCAGGTCGGAGTCGATGCGGATGAACTTCACATCCTTGTTTTTCTGCTCCAGGAAGGAGATGAAGGGGGTGTCAATGCTGTGGGTCATCAAAACTGCATCGGTGCCTGCATCCTTGAACATATGGATATACTGTCCCTGTTCCTTCTCGTTTGTTACATAAAAGATCTGGTTCTCGTGCTCCGACTTGTTCTCCTCCAGGCAGTCCGCAAGCGTCAGATACTTGCCATCCAGATTCTTAAAGATGATGTAATCGTTCATCTTCTCGGCGAATTTATCATCCTTCAGGCATCCAAACTTGATGAAGGGGTTGATGTCATCCCAGTATTTTTCGTAGTTTTCCCTGTCTGTCTTGCACATGCCGGACAGCTTGTCGGCAACCTTCTTGGAGATGTAGTCCGCAATCTTCTTTACAAAACCATCATTCTGCAGCGCGCTTCTGGAAACGTTTAACGGCAGGTCAGGGCAGTCGATGACGCCCTTTAAAAGCAGCAGATACTCAGGAATAACCTCCTTGATGTTATCCGCCACGAATACTCTGTTGTTATACAGCTTGATGGTCCCCTCGATGGATTCATACTCCATGTTGATCTTGGGAAAATAAAGGATGCCCTTCAGGTTGAAGGGGTAGTCCATATTCAGGTGGATCCAGAACAGGGGCTCTTTGTAGTCCTGGAAGACCTTCCTGTAAAAATCCTTATACTCCTCATCGGTGCATTCATTGGGGTGCTTTGCGTAAAGGGGCGCAGTGTCGTTTAAGGCTTTGGGAACCACCAGACGTTTGATCTTTACTTTGGCCTTTGCCGGCTCTTCATCTATAACATCTTCTTTTTCTGAATCGCTCTCGGAGGCGATATGCTCCAGAATTTCATCCCCCTCCTGCACCTCAGACTCCGGTATGGTCAGTTCTCTGGATTCCGGTTCCTTTGTCTCATCCTCCAGATAGATTTCTATGGGCATGAAGGAGCAGTATTTTTCGATAATCTCCCTTACACGGAATTCATTGGCAAATTCCAGACTGTCCTCGTTTAAATACAGGGTGATCTCCGTACCTCTGGTGTTTTTTTCAGAATCACCCATTTCAAAGGTAACGCCTGCCTCGGACTCCCAGCCTACCGCAGGCGCGTCCTTGTAGCTCTTGCTCTCGATGGTTACCCGGTCGGCCACCATGAATGCGGAGTAGAAGCCCAGACCAAAATGGCCTATGATCTGGTCATCGCTGGTCTTGTCCTTGTAATTATTCATGAAGTCCACAGCGCCGGAGAAGGCGATCTGATTGATATACTGGTCAACCTCCTCCGCAGTCATGCCGATTCCGTTATCCACAAATCGGATGGTCTTTTCGGTGGGGTTAACATATACCCGAACCTCCAGCTTTTCATCCTCGGGGATCTCTGCCTCCCCGATCATGGAGAGCTTTTTCAGCTTTGTGATGGCGTCGCATCCGTTGGAGATCATCTCCCTGATGAAAATGTCGTGGTCGGAGTAGAGCCATTTTTTGATAATCGGAAAAATGTTGTCGCTGTTGATGGATAAATTTCCCTGTTTTGTTGCCATGGTTGATTACTTCCTTTCTTAAAAATAATTATCTGTAAATATGATTTTACCGCCTGTCCCGCAAGCGCGCCCGTCCAATCGGCCGCTACCCGAGCATTCGCCCATGCGAAGCATTTTATTGGCGAATGCGACTTGGCAGGTCCGCTTTAGCGGGCGTGCCGCTACCCGGAGCTTTCATAGTATTTTAGTACACAAAAATGGAAATGTCAATAGAAAATCAGCACTCATTTTTGATGAGTGCTAACAAAAAATAGATTACAGTTCATAATTGATATTGTTTTGGTCAAAGAAACGTGTGATGAGCTTGTCCCAGTAATCCGGCAGAGTGCGATCCATGGAAAAGATATTCAGGGCAATGCCGCTGGTGCAAAAGAGAATGCCGTCCTTGTAGTGAATGTTTAGGTACATGCCCTCCACATCTTCCGGGTTCATGGATATGCTGGATGCTCTCAGGGTCTTTGCGAGATTTTCTCTGGAAAGCGCGAGAACCAGTTTAAAATATACTGGAAGCCGCTTTCCTTTTATAATCTGAAAGGAAACTGGCCGGACAGATTTCCATGTGCTGTAGGAATCCTGGGGCAGATCCTCTGGGCGATCAAAATATTCCCTGCAGATACGACCGTCTATATGAAGAGTATGGCTGGTTTTAAAGTCCGCCTCACAGAGTAAAAAGCTGTCAAAAAGAGTTCCGGTAAAAAGCAGCTCCGTAAATTTTTTCTGATCTTTAATAGTAAATGAACGCATATTCTCTTTCCTGCCCAGGGCTACAGGGCGCGGGGCAGCAGCGGCTCTTTATACCTGTTGCCTCTGCTTTAGCATTCCCTGCCTGTAATCCGGCTTGTGTCCCGGCTGTTAGAATTGGGGCTTCGCATCCCTGTATCAGTATAGCTGATTTTTGAAAATAATCAAGCCGATAATGAAAGCAGTATGTCTGCCGAAGGGAGTTTTCTTGTTTTTCAAGCATCATTTTGTAAATATTTTGTAACATTTTCCCCTTTCGGGCTTGATTACTTATGTAAAATATGGTATTTTATTGGCAGGGAGTAACATTTATGAGAAAAGTAAATGAAAAAATAGGAAACTTTAAGCGCAGACAGCAGCAGCTGGTTACAGGCATCATGGCTGCATCATTTTTGCTTCTGGCCGGAGTTTTGTGTTTCTTTTGCGTTCTGGCTTTTTATTTGTCAAAAAACAGTGTGCCGGCAGGTGCGGAAGCGGACAATGCGCCTGAAGTGACAGCGGGAATAACTTTGACGGCTGAGAATCTGTCTGAGGCGGAGGAGCAGACCTATGGGGAAGACCCGGAGGATACATACGCCGAGCAGCCTGCAGATGCAGAGACCGTTATGATCGAGCTTACCACGGAGGCGCCGATATATATTGACCTGGTGGCTGTGGGAGACAATCTTATACATAAGGAAATCGATGTGACAGTGCAGCGTCCGAACGGGGGCTATTACTTTGATGAAATCTATGCTCCGGTGAAGGATGTTATAGCCAGTGCGGATATAGCTATTCTGAACCAGGAGGTTCCCTGTGCCGGAAATCAGTATGAGATAACCGGGTATCCTAGCTTTAATGCTCCTACTGAGGTTCTGGATACAGCTGCCAGACTGGGATTTAATGTGCTTACCCTTGCCACAAACCATGCCCTTGACAAGGGTGAGGAGGGGCTTGTAAATACATTGGATTATCTCCACAGCAAATATCCCCAGATTTTGACCACTGGCACATATTCCAGCTATGAGGATTATATGACTATCCCCATCATTCAGGTGGAGGGTATCAGTATAGCTGTATTAAATTACACCTATGGAACCAATGACATTCCCCTGCCGAATGGCTATAATGTGAATCTCCTTTCTGACCGCAGCAAGATCCAGGAGGATATCAGAAGGGCGAGGGAAACGGCGGACTTTGTAATCGTTGCTCCCCATTGGGGAAATGAGTATCAGACGAAGCCCAGCTCAGAACAGAAAGAGCTGGCGCGTTTTTTTGCGAACTGCGGAGCGGATCTGATTATTGGTACCCATCCCCATGTGGTTCAGCCTATGGAATGGATTACCAGCTCAGACGGCAGACAGGTTTTGGTATATTATTCCCTTGGTAATTTTGTATCCGCCCAGGCGCATTTTCCGAGAGCGCTGGGAGGCATGGCAAAGGTAACGCTTGAGGTGATTGACGGAGATGTGCGGATTTGCAGCAACACTCTGGATTTTACCGTTACATATTTTACTGCGGAGAACTGGACCTTTGACAATTTTAAGGTCTATATGCTCAGGGATTTTCCCATGGAACTATTGGACAGTTACGGAATCTACACCTGGGTTCCGGATTTTGACTGGCAGGATTATCTGGATCTGGCAGAGCAGATGAGTCCCGGCTGGAAATAGGAGATAAAATGATTAGAAAAAACTTGAAACGTGCGGGTATGGCGGCTTTGATCTGCGCAAGCCTTCTCTCCGGTACAGGCTGTTCGTCAAATTTAGCCGGAGGGGATTTGGAGGAGGATGTATTCTGGGATTACTCCCTGGAGGGCGGTAATCTGGCTTCGGTTATGGGGATTTCAGGCTCGGGCAACGATGAGGCAGAGCCGACAGCGGAGCTTACGCCCTCAGAGGAGCTGGCTCCGAAGGATGAGAGCAAAACAGAGGAGGAGTTATCATCCGCCGCCCCAAGCGATGATGGAACCTTAGAGCAGCTCACCGATGCTGCCCCGGAAAATGGGGAAGATGAGACGGAAAAACAGTCTGAATCGGAATCTGATTCGGAGGAAGCTTCTGAAACGGCGGATTCCTTAAGCGGACTTACCGCTGTTGCCCAGGTTGAAAAATGGGTGAATGTCCGTGTTGAGCCCAGCACCCAAAGCGGAATTGTCGGAAAGATATATAACAACTGTGCTGCCACCATCATCGATGAGGTGGATGGAGAGGATGGCACCTGGTATTATATGACCTCCGGAAATGTTACCGGTTATATAAAGTCGGAATTTTTTGTTGTGGGACAGGAGGCGGAAGCCCTGAAGGAGGAGATTGGCCTCACCTTCGCGAAGGTGATTGTTCAGAATCTCCGTGTAAGAAGCACTCCGGACCTTACCAGGGAGGATAACATTGTCACCATGTACCCCATGGGGACTGAGGTTGCAGTGCTTTCACATGACGATGAGTGGGCTCTTATTGAGACGGATGCCGTTAGTACAGGTTATGTACATGTAAGCTGTATTGAGATGTGGACAGAATTTGACGTGGCCATCACCTTGGAGGAAGAGCGGCAGGCTGAAGAGGAGAGGCTGAGGGCAGAAGAGGAAGCAAGAGCTGCGGAGGAAGCATACAGACAGCTCCTGGCTCAGCAGCAGGCTGAACAGCAGACTGTGCCGGAGACCACCCCGGCTCCCACAGAGCCCCCTGTGCCGGAGACCACTCCGGCTCCCACAGAAACCCCTGTGCCGGAGACTGCTCCAGCTCCCACAGAGCCCCCTGCGCCGGAGACCACGCCTGTGCCTGAAACCACTCCGGCCCCTACGCAAACCCCGTCGGCCCCGGTAACTGATTCGGATGTGAATGCCGCTCTCAGGAACGCCATCGTTGCCTTTGCGCTGCAGTTTAACGGCTGTCCATATGTTCACGGCGGAAGAAGCCTTTCTCAGGGGACGGATTGCTCAGGATTTACAAACATGATTTACCAGAATTTTGGCTATAATCTCAGCTGGACGCCTGCGGGACAGGCTGAGCTGGGCGTGAGAATTGACTACCACGATGTACAGCCGGGGGATCTTCTGTTTTACTCCAACTCCCAGAAATATCTTGGACATGTTGCCCTTTACATAGGCAATGGACAGATTATTCATGCTGCCAATGAGCAGTATGGTATATGTATCTGGGATATGAACTATAGAGAGCCTCTGTTTGCAGTAAGGATTATTAACTAAAATAAATATTTTTTGGAAAAGCACTAATAAGCCGCCCACATCATACATTAAATTAGATGCAGATGTAGGTGGCTTATTTTGAAGACATTTCCCAAACCTTTGTCACAACAGGAGGAGGAGCATTATCTTGCGCTCTGGAAAAATGGGGATAAGGCGGCGAGAGATGTTCTTATTGAGCGAAATCTGCGTCTGGTTGCACATGTGATGAAAAAATATGCCTATGGGGAAGCGGGCATGGATGATCTTTTGTCCATCGGCACCATCGGACTGATCAAGGCTGTAAATACATATAATCCGGATAAAGCTAGCCGCCTGGCCACCTATGCGGGGCGATGTATTGAAAACGAGATTCTGATGCACTTTCGCTCTGAGAAGAAGATTTCCAGAGAGGTCAGCCTTTATGATCCGATTGGAACGGATAAAGAGGGAAACGAGATCAACCTGATCGATGTGATTGAGGCCGAGGATGAGGATGTGATCGGTCAGATGCAGCTTAGTGAAAATATTACCAGACTGTATATATATATGAAGAGCGTCCTCACAGCCAGGGAGCTGGAAATCCTCATACTGCGCTATGGGCTTGCTGGAAAAAGGGAGGTTACGCAGCGGGAGATAGCTGCGAATCTGGGTATATCCAGGAGCTATGTGAGCCGTATTGAAAAGAAAGCCCTGAAGAAGCTCCGCACCTGCTTCGCGGAGGCGGGTATAAAATCAGACATTTTTTAAAAAAGTATTTGTATGATGGGGAAACATATGATAAACTGTCTTTAGTTTACCATTCATGGAGGATATTTCTTATGCAAAAGATTTCATTATCAGAAGAACTGGGCAGAACTTCCTATCCTGGCAGAGGCATTGTGATAGGGAGAAGTGCAGATGGAAAATATGCGGTAACCGCATATTTTATTATGGGCAGAAGCGTAAACAGCCGGAACAGGGTGTTTGTTGAGGATGGAGAAGGAATCCGCACCCAGGCCTTTGATCCTTCAAAGCTTTCAGACCCCAGCCTGATCATCTATGCGCCGGTGCGGGTCAATGGCAGCGACACGATTGTCACAAACGGCGACCAGACGGATACGGTTTATGATCTGATGAGGACAGGGCAGACCTTTGAACAGTCTCTTCAGACCAGAGAGTTTGAGCCTGACGCGCCCAATTTTACTCCCCGTATTTCCGGACTTGTACATGTGGAGGGCGGAAAATTTGAATATACCATGTCCATTTTAAAGAGCGACAACGGTGATCCTTCCTGCTGCCTCAGGAATACGTATTCCGTAGATGCGCCAAAGCCCGGAGAGGGCCGTTTTATCCATACCTATATGGGGGATGGAGATCCCCTTCCCAGCTTTGAGGGGGAGCCTGCCCTGGTGGATATCATCGGAGACATTGACTCCTTTACCAGACTGGTATGGGAAAGCTTGGACGAGGACAATAAGGTTTCTCTGTTTGTGCGTTATATTGACATTGAATCCGGAGCATACGAATCTAGGATCATCAATAAAAACAGTCTTTGAGCAGTTTTAGTATTGCGAGATGGAAAGGAATATACATAAAATGAAGGAATTAGAGTTAAAGTATGGATGCAATCCCAATCAGAAGCCCTCACGTATCTTTATGGATGACGGAAGTGATCTGCCCATTACCGTTTTAAATGGTAAGCCGGGCTACATCAATTTCCTTGATGCTTTTAACGGCTATCAGCTGGTCAGCGAGCTGAAGAGGGCTACAGGGCTTCCGGCTGCCACCTCCTTTAAGCATGTTTCGCCCGCCGGCGCTGCAGTGGGACTTCCCCTGACAGATATCGAGCGCAAAATCTATTGGGTGGAGGATATGGGAGAACTCTCCCCGCTTGCCTGCGCCTACGCCAGGGCCAGGGGAGCAGACCGTATGAGCTCCTTTGGAGATTTTATTTCTCTGTCCGATGTGTGTGATGTTTCCACAGCGCTCCTTATCAAGCGTGAGGTTTCTGATGGCGTTATCGCTCCTGGATACGAACCGGAGGCGCTGGAGATCTTAAAGGCAAAGAAAAAGGGCGGTTATAATGTTATTCAGATCGACCCTTCCTATAAGCCTGCCGCCCTGGAGCGGAAGCAGGTTTACGGCGTTACCTTTGAACAGGGCAGAAACGAACTGAATATTGATAAGGATTTCCTTTTAAGCAATGTGGTCACGCAGAATAAGGTGATTCCTGAAAGCGCAAAGGTGGATCTGATGATCTCCCTCATTACTTTGAAATACACCCAGTCCAACTCCGTGTGCTATGTAAAAGGAGGACAAGCCATCGGTATCGGAGCGGGTCAGCAGTCCCGGATACACTGTACCAGACTGGCAGGAAACAAGGCGGACAACTGGTGGCTTCGTCAGAATGAGAAGGTTTTAAACCTGCAGTTTGTGGACAAGCTTGGCCGTGCGGACAGAGATAATGCCATTGATGTATATATCAGTGACGATTACATGGATGTATTGGCGGACGGTGAGTGGGAAAAGACCTTTAAGGTGAAGCCTGAAGTATTTACCCGTCAGGAAAAGAGGCAATGGCTGGATCAGCTTTCAGGCGTTTCCCTTGGCTCAGACGCCTTCTTTCCTTTTGGCGATAATATCGAGAGAGCCCGCAGAAGCGGCGTAGAGTACATCGCCGAGCCCGGCGGCTCCATCAGGGATGACAACGTGATAGCAGTGTGCGACAAATACGGCATTGCCATGTGCTTTACCGGATTAAGGCTTTTCCATCATTAAGAAGATGTCAGGTTCAAAAGGGCAATTGTTTCAGTATTTTTAAAAATTATGGATTTTTTTTCAAAAAATGCTTGCAATCTGGAGCAATCTGTGCTAGTATACAATTTAGTTGAATATGTTATTTTAGAAAGTGGGCAGCGGATGTCCACTTTCTTTATTGCATGGAGGCATGATGAGATGAAAAAATCTGAAAGCTATGAGCAAAAGTGTGAAGAGCTGCTGATGCCCATTGCCCAAAAGCATCAGCTGGAGCTGGTGGATGTTGAGTATGTGAAGGAGGCTGGAAGCTGGTATCTGCGGGCATATCTTGACAAGGAGGGTGGTATTACCATCGGTGACTGCGAGGCGGTAAGCAGAGAGCTATCTGACCTTCTGGATAAGGAGGACTTCATCCAGGACAGCTATATTCTTGAGGTCAGCTCTCCAGGGCTTGACAGACCTTTAAAAAAGGAAAAGGATTTTGAAAGAAGTATGGGCAAGGATGTGGAGGTCAGGCTGTTCCAGGCAGTAAACGGCTGCAAGGAATATACCGGCGCCCTGCTTTCCTATGATAAGGATACGGTTACTATCGGCACAGAGGATCGGGAGCAGACCTTCGAGCGCAAAAATCTTGCGCTGATCCGCCTGGCCTTTGACTTTGATTTCTAAACTATATTGGATGGAGGATTTGATGCACTATGAGAAAGGCAAAAAAGGAGAGCACAGAGACCAATAACCGGGAGCTTATAGAAGCCCTTGATATTCTGGAGAAGGAAAAGGGCATCAAGAAGGATGTGATTCTCGACGCTATAGCAGAGTCTCTGGTAAAAGCCTGCAAAACGCACCTGGGCAATGATAATATTATCGTAGAGGTTGACTTAAACTGCGAGACAGGTGCCTTTAAGGTTTGTACAGTAAAAACTGTCGTTGAGTCTGTGGAGGATCCCACAACTCAGATTTCTCTGGAGGCTGCGAGGGAGCAGAGGCCTTTTATCGAGCTCGGGGATCCTTATAAAGAACCGGTAAATTCCATGAATTTCTCGCGTATTGCCACTGGCCATGCAAAGAATGTGATTCTGCAGAAGATTCGTGAGGAGGAAAGAAAATCTCTTTACGATGCTTACTATATGAAGGAGCATGAGGTGATTACCGGCACAGTACAGCGCTATGTGGGAAGAAATGTCAGCATTGATCTGGGCAGGTGCGACGCTCTTCTTCCTGAAAGCGAGATGGTGAAGGGCGAGCATTTTGAGCTTAATGAGAGAATAAAGGTCTATGTTTTGGAGGTAAAGGAAACGCCGAAGGGGCCTAAGATCAGCGTCTCCCGAACCCATCCGGATCTGGTGAAGCGCCTTTTTGAAAATGAGGTTTCTGAAATTCATGATGGTATCGTGGAGATTAAGGCCATCTACCGCGAGGCTGGTTCCAGAACCAAGATGGCTGTATGGTCAAACGACCCTCAGGTTGATCCGGTAGGAGCCTGCGTAGGTGTGAACGGCTCCAGGGTGAACGCTGTTGTAGAGGTTATTAACGGGGAGAAGATTGATATTATCTGCTGGGATGAAAATCCCGCGATCCTGATTGAAAACGCTCTAAGTCCTGCAAAGGTTATCGGTGTCTGGGCTGACGAGGAGGATAAGACGGCTATCGTTATTGTGCCGGATTTCCAGCTTTCTCTGGCGATCGGCCGTGAGGGGCAGAATGCGAGACTTGCAGCAAAGCTGACGGGCTATAAGATCGATATCAAGAGCGAGACTCAGGCCCGTGAAAGCGGATTGTATGAGGAGCTGGGCATTACAGATGAAGAATATGTAGGGTATTATGAGGAATACGATGAGGAAGAGGATGCTGAGGCCGCAGAGGATGATGAAGATTACGATACTGAGACAGAGAAAACTGATGAGGGGACAGAGGAATCTGACGCTGAAATCGAAAGAGACTGACAACGAGTAGTTTGTGATTGGCATAGAAAGGTTTGAGACATGGCGGAAAAGAAGATACCCATGCGCCAATGTATAGGATGCAGGGAGATGAAAAATAAGCGGGACATGATACGCATTCTGAAGGCTGCAGAGACAGGTGAAATTATAGTGGACGCGGCTGGCAAGAAAAACGGAAGAGGCGCATATATATGCAAATCAGCGGAATGCTTTGAGAAGGCTTATAAATCCCATGGAATCGAACGCTCTCTGAAGTGCAGTATCCACCAGCAGGTTTATGAAACCCTGAGAGAGGAGATCGCAAAGCTTGGAGAGAAATAAAGTATTATCACTGATTGGTCTGGCTACAAAGGCTGGAAGGACAAAAAGCGGAGAATTTGCAGTGGAGAAATCCATTTCCTCCAGGTCCTCGCGCTTGGTATTCGTTTCCGAGGAGGCGTCACCGGGTACCAGAAAATCATTTATTGATAAATGTAATCATCACAAGATACCGGTTGTGATTTGCTTTAGCAAGGAAGAACTGGGTAAAGCATGCGGTAAGGATGTACGCACTTCTCTCTCTGTGGAGGATGACGGTTTTGCCGGTGCATTGTTAAAATTAGTAGATCACAGCATGAACGGAGGTTGTTAACTAGATGGCTGAAATGAATGAACAGAATGTAAATAAAAAAGAGACGGAGGGGGCAGCTGCTCCCAAAAAAAAGAGATACGCGACAGTGGTAAGACCGCAGAACGCCAAATCCGGAACAAAATCGACCGGAAGCGGAAAAGGACCGATGAGAAAGCCGGTGGAAAGGACGCTGGGACCGAAGAAGGAGGGCGTGTCAAAACCCCAGGCAAAGGCTGAAGAGAAGCCGGCGGTAAAACCGGTGGAGCCTGTAAAGGAAGAGCAGCCTGCACCGGCACCTGTGCAGCCCGAGGCAAAGCCCGCTCCAGAGGCGCCTGCGGCTGAGACAGCTACTCCTTCGGCGGAGCCGGCAGCGATCGTTAAGCCTCCCCGATACGTAAATATGGATGAGGTACGGGCTGCGTCCGTAAAGCCCGCGCCCCGGCGGAGAAAGGACGACCGCAAGCGTGACGGTCAATCCGGAAGCCGCGACAATAGAGGCGCTAGAGGCGGTGACAGCAGAGGCCAGAGTACAGGCGGCCGTGACAACCGGGGCGGTCAGGGACAAAGCCGCGATGGACAGAGAAGACCGGACGCCAAGGGAGATGCTCGTTTTGGGGGTCAGAGCCGTGACAATCGTCCGGGTCAGAATAGAAATGCGGGCGGCGGCTATAATAAGGATAAGGATTTTTCTGGTGACCGCAGAGGCGCCCAGGGACGTCCTGGAGACCGGGGCGGAAAATCTTCCGGAGGTATGGATCTTGTCAGCTCCATGAAGGGCGGCAAGACCATGAACAAAAAGGAACGGGAAGCCCGGGAAAAGAATAAGCAGTATGGCAAGGGGGTTACGAAGGAGGAAAACCTTAAGAACCTGAACAAGATGAAGAAGAAGCAGGAGGAAAAGATCCAGCAGGAGGAAGAGGTAATCAAGACCATCGTTCTGCCTGAGACCATTACCCTCGGAGAGCTTGCCTCCAAGATGAAGATACCCGCTGCCACGCTGATCAAAAAGCTGTTTTTACAGGGACAGATTTATACCATCAACTCGGACCTTACCTATGAACAGGCTGAGAATATCGCCATTGAGTACGATATTATCTGCGAGCCCGAGGTGAAGGTGGATGTGATAGAGGAGCTTTTAAAGGATACGGAGGATCCGGAGGATTCACTGGTGGAGAGACCACC
>CALWLH010000093.1 GCA_944381475.1 uncultured Lachnospiraceae bacterium | reverse complement strand
AGAGCATCTGCCCATGCGAAGCATTTTATTGGCAGATGCGACTTGGCAGGTCCGCTTTAGCGGGCGTGCCGTCACCCGCTGTGCGACATCGCAAATCGAGTAGGGGATTCTTTTCCCCTACTCGATTTGATCAAAAGGCTATCAAGAAAAGGAACAGCCGCATTTGCTTTGAAGGTGTGCTGTGAAAAAAATGGAAAGGAGAGATCGGCTGAACAGAGCAATGATTTTATGGAAAAGAAGGAGAAGGCTGCTTTTATGGATATTGGTGATAGGCTGGATGACAGTTATATTCTGCTTTTCGGCCCAGAACGCTGACGAATCAGCCGAATTAAGCGGAGGAATAACAGAAAAAATAATTGAACTTTTTGTCTGGGATTATGATGATCTTCCTGCGCAGCAGCAGGCTCATTTGCTGAATCAGGTATCGCATTTGGTCAGAAAGCTGGCTCATTTTGCGGAATACTGTATTCTTGGAATATTGCTGTGGACACTGGCGGCAGATTATTCCATCAAAGAGCCCTGGAGAGGGCTTCTTTCCTGGGGCGCCGGTACGCTTTATGCGGTTTCTGATGAGCTTCACCAGATGTTTTCCGATGGGAGATCGCCCCAGCTGCTGGATGTATGTATTGACAGCGCCGGAGTCGTGGCGGGTATTTTATTTGCAATTGTTTTTTGCGCTTTTTACCGCAGGGCTATTGACAGAAGAGGTAAAAAGGGAATATCATAGGCAGGAAGCCGCTAAACAATCATGAAAGGATAACCGGGTTAACCGGAGGGCACGGACTTATGAAGGCATGGCAGAAAAATGTACGAAGAGTAAAACCCTATGTGGCAGGGGAGCAGCCCCAGCAGAAGGATGTGGTAAAGCTTAATACCAACGAGAATCCATATCCCCCTGCTCCTGGGGTACAGAAGCTTTCCGAGCAGTTCAGGACGGATATTTTAAAAAAGTATCCTGACCCGGATGTGAAAAAGCTGGTTTATGCATTGGCAGATTATCATGGACTTGGGCATGACCAGGTGTTTGTGGGCGTTGGTTCCGACGACGTGCTTTCAGTGGCCTTTTTGACCTTCTTTGCAGGTAAAAAGCCCATATTATTTCCGGATATTACCTATGCCTTTTATCCCGTATGGGCATCCCTTTATGGGATACCCTTTGAAACTCCTGGGCTGGATGAGAATTTCAGGATTCGAGGGGAGGATTATTACCGTCCGAACGGCGGAATTGTACTTCCCAATCCCAATGCGCCCACGGCCATTTACGAGGATCTGTCATTTGTGGAGGAGCTTTTAAAACATAATCCGGAATCCATGGTGATCATCGACGAGGCCTATGTGGATTTTGCCGGTCCAAGTGCCTTAGAGCTGTTGAAGAGCTATGATAATCTTCTGATCACCAGAACCTATTCCAAGTCCCGAGCTATGGCGGGAATGAGAATCGGCTACGCCATGGGATGTCCGGAGGCTATTGCAGCCATGAACGCTGTAAAGGCATCCATCAATTCCTATACCATGAGCCATATTGCTATAGAACTGGGTGTGGAGGCGCTGAAGGATGAGGAGTATTTTGAAAGCGTCTGCAGAAAAATCGTGGATGTCCGGGAAGAAGTAAAAAAACGGCTGGCAGCCTTGGGCTTCACAGGGCCGGATTCCCGTGCAAATTTTGTGTTTGTAAAGCATAACAGCGTGGCTGGGGAAGTGATATTCCAGGAGCTGAAGAAGCGAAATATCTATGTGAGATATTTTGATAAGCCCAGGATTAATGATTATCTGCGCATTACCATTGGCACTCCGGAGGAGATGGAAAGGCTGTACCAGGCTCTGGAGGAAATTCTGGGTAAGGAGTAAATATTCATTCAATAACTGTCAGAAAAAGCTTCGGGCCGCTGCATCTGTGATCTTTAAAACATTGGATGGAGCGGCCCTTTTTGACGGATGGGAAGCTGACTTTTGTTTTCCGGGGGAGTTTTCAGACGGGATTTATTGACACGCTACTAAAACTATGTTAAAATCCATTGAACTATATTTTGATGAATGCTTCACCGATGATTGGGATTGGAGGTTGCCATGAGTAAATATACCAGGGAAGATATTATTCGGTTGGTTGAGGAGGAGGATGTAGAATTTGTCCGTCTTCAATTTGCTGATATTTTCGGCGTGCTGAAGAACATTGCGGTTACATCCAGGCAGCTGGAAAAGGTTTTGGATAACAAATGTCTGCTGGACTTTACGGCGTTGGATGGTTTTGTTAAAACCAGTGATTTGGATATGTATTTGTTCCCGGATCTGGATACTTTTGAGATTTTCCCCTGGAGACCCCAGCAGGGAAAGGTTGCCAGACTGATCTGCAGCATCAGGACCAAGGATGGGGTACCTTACGAGGGAGATTCCCGCCAGGTACTGCAAAGCGTAGTGGGTGAGGCGGCAAAGATGGGATATACCCTGGACGTGGGCCCGGAGTGCGAGTTTTTCCTTTTTGGCTGCGATGAAAACGGTCTGCCCACCACCAAAACCGATGAACAGGCTACATATATGGATATCAGCCCC
>CALWLH010000092.1 GCA_944381475.1 uncultured Lachnospiraceae bacterium | reverse complement strand
CCCCTACTCGATTTGCGATGTCGCACAGCGGGTGACGGCACGCCCGCTAAAGCGGACCTGCCAAGTCGCATCTGCCAATAAAATGCTTCGCATGGGCAGATGCTCTCGCAGCAAAGCTGCTCGCTGTACTTGCCCATCAAATGTCCGCTCATGCAAGTCGGGTGGCGGCACGCCCGCTAAAGCGGACCTGCCAATACGCACCTGCCAATATAATGCTTCGCATGAGGCAGGTGCTGTCGGCCACTTGATGGGCTTATCGCAAAGAAAACGCGCAGAACAGCTGTTATTTTAACTGTTCTGCGCTGGTTTGTCAATCGAACACCGGCAGGTTTTTATCCCTATGCTTTCTGTCCGTAATAGGCTCCTGCACCATGCTTTCTCTGATAATGCTTGTCCTGGAGATACTGGGGCGCTGGCTGCACTCCGGCGTTTAGAAGCTCCGTGCGGCAGGCCATTTTAGCTACCTCCTCTAAAACCACCGCGTGGTAAACCGCAGCTGCCCCGTCCGTTCCCCAGGTAAAGGGGCCATGGTTGGCACAGAGGATTCCCGGCATTTCCAGAGGATTCCGCTTCCCAAGGGTTTCAATGATCACATCCCCGGTATGAAGCTCATAAGCCTCCTCTATTTCCTCCTGGGTCAGACGCCTTGTACAGGGTATCTCCCCGTAAAAATAATCTGCATGGGTTGTACCGTAGCAGGGAATACTCCGACAGGCCTGCGCCCAGCTGACGGCCCAGGATGAATGGGTATGCACCACCCCGCCAATCCCACTGTAAGCCTGGTATAGCCGCAGATGTGTGGGCATATCCGTGGAGGGGCGGAGCCTGCCTTCCACAATCCTGCCCTCCAGATCCACCAGCACCATATCCTCCGGTTTCAGCTTATCATAGTCTACGCCGCTGGGCTTAATGGCAAAGATCCCACTTTTCCGATCTATCTCACTGGCATTTCCCCAGGTAAAGGTCACCAGACCATGAAGCGGAAGCTGCATGTTCGCATCATATACCCGCTTTTTCAGTTCCTCCAGCATATTTTCCTCTTTTCTTCTCAAATTTGTCATTGCTGCCGTCTATCCGGCGGCGGGGCTTTCAGAGAAGGATGGTATTATTCCGGAAGCTTCTCCAACAATCCCCTTATCTCCTTGCTCTCCTCCGGGGTCAGTTCATCCAGGGAAAGGAGAGCGGAAACAAGGCTGCTGGCGGAACCCTTGAACCAGAAATCCCTGGCAAAGCGGAGCTGCTCCGCGCGATATGTCTCTTCATCCCTGGCAGGAATAAACCATGTGACGCCGCGGCGGTAAGAATCCACGAAGCCCTTCTCCTTCAGCTTTTTCAGAAAAGTATAAACTGTGGTATCCTTGTAATCCAGCTTATACTCGTTCCTGAGAACCTCCATAATCTCAGAACAGGAAACCTCATGACCCGCATCCCAGATACATTTCATGGTAATCAGTTCACACTCTGAAAGCTCAGAATGCCGTTCATTAACCTTCCATCTCATCTAAATACCTCCATCCTTCATAATGATTTCGAAAAAAATCATGTCTGCTCTGTTATGCCTCTCATTTGACTATAATTTTAACATTTTACTCGATACCTGTCAACTAAATTTACTTTGAAAGTCCCGCCGCCGGATAGGCGGCATCAATTCAGGCTCGCCAAATGCGCCCGCCAGACTCTCATGGTACGGTGGTATGTCCCGCATGAAGGTTTATTTAGGATGTCTCTTTCTCCCTATTTTTGACAATGTTGGTCACTCTCCAGTAAAACTCTCCTTTTCCATTGATGGATGTGTCCCCCCTCCTGAAAGATGAAGCCTGGTCACCGGCCAGCATTTCCATCATCTGCCCAAAATACTTCCGGACAGGGTAGCGCCTGCAGCACAGTTCGTCGCATTCTGCCTCGGCCCACCTGGACAGCTCTCTTTTCATTACCCGGGCAGAAGGCATAAACCAGAATATTACGCCCATCATTTCAAAAACCATTTTCCAAAGCTCATCCCTCTTTTTCAGATGTACCAGCTCATGATAGAGAATCATCTCCAGTTCCTCTTTCTTAAAAGCCGTGACAGGAAGAATAATCATCGGTTTCAGGATTCCACAGATACAGGGCGAGGGAGCCCGGTAGCATCTGCAGATACGCATTCTTCTCCTAATACCCATATGGTGCGTCAGTTTCCTTAAAAAATCCTCCTCTTCCCGGCTTACAGGAATTTTCGCCTGTAAAATCCATTTCAAATGGCGGCGCAAAAAAAGTATTCGCACAACTGCCCAGACCATCCCGGCACACCATATATCAAACAGCAGAAAAACACCGGCAAATGCATATGTACTGCATAAACTGCAATAACCGGGCTGAAGCTCCTTCAAAAGCACTGGAACAGGCAGCAGATACCCCCATACTGTAGATTTCAGAAGAGTATAAACCCGGCAGGCATCGGCCCTGGACTGTAAAAAAGGCAGAAGGAGCTTCCAAGCCAGAGACAGTGCTCCCCCGGACACTGACATCACGAATACAAGTATCAGTATACTGCACATCCAATTCATTAGCTATCCACCTTATTTAATCATAGTATTCATTGAATGACAATTCCATATTGTGGGATTTTTGTCAATATCTATGAAGAATCCTGGGATAAAGTGGGATAAAATCCGAAAAATCGCAAGATAAAACGGCCCTCTGGTGAAGGCCGTTCTAACATTTTTATATACCGTTCAGGCATCATGCGCAGATCCTAGCGCCAGCTAATCCAATTAGTAAAGCTTTAAATCCCTAGTTGCAGTGCATTCTCTAAATATCGTAGTCCATCTTAGACAGGATATCGGAAAAATCAAAGGTTGCAAAATAATCTCTGGGGGTCTCCGCCCGGCGGATCATCTGCACACTGCCATCCTCCTTTAATAAAAGCTCCGCGCTTCTAAGCCGCCCGTTGTAGTTGTATCCCATGGAGAAGCCGTGGGCGCCGGTGTCGTGGATATAGAGCAGGTCACCGATCTCCACCTCCGGCAGCATCCGGTCAATGGCAAATTTGTCATTGTTTTCGCATAGAGAGCCGGTCACATCATATTTGTGGTCACAGGGCTGATTTTCCTTCCCCATCACCGTGATATGGTGGTAGGCGCCGTACATGGCGGGGCGCATCAGATTTGCCGCGCACGGATCGCATCCGATATATTCCTTATGGGTGTGCTTCTGGTGAATGGCGGTGGTCACCAGGGCGCCGAAGGGTCCCAGCATGAAACGCCCCAGCTCCGTGTAGATGGCCACATCCCCCATGCCTGCGGGCACCAGGATCTCATCGTATACCTTGTGCACGCCCTCTGCGATCACGTCGATGTCGTTGGCCACATCCGTGGGCTTATAGGGAATGCCGATACCGCCTGAGAGATTGATAAAGGCGATATGCACGCCCACCTCCTCCTTTAGCTTGACTGCAATCTCAAAGAGGGTCTTTGCCAGCAGGGGATAGTAAAGGTTTGTCAGGGTGTTGGAGGCAAGAAAGGCGTGGATTCCAAAATGCTTTACACCCTTTTCCTTTAAGATTCTAAAGGCCTCAAACATCTGGGGGGTGGTAAGACCATACTTTGCATCACCGGGATTGTCCATGATATCCGTGGTGATCTGGAAGGTTCCGCCGGGATTATAGCGGCAGCTGATGGTCTCCGGAATGCTGGCGCACTTTTCCAGAAAATCAATGTGGGTGATATCATCCAGATTGATGGTAGCGCCGATCTTCCTTGCATACTGGTACTCCTGGGCGGGAGTTGCGTTTGAGGAGAACATTATATCCTCCCCGGCAAAATCCAAAGCATTGCTTAACATCAGCTCCGTAAGGGAGGAGCAGTCACAGCCGCAGCCCTCCTCCTGTAAGATCTTCAATATATAGGGATTCGGCGTGGCCTTTACCGCAAAGAACTCCTTATAGCCCTTATTCCATGAAAAGGCCTTTTTCAGATGCCTTGCGTTCTCACGGATTCCCTTTTCATCATAGATGTGAAAGGGTGTGGGATAGGTCTTAACGATCTCATCCAGCTGTTCCTTTGTCACAAAGGGTTTCTTCTCCATCTCTCTTGTCCTCCTCTAATGCTTGTTCTTCATGCGCTCCAAATCTTCCTTTGTCACATGAATATGCGTATATAAGTGATCCTGGCAGTATTCAAAGTTTCCCTCGCACTTGGAGCAGAAACGGAACACCAGGTCATCTCCATCCTGGGAGGTCCTGCCGCAGACCGCACAGCGGTGGCGGTTTACACTGATGGGCGCTGCTCCCACCTTCTTCTTAAAATCTCTCCGGCGCTTGATCTCACCAGGCCTGAAGCGGTTTAAATTTCTAGTCAGCAGCAGGAAGAAAATCACGTTGAGCAGGGACACCCCGATCATCACCCGGCTTGCCAGATCTCCTGTGATAAACAGCACCGCATAGACGATGATCTCCAGATACCCCAAAACCTTCGCCCTGATGGGGATCAGGAAAAACAGTAAAAACTGCGCGTCGGGGAAGGTAAAGGCATAGGCGATGAACAGGGAGAAATTGATATACTCTGTTCCCACCATCATCATATAATAGTCCGCCATCTCCCCGTAAATAGCATAGATGATAAAGGCCGCGGCAATGGTCCCAATCACGCCGGTAAAAAAGTAGACGTTAAAACGGAAGGCTCCCCAGACCCGCTCAATGGTGGTGCCCAGGCTCCAGTAAATGTATAAGCTTAACAGGGTGAAAAAGATGTTGCTGCCTCCCGGGGGCATAATGAGAAAGGTTACAAGCCTCCAGACCTGACCCTTTAAAATCTGTCCCGGGCTCAATGCCAGATAGGCATAGTACACCATGGGATCATACAAAAATACCACAATTCCAAGAGCGTACAATACAATAATGTACATCATCAGATTTTTAATGGCATATCGGCCGATTTTACGCTCCAGCTTAGCAAACCACTTCATGAATACCTCTCCTTCGGTACGTTCTTGCCATCGGGCAGGATGCTTACTGTTCAACCACTGCACAGATACATTGGATTGTACCCTAATTTTTTTTATTTATCAAGCCAATTCCCCGAAGTTTCATGTACAATTAAGAATCCATTCACAAAATTCGTTGCATTCGGGAGGTTTTTCCATTATGATGAGACCTGGGTCAAGAAAATGCGGCTCAAAAAACAACACACTCAGAAAGGAAATGCCGCAGGTGTCAGGCTTTATCCGGCTGCGGCAGGGAAGGATACATGAAAAAGGACGAATTGCTGGCGGGACTGGCCGCTGGCGGATATGTGGCAAACGACCAGATCGCCTACACACTCCTAAACGCCATGCAGCTTCGCGTCCCGGTGCTTTTAGAGGGGGAGCCGGGCGTAGGGAAAACAGCGCTGGCAAAGGCCCTGGCAAAAGCCCTGGACAAGGAACTGATCCGGGTACAGTTTTACGAAGGGATAACCAACCGGGACATTATGTACGAATACGACTATGCGCGCCAGATGCTGACCACCGTGGCGCTGCAGCAGTCCATTCAGGAAAACTCCTCCGGCCTGTCCATCCACGAAACCCAGGAGCTTTTAAAGCGTGAGGTGGATATATATGACGAGAGCTTTCTGATCCAGCGGCCCTTGCTTAGGGCAATAAACGGCCGGGGGCAAAAGGTCCTTCTGTTAGATGAGATAGACAAAACCAGCGAGGAGACGGAGTATGCCCTCCTGGAGCTTCTTTCGGATTTTTCCATGTCTATCCCAGAGCTGGGAAAGACCATCGTCTGCCCCGGGGAGCAGATACCCATTGTTTTTCTGACCTCCAACAATACCAGGGAGCTCAGCGACGCTCTAAGAAGAAGGTGCCTGTATCTGTACATGCCAAACAAATCTCTGGAGGAGCTTACAAATATCATCCACATGAAGGCGGAGGTTCCGGAGGGTTTTGCGAAGACAGTGGCAGGACTGATTCAGGAGATACGGGAGCTTGACCTAAAACAGCGCCCCTCTGTCAGCGAGGGGATCAGCTGGGCGCAGGTGCTCTTCACCCAGTTTGGGGATGCGGCTTTAAAAAAGGAGAATCTGACAGATTCCATCGGTGTGATTGCCAAAAACAGGGGAGACTGTGAGACCATAGAAAAATTTTTAAAGGGTCAGGATGCGTAGCAGCCGCCGGCTGACCAAAGAACCATCAGCCGCAGGGATGGCGCCAACAGCTCAATCCTTCCATGTGCGCAGCAAGAATTTTTGAAAGGAGGCTTTTTAGATGACGGCGAGGACAAGTAAAAATAATGACAATTTCCCTTTAAAGGAGTCACACCCCTCCAGCCGCGAAAATGAGGTTTGGGAAGCCTACCTGGACTTTTGCCTGGCGTTTTTTATGGAGCTCCGGGACAAATATCATTTCCGCCTGTCCGCAGATCAGCTTCTGCATTTTCTGCAGATTGAGAATATCGACATTACCGACGAGGCCTGTGTCTGCACAAATATGATGATGTTTTTCTGCCACCAGCAGTACGAATGTGAAAGGTTTCCGGAAATTTTTCACAGGTTTTACTGCAGCGAGAAGACCGAGGCGGCCATGCGCCTGAAAAAGCTTGAAAAGCAGCAGGGAGCAAAGGCCGCGGCAAGCAGAAACACATTTTTGCAAAAGCCCGCGGACAGCAAAGCGGCAGACCAGAAGGTTCACTTTTCCCTGCCAAACTTCAAGGCGGAACGATTTTTCGCACAGTTTGAGCTGGCAGAGGGAATCTGCGACTACTCCTCCTTCCTCCATGCAGGTTTCTTAAATCTCTACGAGGACTATATCTCCTACTACGACACCCTGGATGAGACGGACCAAAAAAAGCTCATCGGCACGCTGGTATTTGAGCTGCAGCGTTTTATCCGCTACTGCAGACGGGTGCTGTCAGACCCGGAGGATTTTAACAGAAAAGCGCTGGAGCTGGCTGCCACCTTCAAGATGGCGGGAAACAGAGAGCCCGGCTCTAAGGGACATGAGGAGCCGGAGGAGGAACCGGACCAGGAGGCGCTGAAAAAACAGCTGGAGGAGGAGCGGCTGCGGTATCAGCAGCTGGAGGATACCCGCATTCCCATGGCGGAGGACTTTACAAAAAAGGATATCCGTCTGCTCACCAAACGGGATATGGCGCAGATTGAAGAATATATCCGGGAAAACGCTCACAAGTTTAAGGCACGGATCAGCCGGAATCTGAAAAAGCCCGGCAAGGCGGACTTTGACTATAAAACCACGGTAAAGGAAGCTTTTCGCACCGGCATGGTGCCGGTGGAGCTGTTCTATAAGAATCCCCGTCCAAGAAAAACAAAGATCATCTGTCTTTTAGACATCTCTCCCTCCTGCCTGTCCGCAGCCACGGTGCTGGTGCATTTTCTCCATCAGCTGGAGCAGGTCTTTCACGGCGGCGTGGAAATCTACTTTTTCACAGACCATACGGAGAAGGTTTCCGCCCAGATGCGAAGCCGCACCGTACAGGACTGCATCACAAAGATTCTGGAGGATTCAAAGAACACCGTCAGCGACTACTCGGAGGCTTTGGAGAGTTTTAACAAAAACTTCTACAGCGACCTGACAAAGGATACCATCTTCCTGCTTTTGGGAGATATGCGCAACAACTACAAACGCTACCGGAAGGAGGCTCTGGCAAGGATTCAGACCCGGGTACATGGAGGACACGGAAAAACCATTCTTCTAAACACAGACCCGAAACGCCGCTGGTATGCGGACGACTCTGTGCTTTTCCGGGCGGAGAAAAACCTGGATGAGGTCTATGAGGTGAGGACTGTAGCGGATATTATCCGGTTTCTATGCCAGCTGGAACCGGCAAACTAAAAGCAGGGGGCAAGCAGATATTTACGAACTGATTACTTCCTGGACCCGCATATCCCATAATATCAGTTTTTCAGTAAGCTCTTCCTCCAACCTCTGCCACTGCTGTGTTTTTACGCTTTCAGCCATCTGCTCCTCATATTTTTCAAACACGCTCTGCGCTTCTTCCTCCAAAAGCCGCAGCTTCCAGTCCAGATAAGCCTCCTGGGTGGACTGCTCGCGCCCCATCAGGTATCCCCTCTTTGGAACTGCCTTCACCCTGGCTAAAAGGGCGGCGTCCTCCGCCTTCATCTGGCCGGGAGGCAGCTCCTCTGTCCCCTGCGCCCCAGTCAAGCTGCGCTCCAGGTAGTGGGCATAGCCGAAGGGGTAATAATATACTTCACCGTTTTGAATGATCAGGAGGGCATCCGCCACGCGGCTGATAAAATACCGGTCATGACTGACAAACAGGATCGTTCCGGTATACGAGCAGAAAGCCTCCTCCAGAACCTCCTTGGCGGGAATATCCATGTGATTGGTGGGCTCGTCCAAAACGCAGAAATTCGGCCGGGCCTGCAGAAGCTCCGCCATCACCAGCCGGGCCTTTTCCCCGCCGGAAAGGGCGCAAACAGGTCTGGCAGCAAGTTTTCCGTCAAACAGCCACGCTGCAAGGATCTGCCTGGCCTCCTTTTCTGTAAGTCCGGGATAGCGCATACGAAAATGCTCCAAAACCGTATCCTCAGAGGATATCTGTCCGCTCATCTGGTCAAAATAGGCCAAAAGAATCTGGTTTCCCAGGGTGCTCTTTCCCTTTATGGGGGCCAGTATCTCCGCTACCGTCTTTAAAAGCGCCGTTTTTCCGGTGCCGTTTGCGCCTAAAAGGGCGATTTTTTGTCCCCGCCTGATGCGCAGGCTGGTCTCATACAGGGGCGTATCATACCCCACCTGAAGGTGCTGTGCCTCATAGACCCACTTGGCCCCCGGAAGCAGGGGAGCCATGGGTTCTGAAAAATGAATTTTTCTCTCCCAGGCGGCAGGCTTAATCTCCTCCATCCGCTCCAGCTGGCGTTTCTTTGCCCGGGCCATGGCAGCCTTCCTGGGCTTATTCTTAAAACGCTCCACCAGCTGGGTCAGTCGCTCCTTTTCCGCCAACTGCTGTTCATATTTTTTCTGAAGCCGTAGGGCCTGCCTCTCCCGCTCCTTTTTGTAGGCAGTGTAGTTTCCAACGAATCGCCTTATATCCTTATCCTCCACCTCATAGACAATCTCTGCCACACGGTCTATGAAAAAGCGGTCATGACTGACCATCACCACCGCCTTTGGATAGCTCTTTAGATACTCCTCCAGCCACTGGGTCGTCTCCATATCCAGGTGGTTGGTGGGCTCGTCCAAAAGCAGAATGTCCGGCTTTGCCAAAAGCAGGCGGATCAGGGCCAGCTTGGTCTTTTGACCGCCGGAAAACTCCGAAATTTTGCGCCTCTTATCCTCCTTTGTAAAACCAAGTCCCGTAAGGAGTCTGTCATACTCCGCCTCGTAGAGGAAGCGCTCAGGGCTAAAATCCCGTCCCCCATCCTCTGACAAGGCATTTACTCCTGCAAATCCTAGGCCTACTGCAGTGCCGTCGCCTTCCCCGCCATTTTTCACCACCTTCTCCAGATTCTTCTTAAACCCGTCCCTCTCATTTACCCTATACTCTGTGTCCAGTTGTCTGTACCCAGCCAACAGCTCCTCATCAACAGTTTTGTTTTCATCCCCAAAAACCTGCTGACTTAACAGGTCGATCTTAAGCTTCCGGTCCATATACACAGCGGGAACCCTTCTTTTGTCATCCCTGTCCAGGGGGAGCTGTCCTGCAAGCACCCGAAGGAGGGTGGTCTTTCCGGCGCCGTTTCGGCCCACCACCGCCACCTTTTCGCTACCCTTTATCTCAAAATCTACATGGGAGAGAATCTCCTCCCCGCCTACGCTCACCGTTGCGTCCTTTAATCTGTAATCCATATTTTTAGAATACACAGAAAGAGGCAAAAAGTCAATGCGAAAAACCGCGCCTCTGCATTCCATGCCCCCTTTTATGCAATGTATGCAAAAGCCATTGAAAAAATCAATTCATTTGCTATCATATGATCAGGATGTATTCAGTAAAAGAGGTACAAGAAAGAGGAGGAAATGCAGGTGAAAATCAGGCTTGCCATCAGCGATGAGAGCTACGAGGAGGTCAGGCGGATTCTCACGGAAAAGGGAATAGAGATTGACGATGATGCTGAGTTTGTACTGACACAGCCGAACCGCTATGTGGGGCATATTTCTGTGCGCAATCTGGAAAGCGGACGCCAGCTGCACATTCCGGTGGAGGATATTGTAACCATAGAAAGCTTTGGCCACAGGGTGGAGGTATACACCATGGATGGGGTCTATCACACCTCCGACAGGCTGTATCAGCTGCTGAACATTCTGGATCCGGCCCGCTTTATCCGCATCAGCAACTCGGTAATCGCTGCCAGAGGGCGTATCAAAAAAATCAATCCATCCTTTTCCATGAAATTTGTCCTGGAGATGGAAGACGGAAGACGTACAGATGTAACCAGAAGCTACTACAACAGTTTCAGGGACGCACTGGGTATTTAAGGAGGAATAATCTGAATGAAGCGGACTATATTTTGGGCAATGGTAATCACTCTTTTGATATTTGTGTTAGGATATTTTTTTTCAAAGCCTTTCACAGAACTTCGTTTCTCTATCATTTTTATCATTTCCTGCATATTTGCTTTCACCGTAGCCGGCATAGCAATTTATTATTATGTTTATAAGAGAAAATTGAATCAGGCTCTTCAGGGAAATTCTGGTAAAGGGCGAAAAATGCCCGCCCTGCCCCAGGTGACACAGGGGATCATGGCAGTGTGCGCAGTGGGCAGCATCATTTTCATGGCCTGTGAGATAAACAGCCTCAATCAGGAAATCTCATATATGAGGGAGGAGGTTTTCGGCTTAAACAATAGCATACAGAGCATGTACGGTCAATTTTCCAGCCTTTTAGAAGAGCAAAACAGCCTTATAAGCTCCTTAGACTGGGATTATGGGGAATATGATTTTGACACCCACGAGGCAAATATCAGGGTAAATGTAGTGCCAAAGCAGTCCAGCGAGGATCTGCTGCTGGTTATAAGTGTGGGAGACAGAAAAGCCGCCCTTAAGCCCTCCGGCAGCGGCACTTACTCCGGCGCTATAAAGCTGGATATATTCTCGGAATATGAAACCCCGATTCTGTCCTTCACTCAAGGAGGCGTCACACAAAATGAGATGTTGGATGAAATGTATATGAATAATCTGTGGGATTTCTATCTGCCATATGCTTCCCTGGCAGGTAACACTATTGATTGTGAGGAGAGAGATAAAGATGGAAATGTGTTTACAAGACAGATTTTTAACATTGAATTTCATCCCTCCAGAGCACTGGATGACTATTTCCTGAATGAGGCCTGGCTTGTCACCGTGGTAAACGGCCAGGTTACGGAAAGGCAGGATGTCCAAAACATAGCCTCCGTTGATTTTGCAAACGGCTTCACGCTGGAGCTTGAAAAAGAGCTGACTTATGGGGAAGCAGATGTGGTGGAGATTTACTTAGAGGCAGTAGATAACAGGGGTATTACCTATGAGTCCTCCATATTTAAGTGGGAGGATGGAGCCTACTACGCCTTTTTGGGAATCCCCAGTGTAATAGACGAGAATGGCAATGTGCTTCTTGAGGGGGATATACTTGTGGAGAAGTGATGGGAAATACAGGCTGGCGCGGCTATGATGGGGCAATCATAGCTTCGCCAGCCCATTGTTTTACTTCATAAACAAAAAGGACTTTAGCTCAAAGAGGCAGCGCCCCTTAAAATAGGCGCCTGTCCAGCCGTCATAATTCGTGGTCACTTTAAAAAATACCGCGTGACGTCCGGTTACAGCCTTTACCACCGTCTGAACCGCTCCGTCACATGGGCCGATGTCACAGCCCCCGATCTCCTCCCCGTCCTCGGAATCAATCAGGATGTGCAGGCGCGCATCGCATCCGCAGCCCTTCACCTGTGCGGCAAAGAGCATGGTTTTGCTGGAAAAGTCCTCCCCGAAGTCATAGTACTTAAAGCCCATCACATCCCCGTCACAGATGTTTGTGATGACCCGCTCGAAAACGGTTTTCTCCGTGATAAAGCAGCTGCCCTTTAACACACAGGCGATATCAGCAGGAGTCTCTTTATAGGGGGATAGGGACTCCTCGAAACCTAAGGAGGTCATCTCCACAGGGGGGATGGTGCCGTCCGGCAGAATCTGGATTCGCTCCACGCAGGCCCTTCTGGACATGATGGTGGCGTTGGTCATGCGGTGGTAGAAGATGTACCACTGTCCGTTCATGCAGGCGATGGAGCCGTGGTTGTTGCCTCCGGGATAGTCCACCCCGTTATCCACGATATAGCCCCGGTAGGTAAAAGGCCCCGTGGGCTTATCCGAGGTGGCATAGGCCAGCCTGCTGCCCCGCTTGGGGGAGTAGATCAGATAATACACTCCTCCAACCTTTCTGAGGGATGCAGCCTCGTAAAACAGGGTCTCCTCCTTATCAAAGCCGTGAGCAGGATCCGGCTCACAGGGGATAATGTGTTCGATACATGTCCCGTCCAAAATCTCATACATCTTGTCCGGGTTAACCTCTGCCATAAAGGAGCGCTCAAAGCCGCAGTAGATGTAAACCTTTCCGTCATCGTCCACCAAAACCCCCGGGTCGATGAACCAGCCGTTGCAGCATATCTCATCCGAAATGGTGTACTCGTACTGGGAAAGGAGCAAAAAAGGCCCCTCCGGCCGGTCGCTCACCGCCACGCAGCCCCTTGCATTGACGATGTATGCGAAAAGGTAGTATTTTCCGTCCTTCTCTACCACATCCGGGGCAAAAAGCTCATTGTTTGAGACTGTCCAGCTTGTGTCCGCCCCGTGATCCCTGTCCGGCTGGGTGTGGAAGATGTCCCCGTGACAGGTCCAGCTGTTCAGGTCGGATAAGGGTGCGCTCCAGCATTTTAGCACATAGTCGCAGAATTTATTGGAGCCAGCCTGGTCATGGGAGCCGTAGATGTACACACGGTCCCCAAAGACCCTGGGCTCTCCGTCGGGAATGTATTCCCAGTTTGGTAAGTAGGGATTTGCCATAAGTACGCTCCTTTTGCCCCTGGTACTGAATGATTCCAAGGGGCGGTTTTATTTTACCTTACAATTTTACAATGCATTTGTCAACAACAATTAAAATGAAACAGTCAAAACCCAAAGGTATACGCTGATGAACATATTTTATTCACACTTAGAAGGGGTTTTTGTGTTTACGATGGGGCGTTTTTATGATAAAGTGAATGTATCCGCACCGGGATGATGGGATACCTGATCCCGGCTTCTAACTATAATGACCAGAAAAGGGGACCAATTTATGAACGAACGTATAGAGGCCATCATGACAGAGGTTGGCCGGGTTATCAAGGGCAAGGACGAGATCATTGAAGATGTGCTGGCAGCCATCATTGCCGGAGGACATATTCTGCTTGAGGATATCCCGGGGGTGGGAAAAACCACGCTGGCGCTGACCATCTCCAAAACCATGTCCCTTTCATATCACAGGGTACAGTTCACGCCAGATGTGCTTCCCAGTGATCTTCTGGGATTTTCCATGTTTAACAGCCAGACAAAGGAGTTTGAATACAGACAGGGCTCCGTTTTCTGCAATCTGTTTCTTGCAGACGAGATCAACCGTACCTCCCCCAAAACCCAATCGGCTCTTCTGGAGGTCATGGAAGAGGGACGGGTTACCGTGGACGGCGTCACAAGAGAGCTGCCAAAGCCCTTTGTGGTCATTGCCACACAGAATCCCTTTGGGTCTTCTGGAACTCAAAAGCTGCCGGAATCCCAGCTTGACCGGTTCATGGTCCGCCTGTCCATGGGCTATCCGGATCATGCCAATGCGGTATCCATCCTGAAGGGCAATGTGGGGGATGTGCTCCAGACCCTGACAGGCTTTGTAACGCTTGAGGATGTCCTGGCCATGCAGGAGGACGCCAAGGCCCTGTTTGTCCACGACGCCCTTTACGACTATCTGGTGAAATTGACAGAAAACACCCGAAACGAGGACTATTTCCTGTACGGTCTCAGCCCCAGAGCCAGCCTTGCGCTCCTCAGAATGGCAAAGGCCACGGCCTATATTGAGGGAGCAAAATATCTTCTCCCGGAGCATATCTTAAAAATCTTCCATCAGGTAAGCTGCCACAGGCTGACCCTTTCCGCCAGAGCCAAGGCCAGGGGGTTTACCATCTCCACAGCTCTTGATGAGATTGCAAAAAATACGCCCCTGCCCAGGGTATAGGAGACCTAAACAATGCGCCGAAACCTTTACACACGCCTGTGCTACATCCTTTTTTTCGCATTGATCGCACTGCTCTACCGTTTTTATGTGAGCTATTTTCTGCTGCTTTTGCTTTTTGCGATGGTTCTGTTTCCAGTTTTTTCCGGTATCATTCTTCATGACACAGCAAAAAAACTCTCCTTTCAAATAACGGCGCCCGCCCAGATTGAGCGGGGCAATGAGGCAGGGCTGACGCTGAAAATAAAAAACGGCTCCTTTTTTCCAGTTGCCAGGGCCCACATCACCATCGGCTTTGAAAATTTGTTTTATCCTCAGCCTGACAGCTATACCTTTGCCTGCGGCATCGCCGCAGGAAAGGATAACACCATTACTCTCAGGCTGAACTGCGAATACTGCGGCATCCAGTCCTTTTCCATAAAGGACGTGCGCATCTGGGATTACACCGGCATGATGGATCTGAGGGTTACCGGGGAAGCATCCGCCGCCACCGCCGCCCTTCCAGTTATGATGGAAACGGAATTCTCCACGGAAACCGTGGGAGGCGCGGGCCTGACAGAGCTGGTGGAGCAGGAAACCAAGGGAAACGATTCCTCCCAGGTCATCGATACCAGGGACTATCAGCCCGGGGACAAGCTGCAGCGCATTCACTGGAAGCTTTCCACAAAGCTGGATCGGCTTCTGGTAAAGGAATACGGTTCCATCTCCTCCAATGATGTCCTGGTTTTGCTGGAGCTGTATCAGGA
The DNA here is from genome assembly GCA_944381475.1 of uncultured Lachnospiraceae bacterium. Taxonomy (GTDB): domain Bacteria; phylum Bacillota; class Clostridia; order Lachnospirales; family Lachnospiraceae; genus UBA4292. Next base: position 27,499 of record CALWLH010000092.1, on the reverse strand, counting down.
GCTTGACAGGGCAAAGGAGCTCTCCCTGGAGGCCCTAAGCCGCAGGCGTTTTGACCGCGTCTTTGATGTATACTACACCCTGATGGAGCACCTTCTCTCAGAGAAGCGCCCCTTCGCCCTGTGCTGGTACTCCCCCTCCCTTGGGGAGCTGAAACGGGAGGAGATCACCACCAAAGAGGAGGGCGTCGCCGTGCTTTATCAGCTCTACTATGAAGCAGTCAGCCATGAACCGGACGCGGCACTCTCCATGTGCAGGAAGGTCATGGATGAGTACGGGGATTTCATTTACATCTGTCCAGGCTATCCCGCCTGTGAGAAGCAGCTGCGGGAAGGAGAGGCATCCCTGCTCTTTTCCTGCACTGAGGATACAGCTATTCTCGCAAGCGCAGTCTGGATGAAGGGATAGAATAGGAGGACTGATTATTCAATGCCTGAATTCATGAACAAACTGAAAGATATCTGGCAAAGGATCTTTCACCGGGAGGAGGTATTGGCTAAACGCGCCGCCGTCCGCTCCGGTATATCGCTGCAAAGCAGCTCCGTGGAGTTTTCCGGCACCGACCGCATGAAGCACGCCCTCACGAAGGCGGTTCTGATGTTCGGTCTGGTGGCAGGCACCACCGCTGCCTTTGCAGCCGCCTTTGAAATCCAATACAACCAGCCCCTGCTGTTCTCTCTTTTCGCCCTTTTTGCAGCCCTCCTCTCCTTCATGAACTGCAGAAAGCTCTGGCAGAACATCGGGTATCTGTTGTTTTTTGTAATCTTCACCTTTTTTCTTGTCTCCTACAGACCGTTTATCAACAGCGGATTAAACGCTGTGCTGAACGATTTTTTTGAATATGTTTCCGATGCCTGGAACATGGAGGCAACCAAGACCTACAATGAGGCCTTCGAGGAACAGCGCTACATGACCGTCACCATGTTCTTTCTGATCGTGGGGCTGGCGGTGATGCTTCTGATCAACTTTGTTTTCAACAACGAGCAGAGTCCCCTCACCGTGCTGATTCTGATTTTCCCATTTCTTCAGTTCGGCATGTATTTTGACGTGATTCCAGGCACGCTGTCCTTTATCCTGATCGCAGCTGCTCTGCTGTGCTGTTTTGTATTCCGGCACAATCACCAATTCATCATGCCCATGACCAAAAAGACAGTTCACAGAAGGCATATGAAGCATCACCATCTGTATACCCATTATTCCAGCGGTCGGATCATGGCCCAGCTGGCGGCTGTGACCCTGGGCTTCATACTGGTATTTTCAAGCGTCGCATCCATCCTCTATCCCGCGGCAGGCTATGTCCCCTCCCAGGCCCTCCTAGGACTCAAGGACAGCACTATTCCCGTAGTGCGCCAGTTTTTGCTTTATGGTCTCAGAAGCTTTTTTGAGGATGATGAAAGCGGAGCCGGCGGACTAAGCCAGGGCTCCCTGGGACAGGCGGGCACTGTCACCAGCGACTACCAGACAGATCTCATCGTCACCTTCGCCCCCTATGTCTATGAAACCATCTATCTGAAATCCTGGGTGGGAACCGTCTACACCGGAAACAGCTGGATCAATGCCTTTTCCGAAATCTACACGGAGAATGGCCAGCCTGCAAACCAGATGAATGCGGAGGCCAAGCTTTTGGCACAGCTTCACGAGGATGACCCCTCCATATTAAAGGGCAGGATGATTATAAAGCCAGAGGATCCCATCATGCCCATAGATTATATTGCCGCGCCCTATTACACGCTCTTTGATGATGAATATGACGACTACGATTTTGCCAACCGCCGGTTTCCTGAATACATCGGAACAAGCTTTGAGAAGGAGGTGGAGTTCTATGTCCACCAGGATATCTGGAACAGCCAGTATGTGGACGCCCCCATCACCACGGAATATGACCAGTATGTATACGACAATTATCTGAGCGTCTACGGCCTGATGGGCGTCAATTCCTATCTGGTAACCACCGATGACGAAAATGCCCTTCTTACAGACAGCCACAATGTGATCGGCCAGCTTCAGCAGCTCTGTGAAGACCAGGGCTTTGGGGGCACCACCCAGGAGATCATCAGCCAGATTCAGACCTTCTTTCAGGAAAATTACACATACTCCCTGAACCCGGGAAGATTGGAATCCGGAGAGGATTTCGTAACCCATTTCCTTTTTGAAAATCCCTTCGGCTACTGCTCCTATTTTGCCACCGCAGGCACCCTTCTTCTGCGCTCCATGGGCATACCTGCCCGCTACGTGGAAGGCTACGTGGTTTCCATGAGTGATGTGGTGGAATCCACCATCCTGTGGGAGGAGAATTACGACGACTGGCTGGAGGGAGAGGCCGCCATCGGGCAGACTGCCGTTGTGGAGGCAGAGGTGGATGATTCCGAGGCCCACGCCTGGTGCGAGGTATACTTGAACGGCTTTGGATGGGTGCCTGTGGAATTTACCCCGCCTTCCGATGAAGAAAATGAGGATGATACGGACTACTGGCGCCTGTGGGACCAGTTCATGAGCGGCACATCCCAGGAAAACGGCAACGCACTGGCTGCCATCATGGGGGAAAATGTCTCAAACATCCTGTCCACCATCGGCCGGATTCTTCTCGCCCTTCTGCTGATCACACTGATCCTTTTGTCCCTTCGCTGGTACAGACGATACCAGGAGCAGAAGGCTGGAATAAAGAACCCTTATTCCGGATACAGTGTTCCCATCCTAAAGCAATATCAAAAGCTTTGCAGATTGATCCAGCTTCTTGGTATGTCAGATACGGACAATCTGGTGGCCGCCGAATTTTGTCAGAAGCTAAGGGACGCCCATATCACTGAAAGCCTGACAGATGAGGAATTGTCTGAGATGACATCCCTGTACCGGGACGCCGCTTTCGGCGCTGAACCGGTGGATGAAGCTGCATACCGGCGCTGGAGCGCCCTTTACAAAAAGACCCGGTCAGGGCTGACTGGAAGGCTTCCTGTTCTGAAGCGCCTGGGGGCGCGCCTGCGTCCCTAAGCCCAGGGATTCACCATCCCAATGCTGAAAAAAGCGGCGTACCCAAGGAGAAGGTACGCCGCTTTTTTCAGCTATTTTTTGGGAAATCCGGAGGTATTCTTCTGATTCCCTCCAAAAATCCTTCGGAGCAAGCCCTCCTTTTTAACCTGCGCCAAATACTCTGTCTCCTGGGGAGTAATCTTCTTCAGCACCTGCCAGGAAAAGAGAACCACGAACACCGCAATCACCATGGACAGGATGATGGTGGGGACATTGCCGCTGATAATCCCCATATTCCGGAGCAGCGCCGGGAGATAATAACAAAAGTAGACGCCTATGATCACCGGCATAAAGGAGCGCTTCAGAAGCTTCTGGCTCACCAGCTGCAGCATGGAGACAATGGCAAATATAAACGCCGCGAAGATAATCCGCTCCAGAAACAGCATCAGGTAATATCCCCCTCCGTTCGACAGCAGCGGCTCCACATCCTGCATAAACTTCTCCATCTCCTCCGCTGACAGACTCTCCTGATAGGCGGCCAGCCCCATGCCGTTGATGCTGACGGCCATGAGCCAGTTGGTAAAAAGAGTCACCAGCCATCTCAGCGCATCCACCAGGGTAAAGCCCAGGGCAAAGGCCAGCGCATTGCCAAATTTTGATGTGCCGGGCTGGTATGAAAAATATCTGTATGAGAACTCCATACACTCCACAAGGACGGCGCATTCCAAAAGCACCGCCAGAACCTGGCCGATGTTTTTCAGGGCGGTTACAAGGGCCTCTGACTGGATATCCCTGATGATCAGCTGTCCCAGCTCATTTTCAACCAGATAAAGCAGGGACAGAAGCACATTACAGATGATAAAATAGGACGCCATCCCTAAAAGCACGCCCTTATAGCCATCCGGGTACGTTCGGCGGATAAACAAATACACAAATATCTGTATCACAGGCAGTAAAATCAAGGTCAGACCCATGATGTTAACCGCCATCGTTGGAACGGTACGCGTCAAATCAAATTCCATAATTATTCCTTTCAGTCATTTCTTAGTGACCTTACGTCCAAAATTTACTGCCCTCAAGGAGCGTGGACTTCAATGCGGGCCCATCAACACGGACAAATTTCAATCAGTGTAGCAGAATTCAGCCATAGATGTCAAGATTTTCACGTTTTTAACATCTTTTTTTAACAAATTATTTTTATTCCCTGCTTTTTATTAAGTTTTATGTCTTTTTATTTTCCCATTTTTCATATTTTTTACATAATATGTCTAAATCAGTTGAAAAATCGTTTGACATTTATTATCTGATATGCTAAATTACAAAGGAAATGATTCACACTTAAGGGATGCAGCACATCCCGATCTTTAATGGAGGTACAATTATGAACAAGGGTACTGTGAAGTGGTTTAACGCTCAGAAGGGCTACGGCTTTATCACTGACGAGTCCGGCAAGGATATCTTCGTACACTTCTCCGGTCTGAACATGGAGGGCTACAAGACTATCGACGAGGGACAGGCAGTTGTTTTCGACGTAGTGGATGGGCCTAAGGGACCGCAGGCTACCAACGTAACCAAGGCTGAATAAATTTCAACCCCTTTGGAAGGGCTTGTTCGTCTGCTGACGAACCTGGCATGTTCAACATCCGCTGCAAGGAAATACTTCATTCCTGCGGGTGCCGGCGTAGCTCAGTACATATATGACTGTTCTTATGATAGACATGAATAAAGGTACTCGGCGAAACAACACAGCCATCGGTTTTTCCGCTGGTTCGGCAGGAGCCGCTGCACAGCTGTGCGGCGGCCCTGATTTTTGCGATAAGCCCATTTTCTATTTTCTGCTGCAAATCCTGATCAGAGCCGTCTCCACAGCGATCTTTTCATCCATGCGCCCTGTCTTTACCCGCTCCTCCAGCTCCACACACATCCTTACAAACCCCTTCAGCTGCTCCGCCGAAAATGCCCGGCTTTGTCTTATGGTTTTAGATACCACAAAGGGCTGGAGTTTTAACCGGGAGGCGATCTGTGATGATCCTTCACCTGCCGCGGACAGCTCCCGTACCAGAAGAAGCTGGTTGCACTGCCTCCCTACCAGATATAAAATCCGCATGGAGGGCTCCCGCAGAGCCAGCATATCATAATAAAGGGAAAGGGCGATCTGGGTTTTCCCTTCCGTGGCAGCATCCAGCATACGGAAAACCTGGCTTACCGCCTGCTCCGTACACACTGCCTCCACATCTGCCATGGTGATCTCCTGTCTCTCTCCCACATAACAGATCAGCTTCTCCAGCTGGGTTCTTAGGTTTTCCATATTGTCGCCTGCCCGCATCAGAAGCGCCTCGCATACCGGCTGGGCGATCACCTTGCCATCCTGTTTTAATATCTGAACGATCCAGCTCATCAAAGCCCCCTCTGAGGGCTTTTTCATCTCACAGGCATACCCGGACTTCCCCACAGCCTTGTACAGCCTGCCGCGTTTATCCACCTTCGTCTCCTCAAATAGGAGCACCGCTGTTTCAGGAAGCGCGCTTATCAGCTCCACCCACTCCTCAGAGGAGGAGGAAAACAGCCCTGTGTCGGACAGCACGGCCAGACGGTAATCCGCAAAAAAGGGCATGGTCACCAGAAAATCCCTCACTGCGGCCGGATCGGCCCCCTTACCATCATAAAACATGGTATTCATGGTATCCTCTCCCGCAATGGCCTGGATCAGCTGACTCTTATAGCTTTTTTTCAGGAACTCCTCCTCGCCGTAGAGCAAATATACCCGCTTAAAGCTTTTTGCCTTGATATCCGCCGCCAATGTCTTCATCTATGCCAGCTCCTCCCATTCCCCATACAGCTCCTCCAGCTCCTTCGCGATATCTTCCCGCTTTTTATTCAGCTCCATGAGGCGTTCCACATCCGTGTAAATCTCTTCACGGGTCAGGTCTTCATCGATGGAGGCATTTTGCGCTTCCAATTCTTCGATCCGCTCCTCCACCAGTCTGAGCCGGTTCTGCCGCTTTCTGATGGCCGCCTGCTCCTCCTTCTGGGCCTGCCAGTCCTGCTTGTTGGCGGTGACGGCAGGTTCTGCCCTGGAAGTATTTTCCGCAGCCTCCACCTTCTTCTCAAGATAGTAATCGTAATTACCCAGATACTCCCGTATGCCCTCCGGCGTCAGCTCCAGAATCCGGCTGGCTGTCTGATTGATAAAATACCGGTCATGGGATACATAGAGCACCGTACCTGTATAGCGGTTCAGGGCCTGCTCCAGTATCTCCTTTGACAAGATATCCAGGTGGTTCGTAGGCTCATCCAGAATAAGAAAATTTGCCTCCGCAAGCATAAGCTTTGCCAGGGACACCCGTCCCCGCTCCCCGCCGCTTAAATCTCCGATGCGCTTATACACATCATCCCCGGTAAAAAGAAACGCCGCCAGCACATTTCGTATCTGCGTGTTATTCATCCCCGGATGCTCATCGCTCATCTCCTCAAAAAGGGTTTTATCCATATGCAGAACCTGATGCTCCTGATCATAGTAGGCGATGGAGACCTTGGCGCCGATACGAATGATTCCTTCATCAGGGGGAAGCAGCTCATTAATCATCTTCAGAATGGTGGTTTTTCCTGTGCCGTTGCTTCCAATGAGGGCCACATGCTCCCCCCGGCGAATGGAGAAATTCAGATTGGAGAACAGCCGCTGGCTTCCGAAGGATTTTGAAAGTCCCTCCACATTTAATACCTCTACGCCGCTGATCTGGGGAGGCGTCAGCTCAAAGCGCATCACATCATCCGCCGTCTGGGGCTTGTCCAGCACCTCCATTTTATCCAGCATCTTCTCCCGGCTTTCCGCTCTTTTAATGGATTTCTCCCGGTTAAAGCTGCGAAGCTTTTCGATCACCGCCTCCTGATGCTTAATCTGGGCCTGCTGCTTCAAATACTGCTTCATGGCTGCGGAAAACAGCGCCTGCTTCTTTTGTCCGTACGCGGTGTAGTTTCCATCGAAGGAGGTACATTTTCCAAGCTCCAGCTCCATCACCTTCGTCACCACCCGGTCAAGAAAATACCGGTCATGGCATACTATTAATACGCTCCCCGGATATGAAACCAGGTATCCCTCCAGCCAGGATATGGAACTGAGGTCCAGGTGGTTTGTGGGCTCATCCAAAAGCATGATGTCCGGCTTTGACAAAAGCAGCTTGCCCAGGGCAACTCTGGTTTTCTGTCCGCCGGATAACGTGGATATCCTCTTGTCAAATTCGGACTCTGAAAACCCCAGTCCCTTTAAAACGCCCACCACCTCACTGCGGTATGCATAGCCTCCCTGCATCTCAAATTCATGATTCAGTCTTGCATATTCTTCCAAAACGGCGTCGTCAGCCTGCCCCATCCTCTGTTCCAGGCTGCGGAGCTTCTGCTCCATCGCGAGAATCTCCTGGCGGGCGGAGAGCATCGCCTCCAGAATCGTATGGGTATCCTTTAAGTCCTGATGCTGAGCCAGATATCCCAGAGCCGCGCCCTTTGCGATGGTCACCTCCCCCTCATCGGGAGCCAATTCTCCCACAATAATCTTCAAAAGGGTGGATTTTCCCGCTCCATTAACCCCCACAAGGGCGGCCTTCTGCTTCTCTTCTATATGAAAGGAAACCGCTTTTATAACCTCCTGACCCACAAAGGTCTTGCTGATGCGGTTACATGCCAAAATCGTCACTGTCTGTTACCCTGCCCGAAAAGGCAGTCCTTTCCAAAAATGTCGGGGCAAACCCGCTGATACCGTATTGCTTCGCACTGGACGATCCCGCAATACTCAAAAGCCTGTATCTGTCAGACCTGTCCCATCTCATAAATCACTGGCCTTTATCATACATTAAATGTGAAAAAAAGTCCAGGAGCTTTTCTATGCTGAATATTCTTTGGGCAGCCATGATCTTCATCGGCATCATCTGGGGCGTCATCCAGGGAAGAATCCCGGAGCTTGGCCAGGCGGTTCTCACCTCCGGGCAGGAAGCCGCCGAGCTCTGCATCTCCATGCTGGGCATCATGTGTATCTGGACCGGCGTCATGGAGGTGGCAAAAAAGGGCGGGCTGATCACACAGCTCACCCATATTTTATCACCCTTTGTAAGCTTTATTTTTCCCGAGATCCCCAGAAACCATCCGGCAGCGGATCATATTTCCCTGAACATTGCCGCAAATCTTCTGGGGCTTGGCTGGGCAAGTACGCCCTCCGGTCTGGCTGCCATGAAAGAGCTGGCTGCTTTAAACAAATATAGTCCCTGTGCCAGCAATGCTATGTGCGATTTCCTGATACTGAACATTTCCTCCCTGCAGCTGATACCGGTAACCATCATCGCTTACCGCAGCCAGTACGAAGCGGCAAACCCAGCGGACATCATCGGTCCCGGACTGATTGCCACTGGTGTGTCAACCCTGGCAGCCATCGTATTTATAAAGCTCATACGCCTCTTTCACCGATGGGGCAGTATTCCACATGACTGTGGACATTCTTGAATGCCGGCCGGATGATCTTGTTGGAGTAGCTCTCCTCCATACGGTGCGCGCTCCATCCCGAGATACGGGAGATGGCAAACAGGGGCGTAAACAGCTCGTGGGGAATCCCCAGAAGATTATAGAGGAAGCCGCTGTAAAAATCCACATTGGCGCAAAGCTCCTTGTTATGCCCCAGCCTCTCCTGAAGTACGCCGGGCGCCAGCATCTCCACCTTCTCGTACAAGCCAAATTCCTCCAACCGTCCCTTCTCCTGAGCCAAATCCCGTACAGCCTTCTTTAAAAGACGGCACCGGGGATCGGAGATGGTGTAAACCGCATGGCCGATTCCATAAATCAGACCACTCCGGTCAAAGGCCTCCTTATTGGCAATCTTTCTGAGATAGTCGATAATCTCCGCGTCGCTGCCCCAGTCCTTCACATGGGCTTTGATATCCGCAAACATATTGTCAACCTTGATGTTGGCACCGCCGTGCTTTGGTCCTTTCAGGGAGCCCAGGGCTGCAGCCATCACGGAATATGTATCCGTTCCTGTGGAGGAAACCACGTGGGCTGTAAAGGTGGAGTTATTACCGCCGCCGTGCTCCGCGTGCAGCACCAGGCACATGTCAAGAAGCCTGGCCTCCAGGGGGGTGTAGGACTGATCCGGACGCATAATGCTGAGTAAATCCTCCGCCATGGAAAGCTCCGGATTGGGTGCATGGATGAACAGGCTCTGTCTGTTATGGTAATAATTATATGCCTCATAGCCGTAAACAGCCAGCAGCGGGAAGCGGGCAATGAGCTGAATGCACTGGCGCATCATATTGTCCCGGGAGGTATCGTCCGCCTTGTCATCATAGGGATACAAAGCCAGCACACCTCTCATGAGGGTATTCATAACCTCCGTTGCAGGAGCCTTTAAAATCACATCCCGCACAAAATTCTTGGGGAGACAGCGGTAAAAGCTTAACAGCTCTGTAAAATCCCTCAGCTGCTGCCTTGTGGGAAGCTGCCCGAAAAGCAGCAGATACACACACTCCTCATATCCGAAGCGCTTCTCCGCCCAGTAGCCCTCCACAAAATGCTTGACATTCACGCCCCGATAAAAAAGCTTGCCGGGACTAGGAATCTTTTCATGGTCGACAAGGGTATAGCCGTGAACCTCTCCGATTTCAGTCAGTCCTGCCATGACGCCGGTTCCATTTTTTTCACGCAGGCCCCTCTTCACGTCATATTTCTCGTAAAGCGCAGGATCAATGGTGCTGTTTTCCGCGCAAAGACGGGCATATTCCTGTATCTGGGGTGTATTCTGTAAATATGGATTCTCTCCGTTTTGCATGCTTACCTCTTTCCGACGCACTTGCTGCGTCATAGTGGTAGATTTGGAAGTCTGCTTCCAAACTTACCTCTTTCCGACGCACTTGCTGCGTCATGGTGGTAGATTTGGAAGTTTGCTTCATTTTACTCTTTTTTCCTCATAAAGGCAATACTGCTTTTTCTTTTCCTGATTTTTCCCATGGAAGCCTCTTGCCTGAAATAAATCTGCTGCTCTTTTGAGCAGCCAAACCCCCGGCAGTGTAAAGGCAATACAAAAAAGGAAATTAAACAGCTCCATGGTAGGATATTCTGTAAGATTCATAAGTCTTCTGATGGATACATGTACCAAAAACAGCTCCAGTGAATAAGCGCCCACTTTTCTGAGCAGAGCCCCCACTCTGGGAGAGCAGCAAGCCTGCACCAAAAGGGCCAGCATGACGGTCAGTGTGATACCAAACATGCCGTCTGCCAGTCTGTCCTGTATGGGACAAGGGGTATCCAGCACCTTATATGCAGCCAGAACATTCCAGAGCCTGCATACAAGACCGGCCAGCAGAAAGAGAAAATCTAAGATATTGATTTTTTCATGGGCATAGATTCGTTCCCCCATATAGGCCCCGCACAGGAAAATGGGTATTCTGTACATGGCGATTTCCGTATTACCCATCACCTGGGGATGCGCCGCCTCCATCCAAAAGCAAAATAAAATGCTTACCGCCAATAAAAAAATAAAGCTAAGAAAATTCAGCGGCCTTTTTCTTGAAAAAAAGAAGTACAGCAGCGGATATACAACATACAGCAGCAGGAGCAGGGCAATATACCACAGGGTTTTTACTCCCTCCAGCCAGAATGAAAGCAGCGTAAAATCCATCAAAAAGCCTTTAAATCCGGTTTTTAAAATAATAAAATCCCTTATTCCCCAGAAAAACAGACCGCAGACTGCATAGGGCAAGAGCAGCCGTTTCAGCCGCTTTCTGTAAAAATTTCCCAGACGAGGATCCCTCTTCATTGAAAAACACAGGCCCATGCCGGACAGAAACAAGAATATCTCCACGCCGATGCTTCCAAAAACTGAATTATAGAAAAACGCCATCTCGCCAGGAATACCGCCAAGCTTTCCATTGCTCACATCCTCAAAATAGTGAAAAATTATGATTCCAAGGATTGCAATTCCATATAGCTCCCCCCGAAATCGGCTGAGAATATACCAATTCGGCGCATATTCTCCCCGCTCCGCTTCCTTCAACATTGTATCTATCTCCTACCTGATCATTTCCTGATAAATCCGTTCACAGTTGTTGTGGTCACGGAAGGCAAAGAAATCATCCGCACGCTCTCTGTATTTTTCACTCATCTGACATCCATTCTCCATATATTGGCAGAGCAGCTTTATAAGCTCCTCCTCCTCCTGGCAGATTTCTCCAAATCCCATGGTTTCATAGATAAAGCATCCCTCGTCATAGTGGGGGGGGAGCTTTAGAGAATGATAATATACCACCGGCTTGCGCATATAGGCGAAGTCGAATTGAACCCCGGAAAAGTCCGTGACCATGAGGCTTGATTCGCAGAATACCTTCTCGTAGCTCATATCTCCTATAGCAGGAACAATATCCACATAGGGATTTTTATCAAAATCATCCGCCTGGGGACTCACAATGGGATGGAGCACATAGATGATCCTGTATCCGTACTTTTTTGCTGCCTCAATGAGCCTGGGATTGTTGATCAGGCTGTTGTATACCTGAAAATAGGAGGTTTCCTTAAACAGGGGATTGTAATCCCTGGCCACACTTTCATTCTTTGTTACGGGGACTGCCGCCTGCATACGCCAGGTGGGACTGATCAGAATCTGCTTTTGATCTCTGTTGATCAGTCCGTCATATCTGGGAACGCCGGTGAGCTTTAATATATCCTTTCCCACATATCCGTATACGGGCCTTGAGAGATTGGCAATCTCATAGGGGGATGCGCAAAAATACAGTGAAATGTTATCCCGCAGTCTGTTCTGGGCCACTGCAATATTCTGCACGGACATGCCATGCTGGACACAGGCCACCCTGAAATGAACCAAATCCCTGATATATGCGGAGGTGTCCAGCGAATAATCATTGTAAGCAAACACGGTTGAGTTGGAGATGACCACCGTATCCGCCAGTAAAAACAGCATTCTGTGCTTAAATGTCCCCCGAACCAGGGGCTTATACCCCTCCCTTTTCAGACGGGCATAGTCGCTGCAGCTTTTGTCCACCAGATAGTAATGTTTTATATCCGGCGCATTCTGTGTAGCAGCATATTTGTAAAGATATTCCGAGGAATCTCCCGCCTTATAAATTTTGTCGATATACAGCCAAATGCGCTTTTTTCTATAAAACATCCCATACAGGAATGAGAAGATGCGGTACCAGGCATACTTGTGTACTTCCTTCTTTCTGGAGCGAAACATCTCTGACAGAAGCTGGAGCTCCCGCTTGAAAACCGAGCGTCTGCGTATCTGATAGATCACGATATCTCCCCTTACATGGCGGGCCATCAGTCTGTTATTCATGTTCCAATAGCTGTTCTTAAAGCGCTTTGTAAGCCTGCTGAAATGGGACGCATAGGTGATAACCAGCTTCCATTCCCGGTGATTTTTCCTGTACATGAAGGAAATGGCCTCCCGCTCTTCCAGGCCAACGGGAATAGATACGTGAAAAGCGTGGCGTTTTGTATAGGATACCCCGAAGCATTTTGTAAGGGAGTAAATTTCGTCCCACTGAGGCTCATAGATCTCCTCCTCGTTTTTACGAATGTAGAGGGACCCCTCATCAAAGTCCAGGATAGCCGAAACAGAGGCATCGATCTCCAGCCTTCCATCCCTGTATTCCATAAATTTAATATTTACATTCTGCTCTGCCACCGGTGTAATCACCACATTGCCGTAACCCAGGTAAGCCTTTGACTTGTAAATATAATGTTCAAAGTGCAGATTATCCTGCTGATGCTTGATCCTCAGATACAGCTGGCGCAAAGTGATGTCCTCATTCAGAGCCTTCAATCCTCTTCCGTTTAGAAGCACATCGTCCCCCAGATACCTAAAAGGCACATGAAAGCTCCTCATATAATCATAGGCCTCCTCCTCGGGTATCAAATGCTTATTGGTGTTATTCAGGTTTGCCTTAAAACGGGCGCTCAGACAATATAGGGCAAAATACTGGATAAACTCCGGCACCTCCCCCCTCTCCTCACTGATCTTCTCTAAGAATGGAACCCAGAATTTTTCAACGGACTGACGATACCAGCCCTCCTCGTATACGCCAGGGTAAAAGGTTGAGTCGCCCTCCTTTGCCTGGGCAAATGTATACCTGGCTTCTGTGATAAAGAGAAGCCTGTCCTCGCGAAGCGCCAGAGGCAGCAGGTAAGCCTTCTCAAAATCATAGGGCAGGTTTTCTTCCACAGGATTATCCCGCATATAGGATGTGGCAACAAAGGTTCCGCCAAAAAAATAGGGAAGACAGCTGAAATTCTTTTCAGTATCTGCAAGATAATACGGCGTCTTCCATGCCTTTCCGCTGAATGGATCCCGGCGTCCCCACTGGTCATACTTTTCTGTCATGAGTACCACAGGCGTCTGCTCCTGCATAGAAACCGCCTGCTCCACCAGGATAAAATAATCTTCTCCCATCACATCCCCCGGCTCCATGATGGTGGAATATGACCCATGAAAATGCTTCCGTGCCAGATTGATCTGTCCGGCATAGCTTTTTCCTGACAAAGGGAGAAAAACAGTCCTTAAAAAGCCATCCCTTAACTCCTGATCCCCGGAAAACTCCTGGTCAGCAATCAGCACAATATTTTCCTTATACTTCAGGCTCTTCAGACAGGCGGATGTCCTTTCCATATTGTCCTTCTGCTCTGAGGCCAGCCATAATAATGTAAATTCCATACTTTCCTCTTTCTGACGCATTCGCTGCGTCATCTTTCTCCTGTCTCTGCCTTAGCGGCGGGATGCCTCCTGTTTTAAAATCTCATAGATTCGGGCGCAGTTTTGATGGTCATTATACGCAAAGAAATCATCCGCCCTGTTCTTATACTCCTCTTTCATTTTACAGCCCCCCTGCATATATTCAGTCAAAAGGCTGACCAGCTCGCGGTTATCATGACATATTTCTCCAAAGGCCATGGTATCGTAGTGAAATGTTCCCTCCTCATAATGCTGGGGTATATCCCTGTGATGGAGATACACAACGGGCTTTCTCATATACGCAAAGTCGAATTGCACGCCGGAATAATCCGTCACCATCAGGCTGGATTCACATAAGATTTTTTCATAGCTCATATCTCCTCCGCCCTGGAGAATGGTCACATATTCATTTTCAGTAAAATCATGAAGCTGGGCACTGACTATGGGATGAAGCACATACACAATTCTGTAGCCATACTGTTTTGCGGCGGCCAGGAGCCGGGGATCATTGATCAGGCTGTTGTATACCTGATAATAGCTCGACTGCTTAAATAAAGGATTATAATCCCGCATCACGCTCTCGTTTTTTGTAACTGGGACAGCAGCCTGCATCCTCCAGGTGGGGCTGATCAGGATCTGGCGCCGGTCCTGGCTGATCAGTCCGTCATACCTGGGAACACCCGTAAGCTTTAGTATATCATAGCCCGCGTAATCGTAAACGGGTTTTGAAAGGTTTTCGATCTCATACTTTGAGGCGCAAAAGTACAGGGAGATATTATCCCGCAGCCGGTTCTGTGCTACCGCTATCTTCTGTACGCTCATCCCGTGCTGCACACAGGCAACCTTAAAGCCTATCAGATCCCGGATATATGCGGAGTTTTTCGTGCTGAAATCATTAAAAGCAAACAGGGTCGAATTGGATATAATCACCCAATCCGCCAAAAGAAATGCCCGCCTGTGGGCAAGGGACTGGCGGATAAGAGGCTTATATCCCGCCTCCCTCATGGATTTGAAGTCAGGGCTTTCCTTATCCAGCAGATAAAGCGCCTTTACATCCCGGTCATGGTCCTTTACGTAACGCCAGAGATACTCTGAGGAATCTCCGCCCTTGTAAATCTTGTCCATAAACAGCCAGATCGGCTTTCTTCTTAACAGAGGCTTCCTCAGCATCATCATTCTGACAGGAATATATTTGATCACCTTTTTTTGCCCCGTCTTCAACATATCCATCCAGAGAGCAATCTCCCGCGCCGCCCTTAAGAATCTTCCAGCCGAACGCACATACAGGGCGTCCCTCCCGGGCACCAGCATGGTTTTCTCTGCCATCTGCCAGTAGCTGTGGGGAAAGGTATTGGAAAGCCTGCTGAAATGGGAGTCAAATTCCAAACGTACGCCGCTGCTTCCCCATTTTCCCTCCATCACAAACCGAAGCGCCATGGGGGCTGCCGCCTGCACTGGAATCTCTGCATGAAAGGATTGAAGCTTGTATATGCTTATGCCGAAGGCCTTGGTCAGCGCATACCGCTCCTTCTTCTGAGGCTCTACGGCCTGATCTCCAGCATATATTAAAAATCTGCTTCCATTCATATATGCCAGGGGCGACACCCTGCCCTCGATTGTCAATACTCCGGCAGAGCTGTATTCCATGGATATGATATCTGCTGTAATATCCTCAAATGAGCCGGCCCTTATTCCCTCATAGCAGTAGACAAATCCCCCGTTTTCCTTTATCCAGTCAAACTCCAGGCTGGGATTTTGCTGTCTTAGGATCAAGTATACCCATCTTCTTAGATAGGCGTTTTTTCCGGCAATTACAAAATGTTCCCTGTCAAGGAGCACCTCCGGGGCAATCATCTTTAGACATGTTCCGAACCGGCGCAGCAATCCTACCGCTTTCTCCCCCTCATAGAGATGCTTGTTTACATTGTTCAGATTAGCCTCCACCGCCGCATTCATGAGAAAAGCCATCTGATACTGCTCTATTTCCGGGATTTTACAGTGATTCGCCTCTGTCTCTTTTTTTCGGCGCAGGAGATACCGCTCAACCAGCTCCTCATACCATTCACGCTGGTAAATCCCTGGAAAAAAGGTCTTATCCCCCTCCTTTGAAACAGTCAGTTCATAGCGGGTTCCGGGAAGCCATAAAAGCCTTCCCTCCTCTGCCGCTGACCGCTGCAGGCACAACAGCCGGTACATCTCTGTAAAGCTTGCGTATTGGTCTGACGCAAAAAGCTCCTTGGCCAGCTCAATGTGAATGATCGTGCCCTCCAAAAACCAGGAATGCAGATAGGATGCCTCATCCGGATATACAATATGAACGGGTTCCTGAACGGGCTTCTGCACTGTCCCGGAGAATTCCACCAGCTGCCGGCTTCTGCGATAACTCCTGGGCCCGAACAAAAGCTTTGCAGAGGGGTATTTTTGAATACTGTTCAAAACCTGCTGCCAAAACCCTTCAGATACCCTGTCCCCTGCCTGCATGAGCATAACCCAGCCCGTACTCACAGCGCATATCTGCTTTTCGGCCTCCTCCTTTGTGGGACATATTATTTTTTTGATCTGCTCCGGCAGCATGTGTTGTTCATTCCCACCGGATTCACCAATGATCACAACCGTCAGATCCATGGCTATCCCCGTCCTTCTTCATTGAAAAGCCGGAGCATGGCAAACTGGCTCCGGCATTATGACGTTTTTATTCCTCGTAGCAAAATTCTTCCCGCGCAAATCTCTTATAATGTTCGTAGTAATAATGGGAGCGGAGCTTATACAGATCCTCCGGGGTGGTAACCTTGATATTATCCCTGTCCCCGATAAATATATGAATGGTTTCTCCCAGCTCAATCATCAGATCCGCAGAGGACGTGGGGTTGATGATTCCCCTGCGCTCAGCCTCCTCATGGGCCCATAGAATTTTTCTCATGGTATAGCCCTGGGGCGCCTGTGTGATATACATTTCCTCCCGGGGCATATTTTTGTTGCATGTATGCCCATCCTTGCTGATCAGAACGGAATCGATGCTCTTTACAACAGGAACAGCTGTCTCATGCTCCACGGCCAGCTCTATGCACTGGGAAATCAGCTGCTCTGTGATCACGGGACGAACGCCATCGCAGATAAGGATGATATCCGTATCCTTCGCCGTTTCAGCCACCTTCATGACGCCGTTATGAATACTCTCATAGCCGCTGGCGCCTCCCGGCACAATAGCCCGCACCTTGTGGATATGATATTTTTCAATAAGACTCTTCAAGTGGTCGATGCCGTTGGCAATACATGCGATAACAATATCGTCCACCAAAGGATGTCTGTCAAACTTTTCCAACGTTCTCACTATGATGGGCTTTCCATCCACCTCGATAAACTGCTTCGGAACATTTGCCGATTTCATTCTTGTGCCGGTTCCTCCGGCAAAAAGCATTGCGTGTACCATTCTTTTCTTCCTTTCCGCCCTGTAAAATCCAAATTCCTATCCGTAAATCTTCATAAAATGCACCTGACGCTGATCCTCCGGAGGCAGCTGCATATAATCTCCAAAAAGCGCCCTCAGGTAGGCGTCCCAGCTCCCCGGCGCCACAGAGATACAATCCTCAAACTGCATAGGAATTTCCTGAACGTACTGCTCTCTCACCATGCGCTCCTGAGGACCATATCCAAACACCACGCCTCCCACATAGCGGGAGCCTTCAAAGGGATACTTTTTTGCTATATGCTCTATTCTTTGCACTGTTCGTTTTTTTCCAAGCAGAAGCAATGCAAAGGGCTTGAGTACCGGTTTGATGAGGGCGCGAAGCCTGCTGGAGCCCGTTCCCTCCTTTGCCTTCATAAATTTTAAAAGCCTTCTTAATCTCAAAACTTTCTTGTAAATTCTTTCAACTTCGTCCTTGTCCTCCGGCAGACCATCCATGGGAAAAATATCGATCCACAGATATCTGTCATAGGGATCCTTTATGAAATCCTTGTCCACTCTGGTGGTCAGGTCAAAAATTTTGCAGAATGGATCGTATAGATTGTTCAGCTCGGGGGAGTGAAATTCATATAGGGGCAGGAAGGGCTGCTCCCTTACCAGCTTCTGAAGCTGGTCATAATCCGGTCTTGGCATAAGAAGGTCAATATCGTCATCCCAGGGAATGAAGCCTGCGTGCCGGACTGCTCCCAGAAGAGTTCCCCCAGCCATGTAGTAGCGCAGTCCATGCTTTTTGCAAAAACCGTCAAAAAGCTTCAGCATTGCAAGCTCCCGCTGATGAATCTCCTCCAGACTCAGCAGATGCTCCCCCTCCCTGGCATAGGACCGGGCCACAACGGGTTTTCTCATCTCCTGCTCCTCACTCTTTTCTGGTTTCCAGCATACTTCCGATCATTCTCTGATAGGTTTCCAAAAGCCCGACCTCCGGCTTCCAGCCCAGCCTCTGGAGCTTATCGGAATTCAAGCGCATCTTTACATCCGGCGCATAGCCGTAGGTCAGCGCGTCCTCGGGAATATCCAGCACAACCCTGATGCGGTTCCCCGCCAGTTCCCTTGCCACCATTTCCGCCATTCCTCTGATGGTGATGCTGGATTCTGGATTTGCCACTGTATAGGCTTCTCCTGCCTCTCCCCGTATCAGCAGCAGCAGCAGCGCCTGGATTACATCCCGTGTGTAACAGTAGTTTCCCACGGATTCGCCCTTTGTATGGAGCACTATATCCGTCTTATTGATAACGCTTTTGGCAAACTGGGCAAATACCCTGTTTTCCTCATAGGGAATCCCTGCGCCAAAGGTCTGGGCCAGTCTGGCAATCTTCACAGGAACCTGATACTCCTTCGCATAGGATGCGCAGAGGCATTCGCAGATGCGTTTCCCCTCGGAATAGGAGCTTCTCACATTTAAAACATCAATATATCCCAGATCCTGCTCGGATACAGAGGAAAGCTTCGGATCTGTGACGCCATACATCTCCATGGAGGAAAGATAAACCATGCCCTTTACAGCCTTTTCCTTTGCGAATTCCAGCACGCGGTTCGTTCCGGAAACAGCCATACGGATGGTCTCCACCGGATGGGTCACAAAAAACTTGGAGGCCGTAGGGCTTGCCCCGTGGATGATATAGTCAACCCCACCCGTCCAGCAAATAGGCTCTGTCACATCCTGAACCAGGAATGTCAGCCCCTGGGGATTCCCAAAAATCCTCTCCGCCTTCTTACCATCGCGAACCATCGCGATAACATGAATGTCCGCATTCCTTCTCCGATTCATATTCAATAGAGCCATCACGGTCTGTGAGCCCACAAGTCCTGTGGCCCCTGTCACAAGAATACTGCTGTGGTACAGTTCAGAAAACGGCAGCTCACTGTCCGCAATGAAATCCAGATCCTCCTGAAGATACCTATCGGTCATTATCCACCTCACTTTTTAGGTCATATGCCAGCGGGATGCTTTATAAATATCCATGTATGCCGGCATGTATTTTGCTGAAGGGGTGCGAATATCGCTTAAATTTTCTTAAGAAAGCTCATATAGCACTTCTTTGCTTCATAAATATCCGCCTTATTCACCAGCTCCCAGGGCGCGTGCATACTGAGCACGGCTATACCGCTGTCGATCACCTGCATACCCAGGTTGGCGCAGATATAGGCGATGGTGCCGCCGCCTCCTTCATCCACTCTGCCAAGCTCCGCCGTCTGGTAGCATATCTGATCCTCATCCAGAACAGCCCGCAGCCTGGCCATGTACTCTGCGTTTGCATCATTGGAGCCGCTCTTTCCCCTGGAACCCGTATATTTGTTAAAGCATACTCCCCGTCCAAGATACGCCGCATTCTGAGGGTCAAAGGAGGATGCATACAGAGGATCAAAGCCTGCACTCACATCAGAGGAAAGCATACAGGAATTTGCCAGGGCCCGGCGAAGCTTTAAATCCGAATACTCTCCCGTCAGGGCGATCACTTCCGCCACCATATTTTCAAAATAGCGGGACTGCATA
Organism: uncultured Lachnospiraceae bacterium; assembly: GCA_944381475.1. GTDB lineage: Bacteria > Bacillota > Clostridia > Lachnospirales > Lachnospiraceae > UBA4292. The sequence goes on along the minus strand of CALWLH010000092.1, from coordinate 7,848 downwards.
CCCGTAGCTCCCACACTGCCGATTTCCTCCTTATCTGTCAAAATACAGACTCCAGTGCGTTCCAGATCACTGCTCTCCAGAAGGGCAATCAGGGATGGATACGCGCATACCCTGTCGTCATGCCCATATCCCAGTATCATGCTGGAATCAAAGCCTGCATCCCTTGCCTTTCCGGCAGGTACAATCTCCAGCTCTGCCGAGAGAAAATCCTCCTCATCCATACAGAAGCGGTCTGCCAGAAGCTTCAGGAGATGCTCCTTTACCGCATTCTTTGGAAGCTTTTTTGCCTTTTTCTCCTCATGCTCCTCATCCGCTCCACGCTTTCTGGAAATATCCTCCCAATCCGCCTTGGTAATGGGCCTGTTGCCCACCAGCAAATCCAGATTTTCACCTTCCACGGCTGCGGCGGCACTCTTGCTCATCTGCTTTGCGGACAGATGTATAAGCAGATCCGTAATACAAAATACGGGATCCTTCTCATCCTCACCTACGCACACATCCACAACTGTGCCATCCTTTTTTGCAATCACACCGTGAATGGCAAGAGGAATGGCGACCCACTGGTATTTTTTGATTACGCCGTAATAATGAGTATTCAGATATGCCAGCTCCTGCTCCTCATAGACAGGCTTCTGCTTTACATCAATTCTCGGTGAATCGATATGAGCTCCAAGAATATTCATCCCCGCCTCCAGGGGCTGTTTTCCAATCTGGAATGCTATCAGCTGTTTTCCCATATTATTTCCATAGACCTTGTCTCCGGGCTTCAGTCTTCTTCCCTCACGCACCGCGTCCTTCAGATCTATGTATCCCTTTTCCTGCAGCAGCCTGACTCCATATGTAACACATTCCCGTTCCGTCTTGCAGGAAGAAAGGAATGCCTTGTAATCCCTGGCCAGTGCTTCCACAGCGGAGCACTCCGCCTCATCATAGTTATTCCACGCGTTTTTTGTTTTCATTCTGTTGTTCCTCCATAAACCCAACCGGTTGGGGCATGATCACATATCCGGATCTGTTTGATCTATAAAAAAATCCATTACCGAATGCCTCTCCCGTTCATTTTCCTTCGGCAGCTTCATATAGCTCCCATACATATTTTTCAGATAAGCATCTGCATTTTTTACACCGTAAAACACATGACCGTCAAATGCCATGGCCTGGGGGGGATAAAAATCCTCCCGCAGATACAGCTCCCCGAAAAAGTGCTTTCTTCCGCAGGGAACAGAGATATATTTTGAATGATGGTTTTTGCATATGGCCATAAACCGGTCTGTAATCAAAAGCCACCAGCGAAGAGGTATGATCCCCAGAAGCTTTCCGAGAAATATTTTCAGCTTTACAGAAGCCTCCACATCACTTCCCGCCGTATAGGAGCGCATTCTCTCCTCCTTTGAGGCCATCCGAACACAGGAGACCGCCAGGAGAAGCCCGTCAGTGACCGCCCCCTGAAGCAGACGCGCCGGCCAGCCGTCAAAGGTATTTTCCGCCGGAAATACATCTATAAATACTCCCGCCTTTTCCGGATCCATATCAAAAACTTCCAGATATCTTGTTCCCTTCTTTCGTATTTTCATAAAATTCAGGTCGTAGAGCCTGTCCATACGCACTTCCTGAACCCAGTACCTATCGCCGAATTCCCTGAGGAAAAGACGCCTCAGCCGGTTATAATCCCTTCTGGGCATACAAATGTCGATATCGTCATCCCAGGGAATAAACCCCCTGTGTCGTACCGCTCCCAGCATGGCGCCGCCGGAAATGGCATAAGTCAGGTGATATTTTTCACACACCTGGTGAATATCCTCCATCATATCCAGCAGACTGTGCTGTATGGCTGAAATATCCTCATCTGTAAGCTGATACAGCCTGTCATTATTGATTGCCAGCCTGCGCAGGCTGTTATAGGTTTCAAGCACTGCTTTCCTCCTATTTCATAAATTCTTTGTATTTACCCAGCACCTCGCCCGGCTCCCCGATCATTCTGATTTCCCCGTCGTGCATCCACATCACCTTGGAACACAGCTCTTTGAGGGTGGGAATACTGTGGGATACGATCAGAACGGTCCGATTTGCATCCCCGATGAGGGTGCGCATCTTGTCCATGCTCTTTTTCTTAAAATGCTCATCCCCCACGCTTAACACCTCGTCCACCAGCATAATGTCCGTCTCCAGTATGGCGGTAATGGAAAAGGCCAGCTTGGAATGCATACCGCTGGAATAGGTACGCACAGGTTTGTCGATAAAGGCGCCCAGCTCGGAAAATTCGATGATGCTTTCCATTTTCTCCTGAATTTCCTTTTCAGAAAATCCCAGCAGGAGACCTACAAGCATGATATTTTCCCTTCCTGTCAGGTTCACCTTAAACCCCACACCGATCGCAAGCAGGGAAACCGAATGCCCCTTCAGGTCTATACTGCCCTGATCCGGGGAAAAAATACCTCCTATCGCCTTCAGCATGGTGGACTTTCCGCTGCCATTTTTTCCTATGATTCCCCAGATTTCTCCCTTGGGAACAGAAAAGGAAACATCCTTCACCGCTTCAAAGGTATCGTTTTTGTTTGATTTTCCCCGCAAAAGCATCTTTTTTATGGAATATGCCTTGAGGCTTTTATAGGAAATACTTAAATGGTTTACTTCAATCGCAATCTCTTCCATTATACCACCTTGATATAGCTGTTCTCATTTTTATAAATCAGACGCACACCCAGAACAGAAATCAGCAGCCCTCCCAGAAACCAAGCGGCCACCCATTTATATTGGGGCAGCGATTCGTAAAGCAGCACTCTTCTCATGGAGGAAATCATCACCGCCATAGGATTCCATTCCGTCAGATATTTTCCAATCTGGGGACCGAACGTGGCTCCCACCCGCTTTTCCACATCGTAGAATATACCTGTGGCATAAAACATCAGGCGGAGGAAAATCCGAAGCACATTTGACAAATCCTCCACATAAACCCCAAAGTGGAGAAGAAAGGTACAAATGCCAAAGGTGACCATAATCATTGCCAATAAAATCGGAATGGACCATAAGATATTCCATGTGACCGGTACCCTGTAAAAAAACATCATCAGCAAAACGATGGCAAAAGAGATCAGCATCTTGAAGATGTTTACATACAGCTTCACCAGAATCAGCATATACTTGGGAAGATACACCCTTGAAACAATGGATTTGTTATTTTTCACGATCTTCACACTATCTGTCAGCATCCGGTTAAAAAAATCCCACATGGTGATGCCGATAAAGATAAAGACCGTATAATATTCTTCCGAGGCGCCGAATACCATACCAAAAATAAAGGTATATACCAGCATGAAGCAAAAGGGCTCGATCACCCACCAAAGCCAATTCAGATGGGAATCTGCAATCTCCGCCTTCAGCTCTGCCTGTCCGGCATATATCACGTAATAGAAGTATTTCTTTATGTCGTAAACAAACCGTTTCATTTATTTTACCCGTAAAGTTCTTTTCATATCCAATTGATGCATTATACTCCAAAATCCTCCATATGTCCATATTTCTTTTATAAAATCAACTCTGGGTCCTTTTACACACTGCTGCTGTATTTTCTGTGCAGAAACTTTGCCATCAGAAAATTCATGATCTTTTTTCTCCATTTTGGCTCCTCCATGAAAATGAAAGGCACCTCCTTATAGGGGATTTTGTTGTGCTCCACCCAGACATTTAGCAAAAGCTCTCCAATACGCCCAAATACCCGGGCTTCAAATGGAGCATAACTGGAAATATCCAAACGGTTTTCCAGCTCAAACAGAATATCAAAGAGCCAGCTGCAGTACGCGTCGTAAATATCCCGCCTGGCTATAAGCATATTAAACATATGGGCGCTGGTGCGTCCCATGACCCTGTCAAAATCCTTCAGATACTCCGGGCAGCGCTCTTGGATGATCCGTCGGGTAAGCTCCAATGCCTCCGGCTCATGGGTATGCTCATAATGGCTTTGCACCGTTTCGATAAAATAGTTTCGTTTTCTCGGCAATATCAGATCATATTTTTCAAAAATCTTCTCCATCTCTGCCCTTGTAAGTATGCAGTCAAACTTATCAGGACTTTTTCTCTTTCCTCTGAAATGCCTTCGGTAATGGGCAAGGCCCACATAATCCGCATCGAGATTTTTCCAGGCCCAGTAAATAGCCGTAAGCTCACAGAAATTAGGATTTTTATCGGAGATATTATCCCCGGTATGATCTCCTATAAATCCTATATTTTTTTTTCGCTTAAAGCCGACATGAATAGGAACATATACCGAATCCGCCGGCATCCGATACGGCTTATGCACCGCGATCAGCACCTTTATATCCATACTTTATACCAGTAATATAAACGCCCCGCTGGCTTTTGATTCTTCAAGGGACATTTATTCTACATACCCTGCCTTGTTTCAAATTTCAGCAATATTCGCCAATTTCTGCGATTTATCATAGCAAAAAAGCCTGAAAATATCAACCGTTTACAAATTATTCACAGAAAAGTTACAAATAAAATTAAATCGAGTAGGCTGACTCCTACTCGATTTCTGGTTTTAAAACGCAAGCTTCTCTGCGAGATAGCTCCGAAGCTCTGTTATGGGGATACGAACCTGTTCCATGGTATCTCTCTCCCGCACGGTTACACAGCCATCATTTTCGCTTTCAAAATCATAGGTGATGCAGAAGGGCGTGCCGATCTCATCCTGGCGCCGGTATCTCTTGCCGATATTGCCCCTGTCGTCATACTCGCAGTTATATTCTTTGGACAACTCAGTATAAATTTTTTCAGCCTCCTGACCCAGCTTCTTTGAAAGAGGGAGAATGGCAGCCTTTACCGGCGCAAGGGCGGGATGGAAATGCAAAACGGTACGCATATCGCCCCCCTCAAGCTCCTCCTCGTCATAGGCCGCGCAGAGGAATGCCAGCGTCACCCGGTCCGCTCCTAGAGAAGGCTCGATAACATATGGAATATATTTCTCCTTCGCCTCATCGTCAAAGTAGCTCATATCCTCACCGGAGGTTTCCTGATGCCTGGTCAGGTCGTAGTCTGTACGGTCCGCAATGCCCCAGAGCTCACCCCAGCCAAAGGGGAACAGGAATTCCAGATCCGTCGTGGCCTTGCTGTAAAAGCTCAGCTCCTCCTTGGCATGATCCCTTGCCCGCATCTCATCGGGCTTAATGCCAAGGCTCTGAAGCCAGTCGATACAAAACTGCTTCCAGTAGGCAAACCACTCCAGATCCGTATCGGGCTTGCAGAAAAACTCCAGCTCCATCTGCTCAAATTCCCGGGTTCTGAATGTAAAGTTTCCAGGTGTGATCTCATTACGGAAGGATTTGCCAATCTGAGCAATGCCAAAGGGCACCTTCTTCCGGGAGGTTCTCTGAACATTTTTAAAGTTAACGAAAATACCCTGGGCTGTCTCCGGCCGCAGATAGATGGTATTCTTTGCATCCTCGGTGACGCCCTGGAAGGTCTTAAACATCAGGTTAAACTGACGGATCTCGGTAAAATCCTTCTTGCCGCAGGTGGGACAGGCAATGCCGTTGTCCCGGATAAAATCCTGCATTTTCTCATTTGACCAGCCGTCAACGGAGCCTCCGATGTCCATATGGTTCTCGGCTGCAAAGTCCTCGATCAGCTTATCTGCCCTGAAACGCTCATGACATGCCCTGCAGTCCATAAGCGGGTCTGAGAATCCAGCCAGATGACCGGAGGCAACCCAGGTCTGAGGGTTCATCAAAATAGCGCAGTCCACCCCCACATTGTAGGGGCTTTCCTGTACAAATTTCTTCCACCATGCCTTTTTCACATTGTTTTTCAGCTCCACTCCCAGATTTCCATAATCCCAGGTGTTTGCAAGACCGCCGTATATCTCTGAACCGGGATATACAAAACCCCTGGACTTTGCCAGTGCAACTATCTTTTCCATCGTCTTTTCCATGAATATCCTCCTTGTGCCTGATACAGGCTCTATCTCTGCCTGGAATATGCTCTTTTATTTGAACAAGATATACTGAAGATTCTCGCTGTCATAAACCCGCACTGCGTTGTCGCTCTGGATATAAATATCCGCTGTGGTGTATGCCACAGCGCCCTGAAACTGAAGCTTACCCGAAAAGCCTGTGGGAAGGGCGCCGTTAAAGCCCAGAACACAGGCATACAGTCCCGTTGTGGTCTTTACAGTATCCAGATCCACCGCATTGCCCTCTGTATCGATAAACTCTGCATCCATACTGATGCCGTAATCCTCCAAGTCCTCATATGGACATACCACAAAGGTTTCCCACTGTGAAAAGTATTCGTTTATACCCTTGTTGAAAGCCAGGTAATCCGCCGTGCCCTTATAATCCAGCTGCAGGGTCAGTACCCCATCCTCTGTCTTTACACTGTTCAGGGCAACCGGAAGAATTTCGTTACTTTCCTGAGCATACGCAAAGGAAAGTCCCTGCTTTTCATTATAACTCTTCACAGCAGGCTCCACATAATTTTTTTCAAATTCCTCTGCGTCATAATAATCCTCCGAGAAATCCTCCACATCTGCTGCGCTTATGGAGCCGTCCCGCCTGATAAACAGGCCGGAATCCGTGACAATATAGGGATAATCATCCACCAGATCCGCCGATGTACCAGGATCTCTAAAACCGGCTGATCCCGTTTCCTGATCAGAAGACGCCCTGTTGCATGCTCCCAGAATTCCTGCTGCAAGAATACCCGCCAGCGCAAATAGCCATGCTTTTTTCATAGTCTCCTCCTTCTGACGCACCTGCTGCGCCATCTAGATCAATTTGGAAGTTTACTTCCAAACTTTCTCCTACAAATATTACAATGCTCCCCGGGGAAAGCACGATCTGTCTGCTCTGCCGGTTTTAATGCATCTTGTCAAGAGCCCTTTCTGGCAGTACAGTCTTTTGTATTCTACTATGTTTTAAAGCTTTAATCAAGCATTGTTTCCGTATATACTGTTACAAATCTATTTATGTTTTGTAAAAAATTTGTGTTTTCTTATAATCCGCTTTACAAATCGTCTCATTGATTTATAATAAAGTCTGTGTACGCCGCAGCCGGCAAATCTGTTCACACGCAAAGGAGAAGGATTGATGTCTGTAATCCCCAAGGATCCCGTTATGCTGCTTAGCTATGTCAACCTAAAGCTCCGCGATTTCTACTCCTCCTTCGAGGAATTCTGCGAAATGGAGGGAGCGGATAAGGACGAAATCACAGGAACGCTTTCAGATATTGACTATCACTATGATGAAAGGGCAAACCGTTTTGTCTGATCATTCAACCAGAAGCTCCAGGGATTTGAAGCTGTGACTCACGTAATAGCGGTAATACTGCTTCATCCCCCGGCTCAGCACCTCCAGAACCTCCTCTGAGACAGAAAACGTATACAGCTTTCCCAGAGGAGCCGTTTCCACAAACTGCATGGCCGCTGCCGCTGCCTGATTCATATAGGGGGCGTCCATGCCCTGACTGCATTCCCGGCAGCAGATGCCATGCTTCTTTACAAGAAACCGCCCCTCCTTCACAGGCTTTTTGCAGGATACGCATTCAAAAACCTGGGGCGCCTCCCCGTTAATGACAAGCACCCTGAGCTCAAAGATAAAACGCACCAGCTTTTTTGGAAGCGCGGGCTTTAAAAGAGCCTTCAGGGAAATAAATAACAGGTTCACCAGCTCGCCCGCCTCCACATTTTCCTCGGAAAAATATCCCCCCAGCTCCAGAAAATAGGTACCGTAGCTCACCGCGTCAAAATCCCCGGCCAGCTCCTGAAAGCTTTCAACGATCTGGGCGTTCTTCAATCTGTACGCTGTTCTGCTCCTGGTCATGGAAAACCTGGCAAAGGTAAAGGTCCTGCAT
>CALWLH010000091.1 GCA_944381475.1 uncultured Lachnospiraceae bacterium | reverse complement strand
GTAAAACTGAATTTGACAGGAAGGGTGGATGTGTCCTTTATTCCTGATCTGGATCTGCTTCTTCAGAAGCTGGCAGGACGTTTTTATCATGTAAAGCTGTCAAATGAAACCAGACCAAAGGTTAATTATGCTTTGCTGGAGCGTGAGAAATCTTTAAAGGGTGAGTTTGTCCGGGTAGTAAAGGCATCTGCCTTGCCCGAAGAAAAGAAAGCGGCGGTCATCAGACTTGGACTTCAGGCCTTCGAGGAGGAGTTGGATATATGCAGCTGATAGAGTGTCATATTGAAAATTTTGGAAAGCTCAGGAATTATGATATAAAATTTACGGATGGGGTCAATGAGATTCTTGACGAAAACGGCTGGGGAAAAAGCACCCTGGCTGCATTTATCAAGGTGATGCTTTACGGTTTTGACGATGAAAAAAAACGGACTGGAGAGAAGGAACGTAAAAAGTATATGCCCTGGCAGGGAGGAGAATATGGCGGAAGACTCACCATTCAGACAAAAGAGGGCGCCTATATCATCTGCCGCAGCTTTGGTAAGACGGAGAAGAATGATGAATTAAAGATATTGGATGCGGGGACTCAGACGGAAACCGACGTTTTTAAGAAAGGAGGCGCATCCGCTCATATCGGAGAAAGGCTTTTTTGCGTAGATAGGGACACATTTTTTAACACCATGTATATCTCTCAGGCAGACCGGAGGACACAGGTGACCAATGATATCCATGCCAGAATTGGAAGCAGTGAACAGATTCTGCAGGATATCGGCGGCTACGGGAAGGTGGAGGAGCGAATCAAGAATGCAGTCAATCGTGCAACACCCAATCGCAAGGGAGGATTTTTGAAGGATATTCAAAATAAGATTTCCGAGATGGAGAGAACGCAGCAAAAGAGAGAGACTCTGGAGGAGACGGCCAGGGAACGTCAGGAACAGATCAGAACCCATAAAGAGCAAAAAATGCGCCTGCAGGGAAATGTAAGACAGCTTCAGGAGCAGAAAAACCAGATCAGCATATACAATGAGCTGTCGGCAAAAAGAAATCATTACCAGGAGTTTGTGAAAGAGGAGCAGCGGCGCCGTTCGGCCCTGGAACAGGCCAGGGCCTGCTTTCCGGGAAGGCTTCCAAACAATGAGGACTGTATCAGACTGAGTAAATTGGAGGAGCAGCTCCAGAAAGCCGCACAGCAGATGGAAAATTATCGGTTCACCCAGGAGGAAGAGGCGCAGCTGGGGAATCTGGCACAGTATTTTTCAGGCAGGCTTCCTTCCGGGGAAACCCTTGCCTTTTATAAGAAGAAAAGTGCTAAACTTCAGACTCTGAACCTGGAGCTGGCCCGGGAAAGACTCTCCGAGGAAGAAGATAAAAAGCTGGGTGATTACCAAAGGATTTTTGGGGATCATATTACAGAGGAGGAGTTTGATAGGAAGCTGGACCATTGCCGGACTTATACAAATCTGAAGCAGTCGCTTCAGGAGAAGCGCTCCGCACTGCAGGCAGCTGCGATGATGCGGGGGCAGTATGAATACCTCCACCATCCAAAGTCTGTGATCTGGCAGTATCCGGCAGGGCTTATTGGAATATTAGCAGGTATCATTCTGGCTTTATTCCTGGATGAAAGGTTCATCGGTATCATCATGCTGATTGCAGGTATCTGTCTTTGCGGGTGCGGGCTTCTTGCTAAAATACGGGAAAAATCCCCAGAACCTGTGCATCAGGAGGAAACGATGAAGGAGGAGCAGTTAAAGGAGGAGCTCCTGGAGGGAGAGCAGCGGCTGAGGGCGCTTCTGGAAGATGTGCATCAGTTTTTGGCTGCTCTGAACTGTGACTGCGAAGATTCCGGGATGGAGGGACGCCTCTATGAGCTGAAGACAGAGTATCATTCATATAAGCGGCTGCTGTCACAAAAACAGATGCTGCAGGAATCCGGGATTTTGGAGCAGGCGAAAAGTCTTTACAGGGAACTCATTGATTTTTTACAGCCCTACGCCCTGCTGCAGTCATATGAGAATCAGATGAATGATAAAACCATAACCGCCCTTGACAGCGCCCTAAGCAGATTGGAGCGGAATGCGGAGCTTTACCAGCAGCTGCGCGCCAGAAGCCAGCGCAGGGATGAGGCAAAAACCAGTTTTGAGCAGGCAGCCGGGGAGATTTCAGATGCCTTTCGGGAGCTGTCCATGGTTCCGGAGAAGGAGCTCAGAGAGCAAATCCGGGGTCTGGAGATGAATCTGCACAAATATGTGCAGTGCCGGCAGGAGGAACAGGAGGCGGCGGACCGTGTCAGCAGTTATTTAAAAAAGGAAAATATAGAACAGCTGATGAATTTAACACAGCCCGAAAATATGTGCAGTCTGGAGGAATTGGATGAAAAGATTTTAACTTTTGAACAGCAGATTGAGGCGGAGACGAATGAAATCGACCAGTACAGCAGAGCATATGAACAGGCGGCAGAGGAGATTGACCAGCTTAACGCTGATGCTGAGATGCTGGAGGAGATGAAAAAGCAGCAGCAAAAGGTCAGGGAGCAATATGATAACCTTCTGATCGCGCAGGATTTTTTGGATCAGGCAAAAACCAATCTCACAAAGCAGTATACAGATCCTTTTATGACTTCCCTGGAAAAATATTATAAAATCATCACAGATGGGGAAGAATGCCATTATTCGGTGGATGCAAATTTGAAGGTTTACCTGGATGTTGGAAGCATACCAAAGGAGCTGAGCGCCCTGAGCATGGGATATCAGGATCTGTCATGGCTGTGTATGCGTCTATCTTTTATCGATGCGATGTATCAGGAGGACAAACCCTTTCTGATCATGGATGATCCTCTGGTGAACATGGATGAAAAGAGGATTCGGGGAGGAAGACGGCTTCTTAAGCAGCTGAGTGCGCGCTATCAGATCTTGTATTTCACATGCCACAGGAGCAGGAGTATAGCAGATAACAGTGACAGAAAACAAGATATTGCTGTAATTTAAGGTTGCAGTGCGTGAGAAAAAGGTAAGTTAGGAAGTAAACTTCCAAATCTGCCATGATGCTGCGGCAAGCGCATCAGAAAGAGGTAAATATGTCAGAGATAGGAAAGAGTATCGCTATCCCAGCCTTTTTAAAAATCGGTGTGGGGACATTGGACAGAGTTGGCGCTTATCTGCGGGATGAGAATCTGGTCAATGTGGTGATTTATTTTGGAAATGGTTTGGTTGATATGTTTGGCATGCGTGTAATGCAGTCTCTGAAAAAGGAGGATATTCATGTTTTAGAGTATTGTGAGATTGATACGGTGGCTATGAAGGATCTGGTGGAGATGGCCTTTTCCCTGCCAAACAAGACGGAGGCGGTCATTGCAATCGGAGGCGGCAAGGTGATTGATGCGGGAAAATATGCGGCATTCTTACGAAAGCTGCCCTTTATCAGTATCCCTACCTCCAGCTCCAGCGACGGCTTTTCCAGCGCCAGCGCATCCCTGCTGATTGACGGCAGAAGGGTTTCCGTGCCGGCGCGTCTTGCTTATGGGATTGTGGTGGACACGGAGGTGATTAAAACTGCTCCGGATAAGTTTATCTACTCTGGGATCGGGGATATGGTTTCAAAAATTACCGCCATTTACGACTGGCAGTTTGAGGAGGCCGCAGGCTACAGCCAGCTTAATGACTTTGCGGTGATGATCGCAAAGAAGGCGGTGAACAGCTTTGTGCGCACGCCCTTTCATGATATCCATGAGAATTTATTTCTGAATGAGCTTCTGAATTCTCTGGCTATGAGCGGTATCGCAAATGAAATTGCAGGAAACAGCTGTCCCACCAGCGGAAGCGAACACCTCATCAGCCATGCGTTGGATCAGTTTCTGGAGGTTCCTCAGCTCCATGGTATCCAGGTGGGGATAGCCACATACCTGATGAGTTTGGTGCATGATCACCGTTTTGTGAGGGTTCGCACCATTTTTGCAGATACTGGGTTTTTTGATTATGTGAAGACTCTTGGAATGAAAAAAAAGGATTTTGCTAAGGCGGTTGACCTGGCGCCATCCGTCAAACCCCATCGCCACACCTTTTTGCATGAGGAAATTTACCGGGAACGGGCAAAACAGCTTCTTACAGAGGATGTGATTTTGCGGGAGCTGCTGGTTTGACTCTTTATGGCTCTTTAGAAATAAGGCAAGTATCTTCTGCTGCTGCATATAATAGTATAGGGGCGGCCTAAGACATAGCTTTTTTATGCTTTGTCAGATGAATAAACCTCACAGAGTTGGGAATAGTAGACCGAGAAGGAGGTGGGTCATATGACGGCATATATAATAGGGGGTATTGCGTTGGCAATACTTGTTGTAACACAGCTTTATACTATCTTGGCGGCAGGAAACCGGGAATTTGACCTGGAGGATCTGGAGCAGGAGCATTTCATTAAAGAATGGCGCCAGCAGCATGGGGATAAAGTCTGATGTTGCTTTCAGATATCAATTGTGTTACAATACACCTTGATGTATCCATATGCAGAAAAAGTATCTTGCACTTTTTTTGTAAATGTGAGGATAAGTAAGAGGTGTATGATGATTAAGGAACGTATTGACGCACTGCGGATTGAAATGAAGAAGCGTGGGATCGATATTTATTATGTCCCCACTTCGGATTTTCATGAAACAGAATATGTAGGTGACTTTTTTAAGGCGAGGAGATTTATCACAGGCTTTACCGGATCGGCAGGTGTGGCTGTCGTAACCCAGGATATGGCTGGACTCTGGACGGATGGAAGATATTTCATCCAGGCGGAGAAGCAGCTATCTGGCACTCCGGTAAGGCTTTTTCGTATGGGCATGGAGGATGTACCGGAGGTGACGGACTTTATTGCACAGAAGGTTCCCCATGGCGGTATCATCGGCTTCGACGGCAGGGTTGTCAACGCAAACTGGGCAAAGGAGCTGGAAAAAAAGACGGCGGATAAGGCTGTAACATTCTCTGTGGAGGAGGATCTGATCGACCTGATCTGGAAGGACAGGCCGGCCCTTTCTTCATCCCCTGTGGAGCTTTTTTCAGAACAATATTCCGGATGCTCCACCCAGGAAAAGCTGCGCCTGATCAGGGAGGATATGAAAAAAGAAGGGGCAAATGCTCATGTATTGTCCGCTCTGGATAATATCTGTTGGCTTTTTAATATTCGTGGGAACGATGTGAAGCATTTTCCTGTAGTTTTGAGCTATGCCGTTATTACCATGGACAGGGCTGTGTTGTTCGTCAACCCTATGTCTGTAAGCAAAGAGGTGGAACATGCGCTTTTAGATCAGGGGGTGCAGATCAGGGAGTATGATCAGATCTTTGAGTCTGTAAAACAGATGCTTCCCGACTCCAGGGTGTTGTTGGATTCCAGAATTGTGAACATGCGGCTTTACCGTGCAGTGGAGGATACGGCAGAGATTATCGACAGGCCCAATCCCGAGGTGCTTCACCAGGCCATCAAGAATCCGGTGGAGCTGGAAAACATCAAAAAGGCCCATGTGAAGGACGGTATTGCCTGCACGAAGTTCATGTATTGGCTGAAAAAGAATATCGGGAACATGCCCATCACAGAGCTCTCCGCCCAGGATTATCTGGCGGAGCTTCGGGCACAGCAGGAGGGCTTTCTGGATCTGAGCTTTGATACCATCAGCGCTTACGGCTCCAATGCGGCCATGATGCATTATTCTGCCACACCGGAGAGCTTCTCGGAGCTGAAGCCGGAGGGCTTTCTGCTGGTGGACTCTGGCGGTCACTATCTGGAGGGCAGCACGGATATCACCAGAACCTTTGTGCTGGGTCCCCTTACTGATGAACAGAAAAAGATGTATACCACGGTTCTTCGCTCTAACATGAATCTGGCAAACGCCCGGTTCCTGTATGGGTGCCGGGGCATGAACCTGGATATTCTTGCCAGAGGCCCCCTTTGGGATATGGGATTGGATTACCGCTGCGGAACGGGCCATGGAGTGGGGTATCGTCTGAATATCCACGAGGCGCCCAATGGTTTCCGCTGGAAGGTGGTGCCGGAGCGCAATGACAGCTGTGTTTTGGAGGAAGGCATGGTGACCACCGACGAACCGGGCTACTATGAGGAGGGCGGATACGGAATCCGTATAGAAAATGAGCTGGTGTGCCGCAAGGGCCCGAAGACCGAGTACGGTCAATTCATGGAATTTGAGACCATTACCTATTGTCCCATTGACCTGGATGGTGTGGAGGAGCGCTATCTCACATACCTTGACAAGGAGCGGATCAACGCATATCACAGGATGGTTTACGAGACCCTAAAGCCCTATTTTAAAGGCGAGGAGCTGGAATTTTTAAAGTACAGTACAAGAGCAATCTGACATGATGCCAGAGGCCGAAAGTCATGGATGACTTTCGGCCTCTGATATCTATAAAATAGTGAATCATAAAAGGCTGCCGGAGATAGCAGGAAACTATCAGCGGCAGCCTTTTGCTGACGACAGAATTCAGGTTCAGGGAGAAGCTATTGAATGATCGTTCCATTCCTTCCCGCCAGACCTGCCTTTGCATTTTCAAGGGTGGTGATTACCGCCCGCCTGTCTGTGCCAGTGGAGACAAATTCCACTGCGGCCTCCATCTTCGGCTTGTCAAGGCCCGCCTGGAACTGACCGTCATCGATATAGCTTCTGGCTTCATCAACAGTAATATGATCCAGTACCCGCTCGCTTTCCGTTCCCCGGTTGATAATCATTTTCTCCTTAATGGTCAGGAATAACAGGGCGTCTGCATCAAGCATCTGTCCAAGACGGGCGGCAGTAGCATCCTTCTCAATGATGGCGCTGGCGCCCACAAGCTTTGTTCCCTGCTGCAAAACAGGAATGCCTCCGCCTCCGCAGGCAATGACAATCTGACCCGCGTCTACAAGGGCTTTAATAGCGTCAATCTCGTAAATGTCGATGGGCTTCGGGCTGGCATAGATTCTCCTGTAGGTGCCGTCCTCCTCCTGGGTTACGTAGTTCCCCTTTTTGATCTCGGCCTCCGCATCCTCCTTTGACATATGGCGGCCAATCACCTTTGTGGGGTTATTGAAGGCTTTGTCAAAGGGATCCACCCGTACTTGGGTGATGATGGTGCAGACCGGCTTATAGATTCCCCGGTCTAACAGTTCCGTGCGGATAGCGTTCTGCAGATCATAGCCGATGTAGCCCTGACTTAATGCGCCGCACACGGACATGGGGGCGGCGGAGTAGCTGGGATCCAGACGGGAGAATTCCGTCATGGCGGTGTGCAGCATACCGATCTGAGGGCCGTTGCTGTGGGTGATGACAACCTCATATCGCTCCTCTGCTAAATCTGCGATGGCACGGGCAGCCTGCTTGACGGCAGTTTTCTGCTCTGGAAGTGTCTTGCCAAAGCAGTTTCTTCCCAGTGCGACAACAACAGTTTCTTTTTTCATAGATACCTCCTGATGTGTTTCTTTTATTGTCTCATTGACGAATTCTTATTTTAAGTTTATTATATGATATCAGGGTCAAAAGGTCATGCATGCCATGCTCGCATGGTAATGCATGACTTTGGGACCCACAAAACAGCGAAAAGTAGCCATTTTTCTCAGAAAAATGAGCGAATTTGAGCTGT
>CALWLH010000090.1 GCA_944381475.1 uncultured Lachnospiraceae bacterium | reverse complement strand
TCTCCTTGCGCTCGAACAGGATCGGCTCGATGGAGGTCTTGCCGACCTCCTCCTGGCATTTCAGGTGGGTCAGGTAGCTCGGGCCGAAGGTCATGAAGAAGCGGATGCGCTTGACACCGGGGATGTTCCGGGCCAGGGATTCGATTTCCTCGTGGTGGAGCAGGTACATATCCTTCACGCCCACCTGGTCAAAATCATAGGTTCTCTTGATGCTCATGGGTGGAATCTCCACCCAATGCCCATCCTCCCAGTAGCTGCCGGGGGCGGACACCTCTCTTAAATTTACTTCCGGGTTAAAATTGGTGGCAAAGGCATAGCCGTGGTCGCCGCCGTTGCAGTCCAGGATGTCGATGGTGTCAATGGCGTCAAACTCATGCTTTTTTGCGTAGGCGCAGTAGGCCTGGGTCACACCCGGGTCGAAGCCGCAGCCAAGAAGAGCCGTAAGGCCAGCCTTCTCAAATTTTTCCCGGTAGGCCCACTGCCAGGAATAGTCGAAGTAGGCGGAAAAGCCCGCTTCCTTGCAGCGCTTTTCGTAGACGGCGCGCCATTTAGGATCGTCTGTATCCTCCGGCTCGTAGTTGGCGGTGTCCATATAGTTGACCCCGCAGGCCAGGCAGGCGTCCATGATGGTGAGATCCTGGTAGGGCAGGGCGATGTTCATCACCAGCTCCGGCTTGTAGGAGTTGATGAGTGCAATCAGCTGGTTTACATCGTCTGCGTCCACCTGGGCGGTGGTGATTTTTGTGCTGGTCTGGGGCGCAAGCTCCGCCGCCAGGGCATCGCATTTGGACTTGGTTCTGCTGGCAATGCAAAGCTCGGTGAACACATCGCTTACCTGACAGCATTTTCTGATGGCCACGGAGGCGACGCCGCCGCAGCCGATAACAAGAACTCTGCTCATGAATTTATTCTCCTTTTTGCTAAATAGTTGCTTTTGTTAATACATATTGCCAGCATCAGCTCCCGAAGCACCTTGCAGGCAGTGGCGGTGGATACCCCGCTGGCATCCAGCATGGGGGCCAGCTCGTTCACATCCGCTCCGACGATATTTAACTGACAAACCTCACGGATGGCGGCAAGCAGCTCCATAAAGGAAACGCCCCCGGCTTCCGGTGTGCCGGTGCCGGGAAATACCCCCGGGTCCAGGCAGTCCAGGTCGATGGTGAAATACACAGGCGCCCCTATGGCCTTTAGCTCAGCGACAGTCTCCGAAAGTCCGTCAAAGGAAAAGGGATGAAGAGCCGTGTGCTCCCTTGCGAAGCGAAATTCCTCCCGGTCTCCGCTGCGGATGCAGAACTGATGGATTCGTCCGTCTCCTAAAAGCTCATGGCAGCGGCGCAGGACACAGGCATGGCTCAGCCTTGCCCCCAGATAATCCTCCCGCAGATCCGCATGGGCGTCAAAGTGGATGATGTGAAGGTTGGGATAGCGTTTATATATTGCCCTTACCGCTCCCAGTGTCACCAGATGCTCCCCGCCAAGAAGCAGGGGAAGCTTGCCATCATTTAAAATCTCCTCCGCGCGGTTTTCTATATCAGAGAGTGCGGCCTCTGCACTGCCAAAGCACAGCTCCAGATCGCCGCTGTCAAAGATGTTAAAATCCGTCAGATCTGCGTCCTGATAGGGGCTGTAGGTCTCCAGCCCGAAGCTCTCGTGGCGCATGGCCCCAGAGCCAAAGCGCGCCCCGGGTCGAAAGCTGGTGGTGGAGTCAAAGGGCGCGCCGTAAAGTACGATGAAGGCGTCCTCATATTCCCCATCGCAGCCGATAAAGCATTCTACGTTTCTGGATATCATTGGGCCTCCTTTTTCTCCACTTCCCGAAGCATCTCCTCCAGAAAGGCGGGTAGATAAAAGCATCCCTTGTGCAGCCTGGTGGTGTAGTAGCGGGTGTACAGGTTCTCCGCCTCCCAGCTCTCGGCGTCCAGATCATCCAGAGGATGATACTTCTTGCTGGCAAAACCAAAGAGCCAGTAGCCCGCCGCGTAGGTAGGAATGTGGGCCTGGTAAACCCGGCTGATGGGGAAGGTGTCAGCAATCCGCTTGTGGCTCCTCTGCATGGCCCGCGCATCCTCAGAGTAGAAGGGGCTTCCCTGCTGGTTGACCATGATTCCATCGCTTTTCAGGGCATTAAAGCAGTTTCCGTAAAATTCCCTGGTAAACAGTCCCTCCGAGGGGCCGAAGGGATCTGTGGAATCCACGATAATCAGGTCATATTCCCCCTCGCAGCGGCGGATGAACCGAAGAGCATTTTCAAAATAGATATGTACCCGGCGGTCATCCATCCGGCAGGCATTGCTGGGCAGATAAGCCCGGCAGGCGTCCACCACCATGGGGTCCATCTCCACCAGGTCGATACGTTTCACTCTGTCGTAGCGGGTCAGCTCCCGCACAACCCCGCCGTCACCGGCGCCGATCACCAGAATGTCCCGGATTCCCTTGTGGACTGCCATGGGGACGTGGGTCATCATCTCATCGTAGATGAACTCGTCCCGCTCCGTCAGCATTACATTTCCGTCCAGAGTCAGCACCCGCCCAAATTCCGGGGTCTCAAAGATGTCGATGCGCTGATAGTCGCTCTGCTTGGAGTAGAGATGCTTGTTGACCCGGATGCTGTGCTTCACATCCGGAGTGTGAAATTCCGAAAACCATAGTTCCATTGTAATTCCTCCTTTATGCGAGCACATTCAGATGCAGAATCTCCGGATCTTCCGGCCCGGTCATGCTGCAGCCCTTGTTCTTTGCGTACTCGATATAATCCAGAATCTCCTCTGTGATGCGTTCCCCAGGGGCCAGGATGGGAATGCCCGGGGGATAGCACATGACGAATTCGCTGCAGACCCGACCCTTGGTCTCCCTTAAGGGAAGGCTGATCTTATCTGCGTAAAAGGCTTCCTGGGGGCTGATCACCACCTCCGGGTCGATGTATTCCTGGCTTAAAAGTCCCGTACCGTCGGTCTGATAGTGGCGGCGAATCTCCGCCAGGGCGCTCACCAGACGCTCCAGCTCCTGGGGACGGTCCCCGATGGACAGGTAGGCCAGGATATTGCCGATGTCCCCGAATTCAATCTGGATATCGTATTCATCCCGCAAAATGTCATAGACCTCAATGCCCGCAAGACCGATGTCCAGAGTGTGGACGCTGAGCTTTGTGGTGTCAAAGTCGAAGATGGAATTGCCGTTTACCAGCTCCTTGCCGAAGGCATAGTAGCCCCCCACCGCATTGATTTCCTCTCTGGCATATTCCGCCATATCGGCTACCTGGTGGAAGATCTGGCGGCCCCGCAGGGCCAGGTTTCGGCGGCTGATGTCAAGACTGGACATCAAAAGATAGCTGCTGGAGGTGGTCTGGGTCAGGTTGATGATCTGGCGCACATAGCCTGCGTGGACATTGGGGCCAATGAGCAGAAGACTGGATTGGGTGAGGCTTCCGCCGCTTTTATGCATGGACACGGAGGCCATATCCGCACCCGCAGCCATGGCGGAAACCGGAAGACCGCCTCCAAAGTAGAAATGGGTGCCATGGGCCTCGTCGGCAAGACAGAGCATTCCCGCATCGTGGGCCATCTTGACGATGGCCCTAAGGTCGCTGCAGATGCCGTAATATGTGGGATTGTTCACTAATACTGCCACCGCATTCGGGTGTTCGGCGATGGCCTTTGCCACCTGCTCCCTGCACATACCCAAAGAAATCCCCAGCCGGTTGTCCACCTCCGGGTTTACATACACCGGTATGGCGCCGCAGAGCACCAGGGCATTGATCACGCTTCTGTGGACGTTTCTTGGCAGGATGATCTCATCTCCGCGTTTACAGGCGGTGAGCACCATGCTCTGGACGGAGCTGGTGGTGCCTCCCACCATGAGAAAGGCATGGGCGGCTCCAAAAGCATCCGCAGCCAGCTCCTCCGCCTCCTTGATCACGGAGACCGGGTGGCAGAGATTGTCCAGGGGCTTCATGCTGTTCACATCCACCCCCACGCACTGCTGTCCCAAAAAGGCAGTGAGCTCCGGATTGCCCCGTCCGCGCTTATGCCCCGGTACGTCAAAGGGCACCACTCTCATCCTTCTAAAGTTTTCCAGCGCCTCATAGATGGGTGCCCGGCGCTGATCCAGTCGGTTTCTCTTTGTCTGCATTGCTTCCTCATTTCTCTGGTTACTTTTTACAAAAATAAAAAAGGCAAGTCCCGCAACATGCGAAACGTGCCTTAGTCATGCGTGGTAAGTGTTCTTTTATCCTCTAAGCACAAGCTTATGGTATAAGCTTGCGCGATGAGAAGCTTCGGGCGCGGGGAGGTGGCGCTTTACCCACGTCCGGCAGACGGCTTCTAGCTTTTTGGCAGAATTCCACGGAGAATGGGAGGGCCTTACCTCTGAGGCAGATGCTTATTCCTTAGAAAACATCTGTGCCTGTTAAAGAAAAACACTGTTTATGGCAGGACGGGATGATCAGAGTCTATACAGCAATCATACTTTTACTACTCTTATTGACCGTTTCACAAGTTTTACGCATTTGCGTACTTCGGTTGTAAAGTAACCAACTCAACTTATAAAATTTGAGCTTCTAACTCAATCAATAATGCAGCCCATGGCTGCTCATCGGCAGTGGACCCGGCTGTCCGTATGGCCTTGACTCCTTAGAGTGGTCCAATGATAATTGCTTGAAAAGACTCCGAAAATTCAGTCTTTCAAATAGCATCATTCTAGCATGCGGGGGAGGGACTGTCAACAAAAAAGTACATAATTTTCATAAGTTTTACATACGCTTTCAGACAATTTGCGCTCCTTCTTTTCGGTGATCATGAAGCTTTCCGAAACAACCAGCATCAAGGATGTAAGAAAATGCTTGACAGTGCCCTTGGGTTCTAGTTTATAATGGGGACGGAGAGGTAAAGGGCAGTTTTGGCAGTGCGGATAAAGCTGCGATATTCGGACAGATATATGCGTTAAGCATGGAGGAGAGCGGATGAGTATGGTTTTATGCTCCACGGGAGCGCTCATAGGAAGGCCAAACGGCAGGGATTTTCATCTGCTGGGGCCGCTGTCAGAAAAGCTTGACTGCGACGGCTTTGAGTTTATGATGTATGATACCTGGTATGAGAGGGCGGAGGAGCTTTTGGAGTATCTTCTGGAGGAGAAGCTGAATATCCCCGTTATGCACTGTGAGAAGCACATCGGCGAGGCCATCAGTATGGGAGGAACTGAAAATATGAAAAAAGCCCTGGGGCTGTTTGAGAAGAACTGTGAGATAGCGGGCAGTATTGGGGCAAAAAAGCTGGTGGTTCATCTCTGGGATGGGATTACATCCGATGCCCATTTTGAGAATAATGTCAGGGCCTACGGCGAGCTTTCCCACATTGCCAAAAGCGCCGGGCTTAAGCTTTTGGTGGAAAATGTGGTGTGTAATTATGAGAATCCCATGAAGCACTGGATGGAGCTTGTAAAGATGTACCCTGACATCAGATTTATATTTGACACCAAGATGGCGGAATTTCATGCCCAGCTGGATCTCCTCTATGAGCCGGAATATGACTGGCTTTTAAAAGATCATTACATTGATCACTTTCACGTAAACGACTATGCCGGGGGATATATGGACTGGCCAAACCTGAAAACCCTTCCCATTGGCGCGGGACATGTGGATTTTAACCGGTTTTTTCAGTTTATAAGGGAAAACGGCTATGACGATACCTTTACCGTGGAGGCCACCGCCTTTCATAAGGACGGGCAGGTGGACACGGAGATGCTAAACGGCTGCTTTCGGGCAATCAGGAAGTTTTTGGAGGAGTGAGGATGTAGGCTTCATTTCGATTTCGATGCCCTCTTTTTGATAAAATATTTGCATATTTTTCACAATTTCCTTGTAATTTTCGGATATTTATAGTACAATATTCCCATATATTTTGAAAAAACAGCCTGTGTATCGGAAAAGACGGGCATAAAGGAGGGTTACATGAAGGTTTATAAGACAGATCAGATCAGAAATGTGGTTGTACTGGGACACGGCGGCTGTGGAAAGACCACGTTGATCGAGGCGGTGGCCTATTTTGCAGGGGCGACGAGCCGCCAGGGGCGTGTGGAGGATGGAAACACCATCAGCGACTTTGACAAGGAGGAGCAAAAGCGCCTCATGTCCATCAGCACCAGCGTTGTTCCCATTGAGTATGAGGACGTAAAGATCAATTTCCTGGACACACCGGGATCCTTTGACTTTGTGGGCGAGGTGGAGGAGGCCATGAGCGTGGCGGGAGCTGCCATCATCGTGGTGAACGCCAAGGCGGGCATCCAGATTGGAACGGAAAAGGCCTGGGAGCTCTGTGAAAAGTATGAGCTTCCCCGGATGATCTTTGTGACAGGCATGGACGACGACGAGGCCAGCTTCAGGCGCATCAACGTGGCGTTAAACGAGAAATTTGGACGTAAGATCGCACCCTTCCATATTCCCATGAGAGAGAACCAGAAGTTTGTGGGCTTCGTGAACGTGGTGAAGATGGCGGGCCGCCGCTTTACAGGGGGCTCGGACTATGAGGAGTGCCCCATCCCCGAGTATCTGGAAAGGCACCTTGGCGCCAGCCGAGAGTCTTTGATGGAGGCGGTAGCCGAGACCAGCGAGGAGTACATGGATCGCTACTTTAGCGGCGATGAGTTTACATACGAGGAGGTTTCCACAGCCCTTCGCACCAATGTATGTGAGGGAAATGTGGTGCCTGTGCTTATCGGAAGCGGTACCAGCTGTCTGGGCGTTAAGGCGCTGCTTATCGCTGTCAAAAAGTATTTCCCTTCGCCTCTGAACAGAACGGCGGCGGCCAGAAACCTTGAAAATGACGAGCTTTTGCTGTTAAAATATGACGATGCAAAGCATGTGAGCCTGAAGGTATTTAAGACCATCGTGGATCCCTTTATCGGAAAGTATTCCCTGGTGAAGGTGATGACCGGTATTTTAAAGCCGGATACAACCCTGTATAATATAAAGAAGGATACAGAGGAGAAGGTGGGCAAGATTTACACCATCAAGGGCAAGGACACTGCCGAGATTGCAGAGCTTCACGCAGGTGATATCGGTGCTCTCACCAAGATGAGCACACTCACCACCGGAGATACTCTGGCGGAGAAGGGCGCTACGGTGGTCTACAAGGAGCCTCAGATTCCCATTCCCTACACCTATAAGGCTTACAGGGCAGTGAACAAGGCGGATGAGGATAAGATCGTCGGGGCCATGAGCAGGATGATGGAGGAGGATCTGACCCTAAAGACAGTGAATGACTCTGAAAACCGCCAGACCCTGCTCTACGGCATCAGCGAGCAGCAGTTAGAGATCGTTGCCAGCCGCCTGGCAAACCGCTATAAGGTGCAGATTGAGCTTTCAAAGCCCAGAATCGCATACCGTGAGACCATTTTAAAGAAATCCACCGTTACCGGAACCCATAAGAAGCAGTCCGGCGGACATGGCCAGTACGGCGTGGTTGTGATGGAATTCGAGCCTTCCGGGGATCTGGACACTCCCTACGTTTTTGAGGAGCGGGTTGTTGGGGGCGCTGTGCCCAAGAACTATTTTCCCGCAGTGGAAAAGGGTCTGGCGGAAGGCGTGTTAAAGGGCCCTCTGGCCGGATATCCGGTGGTTGGCATCAAGGCCACCCTGATCGATGGGAAATACCACTCTGTGGACTCCTCCGAGATGGCCTTTAAGACGGCCACGCTTCTGGCATTTAAGTCCGGCATCATGGAAGCCTCCCCTGTGCTTTTAGAGCCCATTGCCTCCGTCCAGGTAACGGTTCCCAACCAGTATGCGGGAGATATCATGGGGGATATGAACCGCAGACGCGGCCGTGTGCTGGGAATGGATCACATCCCCGGCGGCAAGCAGACCATTCTGGCTGAGGTGCCCATGTCAGAGCTCTACGGCTATTCCACCACCCTCCGGTCCATGACCGGCGGCGCAGGAGACTTCTCCTATGAGTTTGTCCGCTATGAGCAAGCCCCCGCAGAGGTGCAGAAGCGGGAGCAGGAGCTGGCGGCAAAGTAAACGATTTATATATTTAAAATCCCCGTACTGGTTTGTTTCCGGTACGGGGATTTTAATTAGATAACTAGGACTAAAGTTCGTCTTGACTTTTAATGATATATTGATAGAATATAAAAAATTGCTGTGCATTTTCACGCATGTATTTTTGGCAGCTGCATTTATAATAATAGGAGTAACAGGCTGGGAACAGGGAAGGGTAATAGAATATGACGGAATTTCTTGTTAAAAGTTTTGTCAAGGATCACGAGAATACGGAGGATTTGCAGGTCCGAACCAGATATGGGATTTTGTCCAGCTGTGTGGGAATTATCTGCAACGTGCTGTTGTTTACAGTAAAATATATCATCGGATTTATGATGAACTCTTTGGCAATTATGGCGGACGCTTCCAACAATCTGTCGGATGCGGCCTCCTCCATCATCAGCTTTATCGGGGTAAAGATGGCCAGCAAGCCTGCTGACAAGGAGCATCCCTTTGGCCATGGACGGATTGAGTATATTGCAGCCCTGATTGTTTCCTTTCTTGTCATCGAGGTGGGATTTACATGTCTTAGAAGCTCCTTTTCTAAGCTGTTTCACCCGGAGCCCATCGCCTTTGAGTGGGCGCCCTTCATTATTCTGCTGCTGTCCATCGGGGTGAAGCTGTGGCTTTCCCTTTTCAACCGAAAGCTGGGGAAACGGATCAAGTCAAAGGTGATGCTGGCCACAGCCGCAGACTCGGCGGGGGATGTCATTGTCACGGGAGCCACCGTGCTGTCCATTCTGATCTGTCACCTTACCGCCGTCAATATTGACGCTGTCACAGGAATTGTCGTCTCTCTGCTGGTTATGTGGGCGGGCTTTGGCATTGCAAAGGATACATTAGAGCCCCTGATCGGCCAGGCGCCGGACCCGGAGCTGTATCGCCAGATTCAGACCATGGTGGAGGCCTATGACGGGATTTTGGGCACCCATGACCTGATCATTCACAATTATGGGCCAAACAGAAGTATGGCCACCATCCATGCGGAGGTGCCTTCGGACGTGGATATCGAGGTTTCCCATGAAATCATTGACCGGATTGAACGGGAGGTATCCCATGCGCTGAATATTTTTCTGGTCATCCACATGGATCCGGTGGAAACCCACGATGAAAAGGTTTTAGCAGTGAAGGAGAAGCTGAAAAATGTGCTCCAGGCTCTTGATGAGAATCTGACCTTCCATGATTTCCGCATGGTTAACGGACAGGAGCAGATTAATCTGATTTTTGATGTGGTGGTTCCCTTTTCCTACAGTCAGAAGGATACAGACCGAGTTTCCCGCCAGATTGCCATGCTGATGAAGGAAATCGACAGCCGGTATGAGTGCGTCATCACCGTAGATAAGAATTATCTGGGGGAATAAGCTGCTCCTCCGATAAACAGAAGAGCAAGACGGCCTTTCCATGCCGGATTTCCTTTGATAAGGCACATAACCGTTAAAACCTGTGCAGCGGTGATTACAAAGTCCAACGCTGCGCTTTTTGAATTGGCATCTACTGCTTGCCACGTTCATCCTTGAAGGGTCTCTGTCTTGGCGGCTGTTTCATTATGACATATTATTCACCTCCACCTATATTGTA
The DNA here is from genome assembly GCA_944381475.1 of uncultured Lachnospiraceae bacterium. GTDB lineage: Bacteria > Bacillota > Clostridia > Lachnospirales > Lachnospiraceae > UBA4292. Next base: position 20,746 of record CALWLH010000090.1, on the reverse strand, counting down.
GTGAAAGTGGCATTTTCACTCCACCAACTATTCGGCAACTATCGGTTGCAGTCCCAAAAAACTACGACAATCTGGCTTTTTGAAGTCGATATGCTTTTTAAATATGCTCCTGGAGCTTTTGAAGATAATGCCAGATGTTCTGAAAAATGATGGTGGTCAGCAGAATTCCTGCGGACATACAGGTGGCAAACAGAAGCGTATGGGTGCCCTGCGCGCTAAATCCCTCCCAATCCTTAAGCATCAGGCAGTTCATGGCCCAGTACAGATTGGAACCGGGGAACAGAGGGATGGCCGCCGAAACTAAAAAAACAGTGGCAGGGGTTTTGTGAAGCCGTGCCATACACTCCGCGTAGATGGTTACGATGGCGGAGGAGATAAAACCACTGAGATAGGAGTTTGCCGTAAAATGAAATAGGGCCAGATAGACGGCCCAGGAGAGAAAGCCCCCCAGGGTGGCATAGATCAGTTTCCTCCCCCGGATATTAAAGAAGGCCGCAAAGGCGGCGGAACCGACGGTAGCGGCGGTTAGCTGGATGAAATCCTGCATGTTGATCCTCCTGAGATATTCGCACAAATGCTATAGTATAAAGTTCCCCAGGGTAAAGCCCAGGGCAATGACCATGGCCAGGGTGATGGACTCGATAAAGCGGGTCAGTCCGCTGATGATGTCGCCGGAAAACAGATCCCTGATGGAATTTGTAAAGGCGATTCCGGGAATCAACAGCATAATGTTTCCGATATTAATCAGGTCTGCATGTTGACCCAGGCCAATCATGACGGAGAGATTGGATAAAAAGCCTCCTGCGGTGGAGCAGATGAGGGCGGTTATAAAGTTGTTCACAGAGCCTCGCTTGATAAAAAGCTCCAGGAACTTAAGCAGCACGCCAATTATGGCGGAGGCTATCATATCCCTGGCGTTTCCCCCAAAGAACATGGAAAATGAGGCGCTGACCAGGGCATAGATCAGCAGCTGCGTCTTAAAGCTATAGCGCGGGCCGTTTTGTATCTCCTCGATTTTCTCCTTTATCAATGCTGGATCAGGCTTTTCAAGGCAAATCCTCCTGGACAGGGCATTCAGCGCATCCAGCTTGCTTAAGTCGTGGGAGGTGGCGGATATGCGCCGGGTCTGGGTACAGAAATCAAAGTCCTCTCCGTATATGGTGGTGATGATGCAGGAGGTGATGGAAAAGACGTCCACCCGCTTTGCCCCGTAGGCGGTGCAGATTCGCCGGATGGTGTCCTCCACACGGCTCACCTCCGCGCCGCTGATCAGGAGCTGCTCCCCTATGGACATGGCGCAATACAGATACTGTTCTGCCTCTTCCCGTTTCATAAATTCCTCCGAAGTGATTCTATAATTAATTCTTTCTGCGCTATTTTACTATATTGGATTTGTTTTTACAAGAGTGATACAGAAAATGGACCATTACAGAGAATATGCATTTTCGCTTGAGGCTCAGAAAATAATATGGTAAAATAGGCTTATCAGAGGTGGGGGTATGTTGAAATGATGGATATCAATGAGATTTTTCAAACTATTGACAGACTTTTTGATGAGAATAGGGCAAAGGAGGCAGAAAGCTATATGCTGGAGTGCCTGGATCAGGCGAAAAAACAGCAGGATTCCGGTCTATGCCTCCAGATATTCAATGAGCTGATCGGCTATTACAGGCAGACCTCCGAGGTGGATAAGCTGCAAGCAGTGATCGAGGAATCCCTGAAGCTGGCCTGGCAGATGGGATTGTCCGGTACAGTTCCATACGCTACAACGGCATTAAACGCAGCCAATGCATACCGCTCCATTGGCGATTATGACAATTCTATGAAGTATTATGGGATTGCAGAGGAAATCTATCAGCAAAATCTGAAGGAAAATGACATGCTCTTTGCTGGACTCTACAATAATATGAGTCTTCTTTACCAGGAGTTTAAGGACTATGCTCATGCGGAAGAGTTTCTGCTAAGGGCCCTGGAAATCGTGAAAGCCCAGAATGCGGGCTTTGAGATTGCGGTCACCTATGCAAATCTTGCCAATACCTGCGTGCTTGCTCAGAATTATGACAGGGCGGCGGAATATGCGAAAACCTCTATCGCTTGCTTTAAGGAACGGAATTTCTTTGACGCCCATTACTGTGCAGCCCTATCTGCGTTGGGAATGTGCTGCTATCACAAGGGGGAGTATAAACAGGCGATGAAGCTTTTTGAGGAGGGTATGGAGATTGTGGAAAACAGTCTGGGACGAAACAGGCAGTATGAGCGGCTGATGGCAAATCGGGATGCCTGCAGACAGGCTCTGGACACAGAAGCGGGAGAAAGCGTTCCAAAGCAGCCGGAGCAGCCCAATATTCAGGCAGATACAGAAATGACCGGATTGGAGCTTTGCAGAAAATATTACGAGACCTATGGCGCACCGATGATCCAGGAGCTTTTCCCGGAGTATGCGTCAAGGATTGCCGTGGGCCTTGTGGGAGAGGGCTCGGACTGCTTTGGCTATGATGATGGGGTGTCCCGGGATCATGACTGGGGGCCTGATTTTTGCCTGTGGGTGACGGATGAAACCTACCAGGAGATTGGGGACAGACTGACACAGGAGTACGAGAAGCTTCCTGTGGAGTTTATGGGCTTTAGGAGGACAAAAAGCAGGCAGGGTCAGAACCGCCGGGGCGTGATGCGGATCTCAGATTTTTACAGGCGTCTTTTGGGAACGGATTCCTATGAGCACATCGACTGGAGCAGCGTGGAGGACTATGCCCTGGCAGCGGCGGTAAACGGTGAGGTGTACAGGGACGACGAGGGCATTTTCTCAGCGTTCCGGGAACAGCTGAAAAAGGGATATCCGGAGGAAATCCGCCTCTTAAAGCTGGCGGAGGACGCGGCGAAGCTGTCTCAGACCGGTCAGTACAATTATTTCAGAATGCTTGAGAGAGGGGATATGCTGACGGCGGATCTGATGATGTCCCAGTGTATTGCACATGGCATGCGGCTGCAGCATCATTTTCTCAATCAGTATCCGCCCCACGACAAATGGCTGTACAGGAGTACCATGAAGCTGGAACGGGGCGCAGAGCTTTGCGACATTCTTTCGGCTCTTCGCGGCTGTCTGAACCAGCAGGGCGCGATGGAGCGGGCAAGGACTCTGACTCAGACCTTGGGGGCTTTTTTTGCAAGGGAGCTTTATGACAACAGCGATATCAGCGACATAGACCCCTATTTGGACATGCAGACGGAGGAGCTTGTAGAAAAGGCGTCCTATGCTGTCATGACCAAGGAGGAGCTGGTGGATAGGATAGCCAGGGTGGAGTTTGAAGCCTTTGACAAGGTAAAAAACGAAGGCGGCCGGGCCTATTGCCAGAATGACTGGCCCACCTTTTCCATTATGAGAAAAAGCCAGTATCTGACTTGGAGTAAGCCCATGCTCATGCAGTATCTCTACGACTTTAACCGGGAGAACAGGATGGGACATAATCTGATCACGGAAAAATATGGACGAATGATGGAGAGCACGGCCCCGGAGCGATATGAAGAGATCAAGGATCATTTTCCGGAGCTTACGGAGGAGAAGAAGGCGGTGATTGAGCAGATCGTGGGGGTTCAGATGCGGATGATGGAGGATTTCGCCCTGCGTTATCCCCATGTGGCGGGCAATGCCAGAAGGCTTCACACCTACGAGGACAATCCGGAGGATACCTCCTATGAAACCTATCTGCGGGGAGAGATCAGCACCTATTCCGACAAAATGCTCCAGCTCTATGGTCGGTATGTGGTGGAGTGCTATACCGCAGGAGTGAACATCGCCGAGAAGACTATCGAGAACACGGCGAAGCTTTACGGCTATGAAAGCATCGGGGCGTTTGAGAAGAGCGCGTTGGTGAATCCTTTTACCCTGTAGCAGATTGAATAATACAGACTTTTCTTATTTATTTCCTCCCAGCTATTGACAATTTTTTTCAATTGTGCTATTCTATCTAAAAATGAGAATAGTTCTCATTCTGAGGGCAGATATGACGAAGCATCAGGAATTGATATTAAATGTAATCCGAACTTTTTCCGGACATATGACGGCGGAGGAGATCTATCGCCGCTGCAAAGAGATAAACCCTGGGATATCTCTCGCCACGGTTTACAGAAATTTGGGCCTATTGACGGAGCGGGGACTGATCGCAAAGGTATCCATAAACGGTCAGCCGGAGCATTATGACCGCAGCGTCATGAAGCATGAGCATGTGCTCTGTGAGCGCTGCGGCAAAATCGCAGATGTATCTGTTGGAGATATGAAGGCTTATCTGGAACAGCAGACAGGTCTGCAGCTTTTATCCTACGACCTGTGCATGAGATATGTCTGCCCGGAGTGTCAGCAATTTGCGTGATCAGGTCAAAACAATTGTTTTGGCTGAATATAAAAAATATTACATATATAGGAGGAATTGATTTATGAAGTATGTATGTCCCGTTTGCGGCTATGTTCATGAGGGAGATCAGCCCCCTGCAGAGTGCCCCGTGTGCCATGTTCCCGGGGAGAAGTTCTTGGTTCAGTCTGACGAGAAGGTTTGGGCTGCAGAGCACATCGTAGGCGTTGCTAAGGGCGTCAGCGAGGATATCATTGCTGATCTGAGAGCAAACTTTGAGGGTGAGTGTACAGAAGTGGGTATGTACCTGGCTATGGCTCGCGTCGCACACAGAGAGGGCTATCCTGAGATTGGTATGTACTATGAGAAGGCAGCTTACGAGGAGGCTGAGCACGCAGCTAAATTCGCAGAGCTTCTTGGCGAGGTTGTCACAGACAGCACAAAGAAAAACCTGGAGCTGAGAGTGGAGGCTGAGCATGGCGCTACCGCCGGTAAGGTTGACCTGGCTAAGCGTGCGAAGGCTGCAAATCTGGATGCGATCCATGACACTGTACATGAGATGGCAAGAGATGAGGCTCGTCACGGTAAGGCTTTTGAGGGTCTGTTAAAGAGATACTTCAGCTAATAACATAAGTGATTATTGACGGATTATGCCCTGCTGAAATAAACATTCAGCAGGGCATAAATTATATAATGATTTTTTGCCGCCCTTGTGCGGCGGAACGGAGGGAATATGGATAAGAGAGCATTGTACAGTTTAAGCTACGGCGTGTTTATGCTGTCCACCAGGGTGGGGGATGTGGTAAACGGCTGTATCACCAACACCTGTATGCAGGTGGCGAATAATCCTACCAGGGTGGCTATCGCGGCCATCAACGCAAACTACACCTGTGAACTGATCAAGAAAAGCGGGGTATTCGCCCTGAGTATGCTGGACGAAACCTGCACCTTTGAGACCATCAGGCATTTTGGCTTTCAGTCCGGCAGGGATGTGGACAAATTCGCGGATATCCAGCTGCCGGTTGATAAAAACAACATCCCCTATCTGGGGTGGCAGACCTGCGCGGTTATTAGCTGCAGGGTGGTTGACAGCATGGATCTGGGCAGTCACACCCTGTTTGTCGCAGAGGTGGAGGATGGCCAGGTGTTAAGCGGAAAAAATCCCCTTACCTATGCAGATTACCAGAGCAGGGTGAAGCCAAAGCCCGAGAAAAAGCAGGAGGATAAGAAAATCATCGGATGGAGATGTAAAATCTGCAAATACTACTATGAGGGAAGCCAGCTTCCGGAGGATTTTACATGTCCCTTATGCGGGCATGGGCCGGAGGATTTTGAACCGGTATATGAAGCCTGAGCATAAAAATGGCTACATGGGGTGCCCCAAAGTCATGCATTTCATGCTTGCATGAAAATGCATGACTTTTTGACACCTGTATCAATATTCGGGCAGTTCGGAGAGAAAATATCTTCGATCTGGAAACAGAATGAGAGGGAATTATTGGGGAAAGGAGCATCCGGGACTGACAAAAATCGGATGAGTATAAAAAAATATGTGTACTGCTGCAACCTACCTGACAAAGGATTTTTACTTTGGACGCACATTGGACTATGACTGCTCCTATGGCGAGGAGGTGACCATTACCCCGCGGAGCTATGTGTTTCAGTTTCGCCATATGAGAGCTATGGAAAGCCATTATGCCATCATCGGCATGGCCCATGTGGCCATGGACTATCCGTTGTACTACGAGGGGGTCAATGAGATGGGGCTGGGCATGGCCGGCCTGAATTTTGTGGGCAATGCTTATTATGGGGCTGCATCTCCTGACAAGGACAATGTGGCCCAGTTTGAGCTGATTCCCTGGATTCTGGGGCAGTGCGCCACAGTGAGGGAGGTTCGGATGCTCCTTCACAGGCTCAACCTGGTAAATACTCCCTTCAGCAGCCAGATGCCCCTGGCCCAGCTGCACTGGATCATCGCAGATCGGCAGGAGGCCATCACCCTGGAGGCGGTGCGCGAGGGGCTGAAGGTCTATGACAATCCTGCGGGGGTTCTCACCAACAACCCGCCCTTTCCGGAGCAGATGTTTCAGCTTAACAATTACATGCATCTGTCCCCAAAGGACCCGGTGAACCATTTTTCCGACAAGCTGCCCTTAAAGACCTATGCCCGGGGGATGGGGGCTCTGGGACTTCCCGGCGACCTGTCCTCCCAGTCCCGCTTTGTCCGGGCAGCCTTTGTGAAGATGAATTCTCTATCCGGGGCTTTGGAGTCGGAGAGCGTCAGCCAGTTTTTCCATATCCTGGGGGCTGTGGACCAGCAGCGGGGGTGCTGCGCGCTGGGGGAGGGAAAGTATGAGGTCACCATCTACACCTCCTGCTGCAATGCGGACAAGGGTATCTACTACTACACCACCTACGAGAATCATCAGATTTCCGGGGTGGATATGCACCGGGAAAACCTGGAGGGAAAAGAACTGATCAGGTATCCCCTGATTATGGGGCAGCAGATCCGGATGCAGAACTAGACAGACAGAGTCCACGGAGCATTGCGCAGGTATGAGGAGAAATATGGACGAGTGAAGAATATTATGGCCGCTGTACCTACCCTGGAAAGGCGCGGCAGATTGCATCTGATGCGCCTTTCCAGGCCAGTGATGAATCCAGCTGTGTAAACGGTGATGTTCTGGCTGTGGGGGGAGGATGGATTACAGGCTCAATGACGCTTCCTTATTAAGCAGAAAAACCTTGACATCTATGGTGAAAAGGTGTATTGTATGATCAAAATTAAAGAATCTTCAGGGCAGGGTGAAAGTCCCTACCGGTGGTACAGCCCACGAGCCGAAAGGCATGATTCGGTGAAACTCCGAAGCCGACAGTATAGTCTGGATGAAAGAAGATGATGGATGCAGATATGCTGCGAACCTTGCTTTGCAGCAATGAAGCAGCAGTTTACCTGCTTTCTTTTGCGTTTTCCGCTCTGAAATGGTTTGCCGTTTCAGAGCGTTTTGTTTTAATAACTTTTGAAAGTCAATGGGAAAACGAGAGAATGGTATTTCTGCGCAGATTCACATGGTCTTGTACGATTCGGTACAGGGCTTTTTATTTTGTTTTGCTGTGTGCTGCATCGCAGCAATCAGGCTGGAGTCAGTCTGCTATATTTTGGATTTTTTCTATTGCTGGAGGTGGAACGATGGATGACAGGGGTTATATGAGGCTGGCTCTGGAGCTTGCCAGTAAAGGAATGGGGCGGGTATCTCCGAACCCTATGGTGGGGACCGTCATTGTCAAGGGAGGGCGGATTATCGGCCAGGGGTATCACCAGAGATACGGAGGGCTTCATGCGGAGAGAAATGCATTGGCTTCCTGTACAGAATCTCCAAAGGGAGCTGCCATGTATGTAACCTTGGAGCCCTGCTGCCACTTTGGAAAACAACCGCCATGTGTAAATGCTATAATAGAGGCGGGTATCAGCCGGGTGGTTGTGGGGGCGAAAGACCCCAATCCCCTGGTTTGTGGAAAGGGGATTTCGATATTGCGGAAGCATGGAATTGACGTGACAGAGGATGTTTTATCTGAGAAGTGTGAAAAGCTAAATGAGGTGTTCTTTCATTATATCCGCAGCAAGCGCCCCTTTGTGGTGATGAAATATGCCATGACCATGGACGCGAAGATCGCCTCATACACTGGCGCATCCAAATGGATCACAGGGGAGGAAGCAAGGAGGCATGTCCATGAACTGCGAAACCGCTACAGTGCCATTATGGTGGGAGTGGGAACTGTGCTTGCAGATGACCCGCTGCTGACCTGCCGTCTGGAGGGAGGAAGAAATCCTGTAAGAATCATCTGTGATACCAGGCTTCGCACACCCCTTGAATCACAGATGATTCGGACTGCAAAGAATGTCCCAACAATTCTGGCCACATGCTGTGGGAATGAGAGCAGATATAGGGTATATCAGAAAATGGGCTGTCGGATTCTATTAGCACCTGAAAAAGGCGGATATGTGGATTTGCAAAGGCTGATGGGGCTGCTGGGGAAGGAAGGCATCGACAGCATTCTCCTGGAGGGGGGCGGAAGCCTTAACTGGTCGGCCCTTGAGGCAGGGCTGGTGAAAAAGGTTGTGTGCTATATTGCCCCGAAGCTGCTTGGTGGAGCGGAGGCAAAAACGCCGGTGGGCGGAAAGGGATTTCCTTCTCCCGCCGAGGGAATTGTCTTGAAAAACAGCATCATCAGAAGACTGGGGGAGGATTTTATGATTGAAAGCGAGGTGGCAGAGGATGTTTACAGGAATTATTGAGGAGTTGGGAGGCATTGAGGAGATTCAGATGGGGCGCCACAGCGGGGTTATAAGGATTTCTGCCAAAAAGGTTCTGGAAGATTTGAAAATAGGAGACAGCGTGGCTGTCAACGGTATTTGTCTGACGGTGATTGCTCTTCATCCCGGCAGCTTTTCTGCGGATGTGATGCACGAAACTTTAAAACGCTCGGCCTTTTCTTCGCTGCGCACAGGGAGGCATGTGAATCTAGAGCGGGCCATGCCTGTAAACGGGCGATTCGGGGGGCATATTGTAGCGGGACATGTGGACGGTGTGGGAAGGATCATTTTTGTTAAAAGGGATGATCGTGCGGTGTGGTACAGTGTTCAGGCTGATCCCTCCCTCATGAAATATATTGTGGAAAAGGGCTCCATTGCTGTAGATGGAATCAGTCTCACAGTGGCAGATGTACGGTCAGACAGTTTTTCTATCTCAGCCATCCCCCACACGGTAGAGGAAACCCTTCTAAAGGAGAAAAAGGAGGGGGATGTGGTGAACCTAGAGACGGATATTGTGGGGAAGTATATTGAAAAATTCCTGTCCCTTAAGACCCCTGAAAGAGTAAAAAGCAGGATAGACAGGGACTTCCTGACGAAGTACGGTTTTTGAACATCACAGGATCTGTACCATATAGTATTTGCGTATTTAATTAATATATTTTAATATATAATAAAGAGAAGATTAGGAAGTTAAACTTCCAAATCTATCATGATGACGCGGCAAGGGCGTCAGAAAGAGGTAAAAATGAATCAATATAACAGCATCCAGGAGGCTCTAGCGGATCTGAGGGCGGGTAAGCTTATTGTGGTAACGGACGATGAGAACCGCGAAAACGAGGGGGATCTGATCTGTGCCGCCCAGTTTACCACCACGGAGAATGTCAATTTTATGGCGGTTCACGCTAAAGGGCTGATCTGTATGCCCATGTCTGAGGAGTATGTGGAGAAATTACAGATACCCCAGATGGTTTCCCATAATACGGATAGCCACGAAACAGCCTTCACGGTATCCATCGACCATGTCAGTACCGCAACGGGGATTTCCGCCGCAGAGCGCTCCATGACTGCGCTGAAATGTGTGGAGGATGGTGCCAAACCTAAGGATTTTCGCCGTCCGGGACATAGGTTTCCGCTGCTTGCCAGAAAGAACGGGGGTCTGGAGCGGAACGGGCACACAGAGGCGACAGTGGATCTCATGCGATTGGCAGGTTTAAAGGAATGCGGACTTTGCTGTGAGATCATGGGAGAGGACGGCAGGATGATGCGGATGCCCCAGCTTTTAGAGTTTGCACAAAAATGGAATCTGAAAATTATCACCATCCGAGACCTGCAGGCTTACCGGAAACGCAGTGAAAAGCTGGTGGACTGTGTTGCCGTCACAAAAATGCCCACAAAGTATGGAATGTTTACGGCATACGGCTATGTGAACCGCTTAAATGGGGAGCATCACGTAGCCTTGGTAAAGGGGGATATCGGGGATGGCGAGGATGTTTTATGCCGCGTGCATTCCGAGTGCCTCACCGGGGACACCTTCGGCTCTCTGCGCTGCGATTGCGGGCAGCAGTTTGCCGCAGCCATGACGCAGATCGAGAAGGAAGGGCGGGGGATTATGCTGTACATGCGCCAGGAGGGCAGGGGCATCGGGCTGATCAATAAGCTGCGGGCCTATGCTCTGCAGGATGGAGGAATGGACACTCTGGAGGCCAATCTGGCCCTAGGCTTTGCAGGAGATTTGCGGGAGTATTACATCGGTGCCCAGATTCTGCGGGATTTGGGAGTCAGGACGCTGCGGCTGTTGACAAACAACCCGGATAAGGTCTATCAGCTTGCAGATTTTGGCATGGAGATTAGGGAGCGTGTGCCCATACAGGTGGAGGCAACTTCTTATGACCACTTTTATTTAAAGACCAAGCAGGAGAAAATGGGACATATCCTGGATTATAAGTAATGCGGGCATAAAAGATTATGGGTATTTGATGCGGCAAAGAGATTTGTTTTAAAATGCATTGAAGAATAAAAAAGGAGATGGATAATATGAAAACATTTGAAGGAAAACTGGTATCAAGGGATATAAAGGTAGGAATTGTGGCATCCCGTTTTAACGAGTTTATCACCTCAAAGCTGCTTAGCGGCGCCATGGACGGGCTGCTGCGCCATGATGTGAAGGAAAAGGATATTCATGTTGCATGGGTACCAGGCGCTTTCGAGATTCCGCTGATTGCATCGAAGATGGCAAAGAGCAAAAAGTATGATGCAGTGATCTGCTTGGGGGCTGTGATTCGGGGCAGCACAAGCCACTATGACTATGTGTGCAATGAGGTGTCAAAGGGAATTGCGGCGGTGTCCTTAAGCTGTGATATTCCGGTCATATTTGGAGTTCTGACAACGGAGAATATCGAGCAGGCCATCGAGAGGGCAGGCTCCAAGGCAGGAAACAAGGGCTATGAATGCGCTGTGGGGGCTATCGAGATGGTGAATCTGATCAAGGAGATAGAAAGCTAAGGACAGATGACAATTCATATTTTTTGTACAGAGGAGAAAACTATTTCTTTGAATTTCACTTGAAGGCTTATTCCGGATGCATTTGAAGAATCATGGATTTTTGTGATATAGCAGTACAATTGTCTTGACAGGGCGGAGACTGTTCGGGTAAAATGATCAGCAGTATAATTGCAGATTACGAATGGAGGCGGCGATGGAACAAATTGAACTGGAGAACCTTTTAAAGGACATGAGCCTTTCGGAAAAAATTGAGCAGCTGGTACAGCTGCACGGGGGCTTTTACGGAGAGACGGATAATTATACCGGACCGGTGGTGGATTTCCATATGACAAAGGAACAGCCCTACCGGATTGGAAGCATTCTGGGAGAGCATGGCGCTCAAAAGCTTAAGGATTTGCAGGATCGAATGATGGAGCTTCAGCCCCATCACATCCCCGCGCTGTTTATGGCGGACGTGATTCACGGCTATAGGACGGCCTTTCCTGCGCCCATCGGCATTGGCTCCAGCTTTCACCCGGAGCTTGCGGAAAAAATCTGTGAGGCGGTGGCTAGGGAGGCGGCGGCTGCGGGAGTACATGTGACCTTTTCTCCCATGGTGGATTTGGCCTGCGACAGCCGTTGGGGAAGGTGCATGGAATCCACAGGGGAGGATCCCTGGCTCAATGCCCGGTTTGCAGAGAGCATGGTGCGGGGATTTCAGGGAGACGACTACGGTAAGAAGGGCAGAGTTGCCAGCTGTGTCAAGCATTTCGCGGCATACGGCGCAGTACAGTCGGGAAGGGATTATAACGTGACAGAGCTTTCTGAGCGGACCCTTTTTGAGGATTACCTGGTCTCCTACCGGGCGGCAGTTTCAGCTGGGGTCAGCATGGTCATGACCGCCTTTAACACAATCAACCGCATTCCCTGTACTACAAACAAGTGGCTGATGAGGAAGGTTCTTCGGGAGGATATGGGCTTTACCGGGGTGCTGATTTCCGATTACGGCGCTGTGGGGGAAAGCATCACCCATGGCAGCAGCGAGGATTTGCGCGACGCAGCGAAAAAGGCCATGGAGGCCGGCTGTGACATTGACATGATGTCGGAGTGTTATCTGCACCAGCTGGAGGGGCTGGTAAGGGCGGGAGAGTTAGATGAAAGTCTTGTGGATGAGGCTGTCATGAGAATACTCGCTCTTAAAAATCAGCTGGGTCTTTTTGAAAACCCCTATAAGGATGCCTCCACAGAGGATGAAGAAAAGGTGCTGTTTTGTGAAGAGCATCAGGAGCTTTCCAGAAGGGCGGCGGAGGAGTGCATTGTACTGCTGAAGAATGAGGGCGTCCTTCCCTTAACAGAAGACAGAAAGGTTGTGGTTGTGGGAAGTCTGGCGGATGACAGGGAGATTACCGGCTCCTGGGCACTGTTTGTGAAGAAGGAGCAGACAGTGACCTTCAAGCAGGCCATAAAAGAGCTTTATCCAGGGGCCCATGTGGAATTTATTCTTTCTGACAGCCTCGATGAGGCGGGGGTGGATGCGGTAAAAAATGCGGACAGGGTAATCCTTGTCTTGGGAGAAAACCAGAGTACGACCGGCGAATCAAAGAGTCTTGCGGATATTTCCCTTCCCAGAGAACAGAGGGAGCTGTTTGACCGGGTTTATGAGGAGAATAAAAATATCGTGACGGTGCTTTTCGGGGGCAGACCCCTGGCGATACCGGAGGTGGCTGAAAAATCAGCGGCACTAATCGAAGGCTGGCTGCCGGGCTCCTGCGGCTGCTATGCCCTGGCAGACATCCTGTTTGGAAGAGTCAATCCTTCCGGAAAGCTGTCCATGAGCTTTCCTCACTGTACAGGACAGCTCCCCATCAGCTACAGACAGTTTTCCACAGGACGGCCAAAGCCACCGGTGGATCACTACATCCCCTTTGTGTCCAACTACATGGATGTGCCCAACACCCCCCTCTATCCCTTCGGATACGGACTTTCATACACGGTGTTTGAATATTCAGAGGTAACTCTTGACAAAAACAGCTTTTCAAAAGGAGAAAAAATTACGGCCAGCGTAGTGGTTAAAAATGCAGGAAGAATGGACGGCATGGAAGCAGTTCAGCTTTACATTCGGGACATGAAGGGCAGTGTTGTCCGGCCCCTGCGGGAATTCAAGGGCGTAGAGAAAATTTTCCTTAAAAAGGGGGAGGAACGAGAGGTGCGCTTTGATATCACCGAGGACATGCTGCGCTTTTATGATATCAATATGGATTTTGTCAGCGAGCCGGGGGACTTTACGCTTTGGATCGGGGACAGCAGCCTGACGGAAAACGGAGCAAAGTTCCGGCTTTTGCCACAGCGTCAGGAGCAATTGCAGGAGGTATGAATGAAGCTGCTGTATGCGGAGGATGAGATCAGCATGTCGGAGGCAGTTGCGGATATTCTGACCTATCATAAATATATGGTGGACACGGTCTACGACGGCCAGGAGGCCCTGGCATAGGCCAGGGCCGAGCAATATGACGGCATAATCCTGGACATTATGATGCCCAAAATGGACGGCCTGGAGGTTTTAAAGACCTTGCGCCGGGAGGGGAACCGCACTCCCATACTGCTTCTCACGGCAAAAGCCCAGGTGGAGGAGCGTATCACAGGTCTTGACGCCGGGGCAGACGACTACCTGCCAAAGCCCTTTGTTATGGGGGAGCTTTTGGCCAGGGTGAGGGCCATGCTTCGCCGAAGAGAGGAATTTATCCCCAATATACTGCGCTGCGGAAACATTACCTTAAACCAGCAAAGCTATGAGCTTAGCGGAAACGGCGAGACCTTTGCGCTCTCGAAGCTGGAATACCGCATGATGGAGCTTTTCATGCTGAACCAGGGCAAGTATTTTTCAACGGAGGAGCTTTTGGAAAAGGTTTGGGGGTATGAGACGGAGACGGAAGTTGGGACAGTCTGGGTCTATATCTCCTATCTGCGAAAGAGGCTGGCAGCCCTGAAGGCAGATGTAAGTATCCGAGCAAAACGGAATATCGGATACACGCTGGAGGTACATACATGATTAAAACACTCCAGAGAAAATTTGTCATTACTGCCATGGCGGCCATCTCCCTTTTGATATTAGTTTTGCTGGGAGTTATAAATATCGTCAATGCCTGGTCCTCCTATGCTCAGACAGAGGAGCTTTTGCTGTTGCTCTCAGATAATAAGCTGGAGCCCGCACCTCAGGAGCTCCAGCCGCCAGACGCCTCAGAAGAATGGCCCTCACAGGCTTTGCAGCTGCCGCAGAACCAGGAGCCACAGGAGCTTCCCGGGGAAGGACCACGGGGCTTTTTAAATCCCCCCATCACGGAGGATACAGCCATGTCTGCCGTGTATTTCACTGTCTGGGTGGATCCGGAAGGGGAAGTTGCAGGATGTGATGTCAGCAGAATTGCCTCGGTGACAGAGGATGAGGCAGCAGAGTATGCCTTAGCGGCGATGAATAAGGGAAAAACCTCGGGAACCTATGGACATTTTAAATATCTTATGGTTCAGCATCCGGAAAGCATGGGTACAAGCATTATATTCCTTGATACCACAAGCCAGGTGTATTTTATTTTACGGGTGCTGGCTCTGTCGGTGCTTGTGGGAATAACCTGCTGGCTGCTTATGCTTTTGCTGGTGATCCTGCTATCTAAAAAAGCCATATTTCCTATTGCGAAGAGCTTTGAAAAGCAAAAACAGTTTGTGACAGATGCGGGGCATGAGATCAAAAACCCTCTGGCCATTATCCTTGCAAACACGGAGGCTCTGGAGCTGCATCAGGGGGAGAGCAGGTGGAGCAGAAACATCCGTGAGCAGACCCTGCGTTTAAACGATCTGATGCAGAATCTTCTAACCCTTGCCAGGATGGAGGAGGGGCAGCGGAAAATGACTCTTTCAAAGTTTTCTGCGGATCAGCTGCTTACAGAAACCCTTGAAGCTTTCACGGAGCTGGCGGAGAAAAAGGGGCTTCACATTCAAAGGGATATCCAGTCAGGCATCACTCTTACGGCGGACAGGGACAACGTCATGCGGCTCTTTACCCTCCTGATTGACAATGGAGTGAAATATGCCGATGAGGAGGGAAGCATCCGGGTTAGCTTAAGCTTGCGGGACAAGGAGGTGGTTTTTGAGATAAGCAATACCTGCCAGGAGTTTCCAGAGGCGGAACCGGAGCAGCTCTTTGATCGTTTTTACAGAGGAAACACTGCCCGAACCCAGAAAAACGGGGGCTATGGTATTGGCCTTTCAGCCGCCAGGGCCATTGCAGAGGCTCATCATGGCATGCTCAAAGCCAGCTACGAAGGAGAAATGGTGGTTTTTACAGTGCGACTGCCCTATCGCAAATCCAGCAGGAGTCAGCCTACTCGATACCCTGATATCATATAAATACACAAATTATTCACAGGCATCCGCAAAAAGCGGGTGCCTTTTCTAAGCTTCAGCTAAGGTTTGCGTTGTAAAATCTGTGTAAAATTTAAGAAAGGGGTATGACGGATGGATTTTCGGCATGAACTAAAGCATGAGATCAACGTCTCGGATATGATTGCCCTGCGTCAGCGGCTGCGGGCTGTGGCTAAACCGGATATACACGGAAAACAGGGAAAATATGAGATCAGAAGTCTATACTTTGACAATCTTCAAGACCAGGCCCTGCGTGAAAAGCTGGATGGGGTAAATCGTCGGGAAAAATTCCGAATACGCTACTATGACAGGAACCCATCCCTGATTCACCTAGAGAAAAAAAGCAAACGGAACGGCCTTGGCTCAAAGGAGAGCGCCTTACTTACGATGAAGGAGGCCCAGGCTATTGTTTTGGGTGATTTCCGGTGGATGATGGAAAGCGACAGGGAGCTGGTAAGGGAGCTGTATACAAAAATTCTTTCCAAGGGTCTTCGGCCGAAGACCATCGTGGACTATACAAGGGAGGCCTTTGTCTGCGGGCCGGGAAATGTGCGTATCACATTGGATTATAATATCCGTACAGGACTGTTTTCTACAGATTTCCTAAATCCGGAATGTATCACCATTCCCATACCGAAGGGGACGGCTATCCTTGAGGTGAAGTGGGACGCTTTTTTGCCGGATGTTATCAGGGATGCGGTGCAGCTGAAGGGCAGAAGAACGGCGGCATTTTCAAAGTACGCCGCCTGTAGAATGTATGACTAGTTATAAACCCAATATAGGGATTTTGTTGTCAGAGATTTTTGATAGGGAAAAATAGACCAAACACAAAAAATATAAAATCAGTATTCAGGAGGAGCCTATGCTTTCAACAATTACATTTGGAGATAT
Organism: uncultured Lachnospiraceae bacterium; assembly: GCA_944381475.1. Classification (GTDB taxonomy): domain Bacteria; phylum Bacillota; class Clostridia; order Lachnospirales; family Lachnospiraceae; genus UBA4292. Next base: position 4,297 of record CALWLH010000090.1, on the reverse strand, counting down.
TTTTAAATCAAGCTTTCTGGAGAATGCGGCAAGCGTGAGTATTTTTGATATGGTGCTTGCCATGATACTGGCCTTCTGTATTGGCCTGTTTATCTTTCTGGTTTACAAAAAGACCTTTTCAGGGGTCATGTACTCCTCCAGCTTCGGGGTGACCCTAGTGGCCCTGACCATGATCACCACCCTGGTTATTCTGGCAGTAACCTCCAATGTGGTTCTGTCCCTTGGTATGGTGGGCGCATTGTCCATCGTGCGGTTTCGGACCGCCATCAAAGAGCCTCTGGACATTGCATTTTTATTCTGGTCCATCGCAGTGGGCATCGTGCTGGCAGCGGGAATGATTCCATTGGCCGTATTTGGCAGTGTAGTCATCGGCGTCACCCTTTTGCTCTTTGTGAATAAAAAATCCCATGTGAATCCCTATATTGTGGTTGTGGGATGCGCGGACCATGAGAGCGAGCTTCGGGCAAGGGATTTCCTGAAGACACAGACGGATAAATGTGTGGTAAAGAGCAAAACCGCCTCCAAGGGCGCCGTGGAGCTGAATATGGAAATTCGATTAAAGGATGACAATACGGATTTTGTGAATGTACTGTCAGAAATGAAGGGCGTCACCAGTGCGGTTCTGGTAAGCTATAACGGGGATTACATGGGGTAAATCATGAAATAGTGGCAGATGGGAGGTAAACATGTCAACAAATAAGTATATTGACAGAATCTGCTGTGCGGTTCTTGCCCTTGCACTGCTGGTGACCTTTCTGTTTATGAACGGGGAAGGGCTGGGACTGCAGGCGGCAGAAAGCAGTATGGCATATGAACAGAAGCTTTTTGACGCCTCCGTGGTGCACAGCATCGACATTGAGATGGATGACTGGGAGGGCTTTCTGGAAACCTGTACAGATGAGGAATATGTGACCTGCGCCGTCGTCATCGACAATGAAGTCTACAAAAATGTGGGCATCCGGGCGAAGGGCAACACATCCCTTTCCTCGGTGCAGTCCTACGGCAATGACCGTTACAGCTTTAAGATCGAGTTTGACCACTATGACAGCGGGGAAAGCTACTATGGATTGGATAAGCTTTGCCTGAACAATATCATTCAGGATCATACCTATATGAAGGATTACCTGTGCTATCAGATGATGAAGGATTTTGGCGTGAACAGTCCTCTTTGCAGCTTCGCCTATATCACTGTTAATGGTGAGGATTGGGGGCTTTACCTGGCAGTTGAAGGCGTGGAGGAAAGCTTCCTGCAGCGCAATTATGGCTCAGACTACGGAGAGCTGTATAAGCCGGACAGCACCGATATGGGGGGAGGCAGAGGGAACGGTCAGGGCTTTGACATGGAGCAGTTCCAGGAGAATTTCCAGAATAGTGGAAACATCCAGGAAGGAAAGGATGTTCCGGGCGGCGAGGATGCGCAGAGTGGCGGTGGCTCCCAGACGATGGAAAATATGCCGCCGGGAGGATTTCCCGAAAGTGATTTCCCCGACAGCACAGGGATGCCGGAGAGCGGAGAACCCCCTGAAGACACCTCCGGTGCAAGACCTGGCGGCATGGGTGGTATGAACGGCACAAGCATGGGAGCTGGCGGCGGCATGAGCATGGGCAGCGATGATGTGTCCCTGATTTACACGGATGATGCGTACAGCAGCTACAGCAACATCTTCGATAATGCCAAGACGGATATCACCGACAGTGACAAGGATCGGCTGATTGCCTCCATCAAGCAGCTGAACCAGGGGACGAACATTGAAGAGGTGGTGAACCTGGAGGAGGTGATACGGTATTTCGTGGTTCACAATTTTGTCTGTAACTTCGACAGCTACACCGGTTCCATGATTCACAACTATTATCTCTATGAGGAGGATGGTGTACTTTCCATGATTCCCTGGGATTACAACCTGGCCTTCGGAGGATTTTTGTCCGGTTCCGATGCCAACAGTCTGGTAAACTACCCCATTGATACCCCGGTGTCAGGGGGAAGCATCTCCTCTCGTCCCATGCTGGCCTGGATCTTTGCAGACGAGGAGTACACGGAGCTGTATCATGAGTATTTTGCAGAGTTTATCCAGCAGTATTTTGAGAGCGGATACTTTGAAAACCTCATAGACAGCGTTTCTGCCATGATCGCCCCCTATGTGGAGCAGGATCCCACCAAATTCTGCACCTATGAGGAGTTTTTGACAGGGGTTGAGACCTTGAAGGAGTTCTGTCTGCTGCGGGCCGAGAGCGTTTCCGGTCAGCTTTCCGGCACCATTCCATCCACATCGGAGGAACAAAATCAGGACAGCTCTGCACTGATCGACGCTTCCTCCATCTCCGTTTCCGACATGGGAAGCATGGGAAATACCATGGGTGGCTTTTCAGGGAGTGAAATGCCGGATGGAAGCGCTCAGTTTGGAGAGGAGTTCTTTTCTGACAGCGGGGATCGGTCCTTTCCTGAAGATATGGGCCGGGGTGGAGCAGAACCAGATATGAGTACCTCTGCCCAGGCCACAGGTCAGGACGACGTTTGGCTTCTTTTGGTCGTTTCCATAATTTTACTGGCCGGGGGAATGGCGTTTGCATTTCGTTTTAAAAGCCGTGTGGCAGGACCCGGTGCTGTTTGGAAACACCAATGAGCTGTATATAATCCAATATGCGGGTTTTGCCGCGGGACATTCTACAAAAGCTGTGCGAAAACGGAAGCCGCCGCCACGGTCATGAGACCTGCCACGGCGATGGAAAGGCTGGAAAGAGCTCCTTCCACATCCCCCAGCTCCATGGCCTTGGCGGTTCCCACTGCATGGGCGGAGGTGCCCAGGGCCACGCCCCGGGCAATGGGGTTCTTGATGCGAAACAGCTTGAAAACCAGATCCGCCAGGGCATTTCCTATCACACCGGTGAGAATGATGACGGCCACGGTGATGGATACATAGCCTCCCAACTCCTCAGACACCCCCATGCCGATGGCGGTGGTGATGGACTTAGGAAGAAAGGTTACATACTCCTGGTGGCTTAGTCCAAAGAGCAGAGCCATGGCCAGGATGCAGCACAGGGAGGACAGGACGCCGGAACAGATGCCAGCAAAGATCGCTTTCCAGTTTTTTTTCAAAATGCCTAAATTTTCATACAGGGGAATGGCCAGGCAAACCGTGGAGGGGGTCAGCAGATAGGAAAGATACTGGGCGCCCTCGTTGTATTCATCGTAGTCGATATTTGCTATCAGCAAAAAAGCAATGGTAAAAAGAGTGGACAGCAGGAGCGGATTGAAAATCCCCAGCTTCCACTTTTTTTTCAATAAGGTTCCCAGTTCATAGGACAGCAGGCTGACCACCACGCCGAAATATGCGGATTCCTCTAAAAATGTATTCATTCTGCCTCCTCCTGTTTTTTGCCGGTATGCCGGATCACAAGCTGGGTCACCAGGCCCGATACGGCCATGACGATAACCGTGGACACCAGGGTGATAATCAGATAGATTGCCCACTTGGGCTGGATCACATCCCAGACAGTGATGAGCCCCACCGCAGCGGGGATAAACAGAAGGGGCATGATTTCCACCAGAAATTTTCCTGCATCCTTTACAGAACGAAGAGGTACAATGCCGGTTTTCAGGCAGAGCAGCATGATAAGAATGCCGTAGATGCTGGCGGGAACCGGCAGAGGTAAAAGCTCATGCAGGACTTCTCCTAGAAAGGAGATGAACAGGATGATGGCAAATTGACGAATGTACTTCATGGATTTATGGGCTCCTTTTATGAATTGTACATTGCAGGACGGGAAAAGCCTTATGACCAGTACAATATCTCTATTATACGCAGGTTCAGGGGGCATAGCAAGAACATTTTGGAGAACAAAGCTATTGATAATTTATGAATGTAAAGTTATAATAGATATAGTTAAAGTATTCACATAAAGATTCTGGTATGATACGGAACAGTATGGAAAAGTAAAAGGAAAGGAGCGAATTAAAATGGTAGATTACAGAAAAGCAGTCATGGTGGGCTGCGGCTTCGTGGGCTCCGCAACAGTGTTCAGCCTGATGCAGAGCGGATTGTTTTCAGAGATCGCCATGATCGATGCAGATATGGCAAAGGCCGAGGGGGAGGCCATGGATATCAGCCACGGAATACCCTTTGCAAGGCAGATGAGAATTTACGCAGGGAGCTATGAGGATGTGCGGGATGCGGGAATTGTCATCGTGACGGCAGGAGCCAACCAGAAGCCCGGGGAGACCAGACTGGATCTGGTAAACAAAAATGTGGCTATTTTTAAGCAGATTATTCCGGAAATTTCCAGCAGGGGCTTCGAGGGG
>CALWLH010000089.1 GCA_944381475.1 uncultured Lachnospiraceae bacterium | reverse complement strand
CCGGTCCCCTGGGTATAAAAGGCCTGGGAGGGTCTCTTGTCTGAAATAATCATCCAGGGCGGCAGAAAATTAGCTGGCCGCTTCAGAATACAGGGCTCGAAGAATGCGGTACTTCCCATTATGGCTGCATCGCTTCTGGTTGGAGATGTGACAGAGCTTACAAATGTCCCCCGTATCACCGATGTGACGGATATGTGCGAGATACTGGAAACGCTGGGATGCAGATGCGCGTGGAAGGAGGGGCATACGCTGCTGATTGATGCGGCGGATGCATGTCCGAGAAATATTGAGGCCTGCCTGACGGAGCGGATGCGCTCCTCTATTTTTCTTTTGGGGCCTCTTCTGGCGCGTTTTGGCGAGGCAAATCTTCATCTGCCGGGGGGGTGCTGTATCGGCAAAAGGCCCATTGACCTGCACCTTTCAGGGCTTAGAAGTCTGGGAGCAGTCATTCATGAGAAGGAGGACGGCGTCAGCGCCCTGCGCATTGAGCTGAGGGGCAGCCAGATACGCCTTCGCTGTCCCTCCGTGGGGGCTACGGAAAATATCCTGATGGCGGCAGTGGCTGCCAAGGGATATACCAGGATTGTGAACTGTGCCAGGGAACCGGAGATCGTGGAGCTTTGTCTGTTTCTAAACGCCTGCGGAGCAGATATCAGAGGCATCGGAAGCGCTGCTCTTCAGATCCGCGGCGTGGAACCAGCACATCTTCATTCGGTCTCATGGCAGGTGGGGGGAGACCGGATTGCGGCGGCCACCTACCTCTACAGCACAGCTGGCTGCGGAGGTCATATACAGGTAGACGGGATCTATCCGGCTTATCTTTCACAGGTGCTAGACCATCTGAGAAAAATGGGATGCGCCATCCGGGAGCACGGGCAGGGGGTGGAGCTTTTTTCAGAGGGAAATCCCCAGTCCGCCGATGTGGTAACGGGACCATATCCTGCGTATCCAACGGATCTCCAGTCCATCGCCATGGCGGTTCTTGGCCGGGCGGAGGGTGGATCCAGCGTGACAGAACGGGTTTTTGAGGATCGTTTTCTGGTGGCAGGGGAACTGGAAAAATTTGGAGTGAGGTTGAAAGTTTCCGGCAGACGTGCTATGATATATGGAACAGAAAAGCTCTACGGCGCCTCCGTTCACGCAACGGATCTTCGGGGCGGGGCAGCGCTGATGGTGGCAGGACTCATGGCTGAAGGGGAAACGCTTCTTACAGATGTGTTCCATTTGGACCGGGGCTATGAGGCTCCGGAGCAGGTGCTTTTGAAACTGGGAGCGGATATCAGGCGGATCGGTTAGAGGGCGAAGACGGCGAAAAAGGAAGCATGGAGGCGATTCATGAAGAAAAAACGACATTTCAAAAAAACCATCCTGCTTCTTGCCGCCCTGCTGATCATCATCGGCGGCGCAGCGGCTGCCTGGAATATGAGGCTTACGGAGATTACCGTTACAGGCTCCAGCTATTACTCGGATGACGAGCTGATCGCCAGGGTTTTTCCGGAGGCCAAATATTTCAGGACGCTTTACTGCCTGTGGAACAATCAGTTTGGAGAACAGCAGGAGATTCCGTTTGTAAAAAGCTATGATCTGACCATCACCGGATTCCACTCTGCCCAGATAAAGGTTTATGAAAAGAGCATCATTGGCTATATTCCCTATATGGGCAGCTATCTGTACTTTGACACGGAGGGCTATATAGTGGAGACCTCCACAGAGAAGGTGGAGGGGCTTTTGTTTATCGACGGCATCAATTTTGACTATTTTGTGCTGAACAGCCAGCTGCCGGTGGAGGACAGCGCCATATTCGCCCAGACCCTTACCCTTAGTCAGATTATTCGCCAGGAAGAGCTTCAGGTAGAGCGGGTTTACTTCGACAGGGATCTGAATATCACACTCTATGTGGACACTATAAGCGTTTATCTGGGTCAGGGAACCGGACTGGAATCAAAGCTTCATACATTAAAGGACATTTTGCCCCAGCTCTCGGGAGAGCGGGGAACCCTGTATCTGGACAACTATTCCACCGTTAATGACACAGTGGAATACATCTTTAAGCGGGAAAGCGGAGCAGAAAAATAGGCGTCAAAATTGGCCGGAAAAAAAACCATATTTTTTCGATTTTCCGGTTGATTATTTTTGGAAAATCACATATAGTATAGGTTGTGGTCTTATTGTTGTTATTTGACTGGGGTCAAACGACCGTTTGACCCCAGCATCATATATACATTGGATAGATTTTGTGAAGGAGGACAATCCCTTGTTAGAAATTAAGATTAACGAGAATGAAGGTGCAGCAAAAATCATTGTTGTAGGGGTAGGCGGTGCCGGTAATAATGCCGTAAACCGCATGATTGAGGAGAATATTGCAGGCGTTGAATTTATCGGCGTCAATACAGATAAACAGGCTTTACAGCTTTGCAAGGCGCCAAAGGCGATCCAGATCGGCGAGAAGCTGACAAAGGGCCTTGGAGCCGGCGCAAAGCCTGAGATCGGCGAGAAGGCTGCTGAGGAGAGCCAGGAGGAGCTTTCTGAGATGCTGCGCAATGCGGACATGGTGTTCATCACCTGCGGTATGGGCGGCGGTACAGGCACAGGCGCGGCGCCCATCGTGGCGGCTCTTGCAAAGGAGATGGGCATTTTGACAGTCGGCGTGGTGACCAAGCCATTTTCCTTTGAGGGAAAGGTCCGCATGAACAATGCTCTTTCCGGCATCGAGAAGCTGAAGGCCTCCGTAGATACCCTGATTGTCATCCCCAATGACCGTCTGCTGCAGATTTCTGACAGGAGAACCACCATCCTGGACGCCTTCAAGAAAGCGGATGAGGTTTTGCAGCAGGGTGTACAGGGCATTACGGACCTGATCAACAATCCGGGACTGATTAACTTGGACTTTGCAGATGTGCAGACAGTTATGAAGGACAAGGGTATTGCCCATATCGGTATCGGCGAGGCAAAGGGGGACGACAAGGCCACAGAGGCCATGAGAGATGCCCTTTCCAGCCCTCTGCTTGAGACCACCATTGAGGGAGCTTCCCATGTGCTGATCAACATCACCGGGTGCGACGTGAGCCTTCCGGAGGTCTATGACGCCATCAGCACTGTACAGGAGCTGGCTGGTGAGGAGGCAAACATTATCTTCGGTACCTCCTACGATGAGAGCTTTCAGGATACAGTCCGCATCACCCTGATTGCTACAGGTGTGGAGGACAGGTCCAGCAACGTTGCAGGATATAAGCCTAAGACCAGCAGCACCCGTCCTGCTTACACAGCACGCGCAACCGTGCCAGCAGCTGAGGCTGTAAGGGAAACGGCAGCTTCAAAGGTGGAGGAGCCTGCGGGGGAGATCGCTGCGGCGTCTGCCAAGCCGGAGCCTGAGGAGAAGCCGGCTCACACCACATATGTGCCTCCGGTAAAGACTGCGCCCACTTACACACCTCCTGCTTACACAAAGAAGTCTGAGCAGCAGTCGGTTCGTATTCCCAGCTTCTTAAAGAAGTAGTCTCGGCTTTAGAGAACTGGAGGAGCCGTCCATTGCTTTTTAAGCGCATCGTTTATAATTCTGAATAATCAGGGACTGTCCTGTTACGCCGGGTTTTGGCGTGGGACAGTCCTTTTTCTTTTGTCGATTTTTTTGTTTTTCTCCTTCCTTTTTTGGACAGATTTTGAACACTTCTTCTGTTATCATACAGACAGGCTCTAAAAAGAAGGCGCCAGGGGAAACCCGCATGTCTGTAACCGGAGGCGGAGGATGAGGGTAGTATATCTGGATGTGTATTTTATGCTGAACCTTTGGATGAATATGCTTCTTCTTGCCCTCACATCCGCGCTGGGCAGGAGATATCCGGGGTTTTTCAGGCTGCTTTTTGCTTCTTTGGCAGGTGCGCTTGCCTCCTGTATGGCTCTTTTTTGTGAGAGATGGATTCAGCTTCTGGGATTGGCGCCTGTGGCCTTTGTCATAAACCGCATCTGCTTCCCTCAGCTGCCCCTATCAAAGCTCCTGTGCCGGACCTTTACATATCTTGCCTTGGCGGCCTTGTTTGGAGGTTTGATAAACTGGTGGTATTTTGAGGCAGGGGGACGCAGAGGGCTGAGCGCCGGAGGCATGGCGGTATTTTCCGGAATGACCGCTTTGGGGATATTCATATTCCTGTGGTTCAGGCAGCGTTTGATGAAGATCAACAGAGATATGTATCAGGTGCTTCTGAGCATTCAGGGGTATGATCTTGTGACCAAAGGCTTTCTGGACAGCGGAAATCTCCTGACGGATTCCCTTGGAAGGCCGGTGCACATCATGGAGGCGTCCTTTTTATACCAGCAGTGTCCCGGGCTGGAGCACAGGATTAAGAGCCTTCCGGAGGGAAGGGAAAGCTTTCAGCTGGGATACAAAAGTCTGGCCGGCAATGGCAGCATCCGGGTGGTGGCCGCGGAAAGACTGGCGGTACCGGAGCTGGGAGTGGATTTGAAAAATCCGCTGATAGGACTATCAGAGGAACCTCTTTTTGCCGACGGCAGATGTCATATGCTGCTTCACGGAGGGCTGGGGCATTTGGTACAGCAATAATGCGATAAACCTCCATAAAGCAATTTCAGAAACAGGTACATGGATTATACAGGCAAATCAGGCGGGAGCCTTTTGGATTAAAGCATTTCAGAGATATTTTCTCAAATTATTGAAAGGAGCAAAGCATATGGAGTCAGCAGTACAGCAGTCGGTGAGCGCGCAAATGTGGGCTTGCGTAAAGGCATTTTTGATGATGCAGGGAGGAGAGGTCCATTATATAGGCGGAACAGAGGTGCTGCCCCAGCCTCTTGACCCGGTGCAGGAGCAGGAGATGATCAACGCCCTTTCAGGGGCGGATGTGGGAAATGCCAGAAATACCCTGATAGAGCACAATCTGCGCCTGGTGGTTTATATCGCTAAGAAGTTTGACAACACCGGGGTGGGGGTGGAGGATCTGATTTCCATAGGAACAATCGGTCTTATAAAGGGTATAAATACCTTTAATCCGCATAAGAACATCAAGCTGGCGACCTATGCCTCCAGATGCATAGAAAATGAGATACTGATGTATCTGAGAAGAAATAGCCGGCTGAAGGCTGAGGTTTCCATTGACGAGCCCCTGAATGTGGATTGGGACGGCAATGAACTGCTGCTGTCCGATATCCTGGGGACGGAGGAGGATGTGATCTACCGGAGCCTGGAGGAGGAGATCGAGATGAAGCTTTTGCGGGACGCCATCAAGACATTAAACCCCAGGGAGCAGCAGATCGTGGATCTTCGGTTTGGCTTAAGCTCGCCGGATGGCCGGGAGCTGACCCAGAAGGAGGTGGCGGCGCTGCTGGGAATTTCCCAATCCTACATATCAAGGCTGGAAAAGCGGATTATGCGCCGCTTAAAAAAAGAAATTACGCGCATGGAATGATGATACAGAAGTCCAAAGGTCATGCCTTTCCCGCAGGAAAAGCATGACCTTTGGATTGTTCGGTATTATTTTTATGAAATTTAAGGTCTGTAGGCGGCAAAGGTATAACCGGCCGCCCGGGCTTCGTCAATAAAATCTCCCAGGATCTGGGTGTTTGTGGTGGAAACCGCATGGAGCAGATAGATGGCTCCGGGATGAAGCTGCTGCGTCATGCGGTCCAGGGCCGCCGAGGGATCCGGCTGATCATCTACCAGCCAGTCCTGATAAGCAAAGCTCCAGAAAAGGGAGCTGTAGCCCAGATCCTTGATGGTGGCCATGGCCTTTTCACTGAAAATTCCCGCAGGGAAGCGATACAGGCTGCAGGTATAGCCGTATTCGGAGAGCAGAAGGTCATGGAGCTTTAAAGTATCATTGATCTGTGCCTGGGTGTCCAGGGAAGGAAGTCCGCCGGAGGGGTGGGAATAGCTGTGATTTCCGATGGTATGCCCCTCGTCGATCATACGGCGGATGAGATCCGGGCAGGACTCCGCATAGTGTCCTGTGACAAAGAAAATGGCGGGAACCTGCTTCTCCTTCAAGGTATCCAAGATCTTTTCCGTACATCCGTTTTCGTAGCCCTGGTCAAAGGTAAGGTATATGACCGGTTCATTGGAGCCGATAAAATGAGCCTCCAGGGATGAATACTGGGATTCGTAGGTTAAGCAGGAGTTGGGCCGGTTGTCCGGATCTCTGTCCTTTGTGCTGATGCCGTAATTGATAGCCTGGTTGCTGAGATCCCTGTCCGGTATCTGGCTGGTTATCTGGGCTATGTCCGCTTCCACTGCGGAGGATGTGTCCTCCTCATCCCTGGCAGGAACGGATTCTGTCATTCCGTTTTGCGTACAGCCTGTCAAAAGCATACAGAGAATAAGGGGCGTAAGCTCCCGGATAAAATATTTTCTCTTTCTCATAATCAAAAACAGGCAGCCGGGTAAAGACCTGGCTGCCCTACCTCCTCATTTATTCAGAGGATAGTATTTTCTGTTTTCTGCTTCTTTATTCATTTGCCCTTGTCTGCCCTTCATTGCTGCGGGTGTCCTCCTCGGTTGTCTGCGGGGCGGTTTGTTCCCTGGTTTCCTCTGCGGTCTCCTCCTGGGTGGTCTCAGGAATTCTGGTGGATTCCGGCGGCTTGCTGTGTATATTACAGGTGTAGCCGTAGATCATGGATTCTGTCAGGGCATAATTGAAATCATCTGTTTTGTAGCTGGTTTCCAGCAGATTGAGATCCAGCGCCAGATATACATGCTCCTCCACCGCGCTGGCAGGACAATAATCCCCAGCCAGACGATGGGAAACAGTGCAGATATTTACCTTTTCGTGGATATTGCAGTACTCTGTGGGCTCTGTCCCTGCGGCAAAGTATTCCGTATAGACGGCGCCGTTGTCCTCCCCATGGTCGCAGACGCCATCCACTGCCAGAAGACCGCTTTTGCTGCAGATTGTTGCGGAGACAATATCCTGGTTCACCTCCCAGCCGATATCCTCCAAATCCTCATGGATGCGCTCCATGACCCGCTCCCAGATGTCCTTGTGATATTCCTGCCCTGTGGAAAGCGTCTTTCCCTTGTCATAGCCTGACCAGATACCGCAGGTGTAGTAGGGGGAATAGCCCACAAACCATACATCGTTGTTGTCGGTGGTGGAGCCGGATTTTGCCGCCAGTGTCATGGTGGGAAAATCATGGTTCAGACCGGTGGCCTTGATGTTGGGGTTGATATCCGTGTAATCCGTGGACAGGTTTCTTCCGAAGGTGGATTCCATGGCGGAGGTCAGAAGGGACGCGGTGGTGGATTTGATTACTCTGGTGGCTTCCGTCTCGTTTTCCAGAAGAACCGTACCGTCATGGCTTAAAATTTTGGTATAAAGAATGGGCTTGTTATATACGCCGCCATTGGCGATGGCGGCATAGGCTGCAGTCAGCTCCAGATTCGTGACGCCCTTTGTGATACCGCCCAGAGCAAGGGAGGTAATGCGGTCCGTATAGACGCTGCCGTCGGAGCTCTTCTGGCTGTCCACCAGCGTAGTGATTCCGAATTTTTCCACATAGTCAAAGGCAAGATCCACCGACACCGTTTCCAGAAGGCAGTGGAGTGTGGCCAGGTTCATGGAATAGGCGGTGGCATCCCGGAGATTCACATATCCCAGGTATTCGTCCCCCCACCAGTTGGAGAAGCTCTGGCCGTCCGCTGAAACGGGAGAATCATAGTATACGGACGCCAGAGTGGCGCCGCAGGTGTCAAGAGCCGGCGCGAAGGTGCTCAGAACCTTAAAGGTGGAACCGGGCTGTCGGGTACTCTGGGTTGCCCGGTTTAATGCCAGATTTGTGGTCTTTTCGCCCCGGCCGCCGCTGATGGCCTTTACATAGCCCGTGGCCTGATCGATGATCACCATGGATGCCTGGGGCTGCAGGGTAACCGCCAGATCCTCGCTCTCAATGGTATCGGATTCTGTGAGATAGTATTCCTTAAACAGGTTGATATATGCCTCAATCTCCTCCTGGGAGTCAAACATCAGGTCAAAATCCGGTCTGCCGCAGCGCTCCTGTATAAAGGTCTGGACGGAGCTTTCAGTATAACTCTCCGAGGTGCCGTCAATGTGGTTTACCTTCAGCCGGTAGCTGATGGTGTAATATTCGTAAGGATAGTTGTCCAGGTCGTTGATCTCCTCGTCCACAATCTCCTGGATATCCGGATCCATGGTGGTGTAGATGGTAAGCCCGCCGCTGTAGAGCAGGTTATAGGCCTGGGTCTGGGTGTAGCCCAGTCTGCTTTGCAGATCATCAACCACCTGCTCGATCACCGCATCGGTGAAGTAACTGAATACGTTGCCTGTGGAGCTGATGCTGGAGGTGATCTGGATTCTGGAATAGACGTCGTCAGCAATGGCGGCGTCATATTCCGACTGGGTGATATATCCCTGCTCCTTCATTTTCAGGAGTACCGTCTGCTGCCGCCGCTGATTGTTTTCCGGAAAACGGATGGGGTTAAGACTGCTGGGATTCTGGGTGATTGCTGCGATCACCGCGCATTCTGAAAGGGTCAGATCGCCGACGTCCTTATTAAAATACCGGTTTGCCGCCGCCTGTACCCCCAGACAGTTGCTTCCCAGGTTGATGGTATTCAGGTAATTTTCTAAAATCACATTCTTTGAAAGCTGTTCCTCCAGAAGGATGGCCAGAGCCTGCTCCTGAAGCTTTCTCTCCACTCTGGCGCCAAAGCTGGTCTCGGCGCCGCCTCCAAAAACACTGTTTTTGATAAGCTGCTGGGTAATGGTGCTGGCTCCCTGGTTGAAATTCAGGGTCGTGATGCCGATGATGGCGGCGCGGAGGATTCCCTTTAAGTCGATGCCGTTGTGGGTCCAGAACCGTTCATCCTCGATGGCCACAAAAGCGTTGATCAGATTATCAGGAATCTGGGAGAGGGTGACCTCCTCCCTGTTGGAGCCTGCCATCACCAGCTTTTCCATCACATTGTTCTGACTGTCGTAGATGGTGGTGTAATAGTTGTCCGGGGTAATATCGTCATAGCTGATTTCTCTGGAATTGTCCACCAGTGCTGCAAAGGCGCCCCGAAGAAAGGATCCTCCCAGGGTACCTGTCAGAAACAGGGCTATGATCAGAAGCACGGTAAGAGTGACCATTAGCTTCCTTGCGATTTTGTTTTTCCGGGAGCTCAGGGCTTTGAGCCTGCTTGAAACGCCCTCACGGTTAAAATTCATACTTACCTCTTCCTGACGCACTCGCTGCGTCATCATGGTAGATTTGAAAGTTTACTTTCAAACTTACCTCTTCCTGACGCACTTGCTGCGTCATTATGGTAGATTTGAAAGTCTAATAACTCAATGCTACTATAACCCAAATATGTTACCAAAGTATGAATTTCCTGTTTCAGTTTCTGTCCTGGGCCGATTCATTGCGGTGAAGAAGCTTAGGCATCTTTAAAATAAAAGAAATACCCCCTTGCAATACAAAAAAGATATGCTAAAATAGACGGGATGTGCAGGAATTTCCAGTATACTGCATGAGACATCAGATCATACAGCAAAAAGAGGAATCGAGATGAAAAGAGAAGATATCAGAAATATTGCCATTATCGCCCATGTTGACCATGGAAAGACCACCCTGGTGGACGAACTGTTAAAGCAGAGCGGAGTGTTTCGGGAAAACCAGGAGGTGGCGGAACGGGTCATGGACTCCAACGACATTGAGCGGGAGAGGGGCATAACCATTCTGTCCAAAAACACTGCAGTTTATTATAAGGATAAGAAGATTAACATTGTGGACACCCCCGGCCATGCGGATTTCGGCGGAGAGGTGGAGCGGGTGCTGAAGATGGTGGATGGAGTGATCCTGGTGGTGGACGCTTTTGAAGGCCCCATGCCCCAGACAAAGTTTGTTTTGAAGAAGGCCCTGGAGCTGGATCTGTCCGTTGTGGTCTGCATCAATAAGATTGACCGTCCCGGCGCAAGGCCGGAGGAGGTGGCGGATGAGGTGCTGGAGCTTCTCATGGATCTGGACGCCAACGACAAGCAATTAGACTGTCCCTTTGTGTTTGCGTCTGCAAGGGACGGCTTTGCCGTCAATGACCTGGCAGACGAGCATAAGAACATGGAGCCCCTGTTCGAGGCCATCGTGAACCACATCCCTGCGCCGGAGGGGGATACGGAGGCTCCCGCCAGGGTGCTGATCAGCACCATAGACTACAATGAGTATGTGGGCCGCATCGGCGTGGGAAAGGTGGAAAACGGTGTAATCAGAACCAACCAGGATCTGGTGGTGGTAAATGCCCATGACCTGGACAAGAGGATGAAGGTGAAGATCGGCCGTCTGTACGAGTACAACGGTTTAAACAAGGTGGAGGTTTCAGCGGCAGGCTTTGGCTCCATCGTGGCCATTTCAGGAATCAGCGATCTGCATATTGGGGATACCATCTGCGATCCGGCGAACCCGGAGCCCATTCCCTTCCAGAAGATTTCAGAACCCACCATCGCCATGCACTTTCTGGTGAATGACAGCCCCTTAGCAGGCAAGGAGGGAAAATATGTCACCTCCAGGCACCTGCGGGACCGATTGTTCAGAGAGCTAAACACCGATGTGTCCCTGAGGGTTGAGGAGACGGAGAATACGGATTCCTTTAAGGTTTCCGGCCGGGGAGAGCTTCATCTTTCCGTTTTGATAGAAAATATGCGCCGGGAGGGCTATGAGTTCGCCGTCAGCCGTGCGGAGGTGCTCACAAAGCTGGACGAGCGCAACAGAGTGCTGGAGCCCATGGAGCTGGTATACGTGGATGTGCCGGAGGAGTTTTCAGGCAATGTGATTCAGAAGCTTTCCGGCAGAAAGGGTGAGCTTCAGGGCATGGGGACTGCCTCCGGGGGCTACACCAGACTGGAATTTCGGATTCCCTCCAGGGGACTCATCGGCTATCGTGGGGAGTTTATGACGGATACCAAGGGCAACGGTATCATGAACACCATCTTTGACGGATACGAGCTCTACAAGGGGCCTATCCAGTTCAGAAAGTCCGGCTCCCTGATTGCCTATGAATCCGGGGAGACCCTGACCTATGGCCTGTTTAACGCCCAGGAGAGAGGAAGCCTCTTTATCGGCCCCGGCGAGCAGGTATATGCAGGAATGGTTGTGGGACAGACTGGCAGAAGCGAGGATATCGAGGTAAATGTCTGCAAGGCGAAGCATCTGACAAACACCAGATCCTCCTCCGCAGACGACGCCCTGCGCCTTGTGCCTCCCATCAACATGAGCCTGGAGCAGTGCATGGAATTTATAGACGATGACGAGCTTCTGGAGATTACCCCCACGCATCTTCGCATCAGAAAGAAGATCCTGGATCCGACTCTCAGGAAGCGCGCAATGATGAAAAAGAACCAGTAGAAGGCCGGAGAAATCTGATTTCAGCTAAGTTTTTTTGAATCGGGAAACTGAATGGAGAGGTACATGAAATATTATCAGATTGCCATGAGAACCGTGGGTATGGACTTAAACAGTCCCAGATTGCTGGAAAGCGCAGAAAAATACAGGATCGGCCAGCCGGAGCAGGTGGACATTTTTCTGGGAAACTATGAGGCGGCAGCATACAGAAACCATCAGCTGGTGCCTGCCGTCAGTGAAGAGGAGTGGCTGGAAATCCTGTCCGCGGACGACTTCTATGAGCAGCTTTTAGACTTTGGCGGCAGCTTCCTCCACTCCAGCGCCATCGTGGTGGAGGGGTGGGCTTATCTCATCAGTGCTGGAAGCCAGGTGGGAAAAAGCACCCACACAAAGCTGTGGCAGGAGTATCTGGGAAAGGAAAATACCCTGATCCTGAATGACGACAAGCCGGCGGTGACGAGGGACGGCGCCGGAGTCTGGTTTGCCTTTGGCACCCCCTGGAGCGGAGCATCGGATTCCAATGTAAACAGCTGCGCTCCCATAGGCGGCATCTGCGTGCTGGAGCGAAGCGATGTAAACTGGATACAGCCGGAAAAGGGGCCAAAGATTTTAGATGACCTGCTGGCACAGACCCTAAAGCCCAGGGATGCCAAACGGCGCTCCACCCTGATCAATCTGTTTTCAAATATGGTGACCACCGTCCCTACATACCGCATGGGGGTGAATATGACCCAGGAAGCAGCCCGGATGGCCTATGAGTTTATGACAGGGCGGATTCCCATGGGACAGATTTGACAGCAGCGGGCCCGAAAACAAGAACAGAAAACCCGGCTCCGGGTATACCTGCAGGAAAGGTGCAGATATTCACGGAGCCGGGATTTTTTTGTACAGACCAAAAAGACAGATCAGGCTGGGAATGATCAGCAGGGCATTTACCAGGTCCGTGAAGATCCACACCAGTCCCATGGGGAGAACGGCCCCCAGCTCGATCATCAGCAGGTAGACAAGCTTATAGCTGATGGGGGGAAGCTTCAGATATCTGCATGCCTCCTCTCCGAAATAGGACCATCCAATCAGGGTGGCCAGGGCAAAGGCCACCAGACAGAGCGACAGGAAGTCCTCTCCGAAAACCGGGAGAAGAGAAAACGCGTTTGATGTGATTTCCAGCTGCCCGGCTGGGGGAACAACCAGAAGCCCCACCACGATCAGCAGGCCGGTAAGAGCGCACATCACCACTGTATCCCAGAAAACGGCGCTCATCTGGATGAGGCTCTGGGTCCTAGCATCCTCACTGCTGGCTGCGGCGCTGATGGCGGAGGTTCCAAGCCCTGCCTCGTTGGTAAAAAGTCCTCTTGCCACACCGTAGCGCAGGGACAGAGCCAGACCTCCCGCTGCAACCCCGGAGCATACGCAGGAGGGGGTAAAGGCGCTTTTAAAAATAAGACCCAGGGCGGCAGGAATCTGCCTGCAGTACAGGATCAGGATACAGGCGCAGCCGCAGACATACAGAATTCCTGCCACAGGAATAATTGCGGTGCAAAGCTTGCCGATACTCTTTACCCCTCCCAAAATCACCAGTCCGGTGATCAGAGCCGCAAGAAAGCCTGCCAGGGCAGGGGAGATACCCCAGGATGACCCGGCTGCCTTGGCCAGAGCATTGGACTGGGTGGTGGCTCCTACTCCAAAGGCGGAGACAAGCACGCAGATGGCATAAAGGCGGGCCCATCCCCGCCTGTGCAGCCCTCTATCCAGCGCCAGCATAGGACCTCCGTGGAAGGCTCCGGAGGGATCCCGCTCTCTGTAGAGGGTTCCAAGGAAGCACTCTGCATAGGAGGTTGCCATGCCAAGCACGCCGGTGAGCCAGCACCAGAGCACCGCGCCGGGACCGCCCAGCACCACTGCGGTGGATACTCCCACGATATTTCCCGTTCCGAGGGTGGCCGCCAGGGTCATGGCCAGGGCTCCAAAGCCGGAAAGCCCTCCCTCATGCCCATCTCCTCCGGACAGGGACAGCTTGATGGACTGAAGGAGCTTTTTCTGCGGAATATGCAGGTAAAGGGTAAAAAATACATGAGTAAAGACAAGGGCAAGGAGGATGGGACAGCCCCAGAGAAAATCTGTGAGCCGTTCCAGATGGGAAAGAAGGCGGGTAGGGTTCATGCCAGCCTCGGGGTTTTTTATTAGCATATGAGGAGGGGGTTCTCGGCATGACCAAAAAAGAAAAATCCCGTATCAGATGTATTCAAAAAACCCTGCTCAGGGCGGCCACACACTCGATTTCCTCTGTGTAGGGAAACATATCCACAGGCGCCGCGGTTTTGCATTTATAGCCGATGGCGGAAAAGTATTTCAGATCCCGGGACAGGGTTTCCGGGTTACAGGAGATGTAGATGACTCTTTTTGGCTTTAAAATGGCGATGGAGTCCATGAACTGCTCCGTGCTCCCGGAACGGGGCGGATCCATAAATACCACGTCGCAGGCTTTTCCCTCTGCGGCCATGCGCTCCATAAACTGTCCCGCATCCCCCTGATAAAACCGGACGTTTGCCGCATTGTTGGCTTTTTTGTTGATGTTGGCGTCCGCCACAGCAGCCTTATTTAACTCCACGCCTATCACCTCCCTTGCCTGATCCGAGGCGATGAGCCCGATGGTGCCGATGCCGCAGTAGGCGTCTATCACCGTCTCCCTGCCGGTGAGGCCCGCCAGCTTGATGGCCTTTGTGTAGAGGCGCTCTGTCTGCAGCGCATTCACCTGGTAAAAGGAGCCGGGGGAAATGCAAAAGCGCTTCCCGCAGAGCATGTCATCAATATACCCTCTGCCGTAAAGAGTAATATTTCAAACTCCCAGAACCATGCTGGTGTGCCTGTCGTTGATATTTAATAGGATGGTGCTGATTTTTGGGTGGGCCTTGGTAAGAGCCTTAACAAAATTGTTTTTTGCGGGAAAAATAGGGCTGGCGCACACCAGTATCACCATGATCTGGCCGGTGGCATGAGCCGCGCGTACCTGAACATGGCGCAGAAGTCCATAGCCCGTATCCTCGTCATAGGTTTTGATCTTAAAGGATTTTAACAGGCCCCGGATGGACTGTATGATGGCTCCCGCCTCCTGGTTTTCTATCAGGCAGTTCTCCACAGGGATGATCCGGTGGGTTCCCTCCTGGTAGACGCCGCAGATATGCTGTCCCCTGCGGTCAATGCCGAAGGCTGCGGTAACCTTGTTGCGGTAGTGGGTGGGATCTTCCATGCCGATCATGGGATCCACGCTGCAGATTCCTGATAATAAGCCTGCGGTGCGCTTCCGCTTCATTTGCAGCTGCTCCTTATAGGGCATGTGGAGAAGCTGGCAGCCGCCGCACCTGGAGCTGACAGGACAGAGCTTTTTGGCAGTCCCGGGTTCCCGGGAATTTGCCGGATTTATATCTCTTCTATTCATATTCGGACCTCTTTTTGCTTCTTTTGGGAAAGCCCTTGACCGGGCGTTTTACTGCTGGTGCTATCTTAGCATAGGGATAAAAAGAGTGCAAGAGCCGCATTGACTATTTTTGGGCAGTGGTGTATAATGCAATGGTCTTTGCACCTTAACAGAAAATTCATTATTTTAAGGAAGGAAGTACATTTGAAATGGCAACAAAAAAACAAAAGCGGAGAATGATCCATTCCGCTGCAGCAGTATTAGCGGCTGCGCTGTCCATATCGGGCTGCGCGCACATCCTACCCGCTAGTCTCCCCACCCTGCCCGAGGCTGTCACCGATACGTCCGGGGCGAGTGCGGAGAACAGCGGCGAATCCACAGAGGAAATTCCGGCAGACTCCACAGAGGAAGAGCGTACACAGGCTTCCGCAGAGGCTACGGTTGAGATAACACCTGAAACCTACCCCATTGCGGAGGGCTATACCAGGGTCAATCAGATTGTTGAGGCGAAGGTGAATGTGAATATGAGAAGCGGTCCCGGAACGGAGTATGAAAGCTACGGGCTGCTGCTTGCGCCTACCAGAGTGGAACGAATCAGCGATGGGGGAGAGTGGAGCCAGATTGTCTATGAGGGGCGCGTCTGCTATGTGGCAAGCGCGTATCTTCAGGTCGTGCAGGAAGGGGTTGTGATTACCCAGCCTGCAGGGGAGGACGTCCCCACCGCGGAAAGCACGCCGGAAGCTGAGCAGACCCAGGGAGAACCCCAAACGGAGCCTCAGCCGGAAACTACCACAGCGGATAACGCCTCCGTATGGGAGTCCAGGTCCTTTGAGGAGGTGGCTGCGCTGCCAAACGACAGGGTTCCCTACGGCTTTGGCTCCGCGAACCGGGATGAGAAAAACCGTCCCACGGGCGTGCTTTACTATGAGAATCTTTACGGAAGCTACGGGGCAGATTTTATCGGCCCGGATACCTCAAACACGGTCTATCTCACCATGGACGAGGGCTATGAGGCTGGCTATACGCCGGAGATTTTAGATGTTTTAAAGGAAAAGAACGTGAAGGCGGTGTTCTTTGTCACAAAGCAGTTTGTCACGGAGCACCCGGAGCTGGTGGAGCGCATGATCGCGGAGGGACACCAGATCGGAAACCACACCTGCAAGCATCCTGGGGATGGTATGCCCACCTTAAGCCTCCAGGAGCAGTACGACGACATCTCCTGGCTTCACAGCTATGTGGAGGAAAACTTCGGCTATGAGATGACTCTGTTCAGGTTCCCCACCGGGACATTCAGCGAGCAGTCCCTGGCCCTGGTCAATTCCATGGGCTATCAGGCGGTTTTCTGGAGTTATGCCCATCGGGACTGGGAGCTGGACAACCAGCCGGAGGAAGCCGCGGCCCTGCAGAGCTGTCTAGACAGCCTTCATCCCGGTGAGATTTTCCTGCTGCATGCGGTTTCCGCCACCAATACCCACAATATGGCGGCCTTTATAGATGGCGTCAGGGCAGCGGGCTATGAATTCGGAG
>CALWLH010000088.1 GCA_944381475.1 uncultured Lachnospiraceae bacterium | reverse complement strand
GCATAGACCAGCGGGCAGAGATCGCCAGCCGGAGCCGCAGCGATTTTATGGGCCAGTTTAAGAAAACCGCCGGCGTGGGGGCCATCGAGTATATCAACCAGCTTCGCATCCACAAGGCCTGCTCTATGCTGACAGACACCGCTGAAACCATCTCAGAGATCGCCTTTGCCTGCGGCTTCCATAACCTCTCCCACTTTAACCGAAAGTTTTTAGAGCTTGTCAGCTGCACACCTGGGGAATTTCGACGGATTGCCCGTTCCCAGGAGTGCGGTATAAAAAATTAATCCACCTTGCTCTTGGGCTTTGAAATCAATCCAGACAGGTATCCAAATACCAGGGCAGCGCAGATTCCCGCCGCTCCTGCGGTAAACCCTCCCTTAAAGATTCCTAAGAATCCCTCCTGGTCCACGGCCTCCCGCACCCCCTTCCAGAGGGTATTTCCAAATCCCAGAAGGGGCACGCTGGCCCCGCACCCTGCCCAGTCTACAAAGGGCTGATAAATGCCGATGGCTCCCAGGATACATCCGGTTACCACCAAGAGCACCATGATTCTTCCCGGCATCAGCTTTGTCTCATTCATCAAGATCTGCACCAGTGCGCAGATCACTCCTCCTACAAGAAATGCTTTTACATAATCCATGATCCACACCTGCAGTCGTTTATACGACTGTCCTTATAATAAATATCTCAACACCTAAATTTTCTGCCGCAGCAGACAGCCTTTAACCTATAAACACTCCTGCCGCCGACTCCACCATCACTCCGTGACAGATCCCCGGTATGGTCTGCTCCTCGTGGTAGGTGGTCTGGCTCATGAGCGCGCCCGTAGGGCAAAAGAGCACCCGCTTCCACTCCCCCGATTTTAACTTTTTCATCACCAGACTGCAAAATGTGGAGGCGGCGCAGCCGCAGCCGCTTCCCCCTGCGTGGGTGTCCTGGGTCTTTTGGTCAAACATCTCGATGCCGCAGTCCATATGCTGGTTGGAGATGTCCACATTTTTCTTCCGAAGAAGGTCGATGAGGGCTGTCTGGCCGATATAACCCAGATCCCCGGTGATGATCCGGTCAAAGCTCTCAGGCTCCAGATTAAAATCCGTAAGTGCCTGATAAATGGTATCCGCTGCGGCGGGAGCCATGGCTGCCCCCATATTCATGGGATCCTTGATTCCATAATCCACCACCTTTCCCACAGTGACGCCTGTAATCCTGGCGAGGCCGGATTTTCCGCTTAATATCACTGCTCCTGCTCCCGTCACCGTCCATGTGGCGGAATAGGGCCGCTGACTTCCGTAATCCAGGGGATTTCTAAAGGTTTTCTCCGCAGATGCAAAATGACTGGAAGCGGCGCAGAGCACCTGCTCTGCATACCCGGCTCCCACGGTCATGGCCCCTAACACCATGGATTCTCCCATGGTGGAGCAGGCCCCATAAAGGCCAAACTGGGGAATCTGAAAGGATTTCAGCCCAAAGGAGCTGGCAGTGGTCTGATTGAGCAGATCCCCGGCAAATGCGAAGCGCACCTTCTCCGGCGTCACCGCCGCCTTATCCATAGCCAGCTGCGCGCACCTTCTAAGGAGCTCTCCTTCCGCATCCTCCCAGGTTTTCTGCCCAAAAAGCTCGTCCATGCAGACCTCGTCAAACTCGTTTCCAAGTGGGCCTTCCCCCTCTTTTTTTCCCACCACCGCTGCGGACTCCTTAATCCACACTCCGGTGTCAAAACTCACGCTTGCTTTTCCCTGTATCATCTATTCCTCCTGCACTTTCTGTAGTTCTGCCCCGTAAATGCCGCAGCTTTATACTGGGCAAGGGCATACCTTTTTCTCAAATAAAAGCTGATTTAAGGGATAGTTTACCAAGGTCAGGAAAAAATATGCGCAAATTGCAGCAAACCAGCAGACTGCTTCCCGCTGGATTACTGGGTTTTATACAAAACGGAGAGGCACAATTGCCTCCCCGTCGTCTGTTTTATGCAGCCCTTGTGCGTCAGCGCTTCATCAGGGACTACTTAAAAATATATTTTTATGCCAGCTTCTCAAATACAGGCATGTAATCGATGGGTGCGTCCACCTTTACGGTCTGACCGCCCTCATAAACGGTGGCGTCGCTGGTGAGCTTCCACTGCCCTGCGGGAAGGTATACCTCTCTCTCAAACTGGTTCAGGTGGAAGATGGGAGCTACCAGGTACTTCTCACCGAACATGTACTGGTCCTGAAGCTCCCAGCACTTTGCGTCCTCCGGAAATTCGTAGAACATGGTTCTGATCAGAGGAGAGCCATTCTCATGAGCCTCCTGGTATAGGCCCTTGATGTAGTCATGCATCTGGATGCGGATATCATAGTACTTGCGCATAATCTTGTAGTTGTCCTCGCCGTAGCTCCAAAGCTCGTTAGGCTGACCGGTGTGCAGATAGCCGCCGCCCCAGTCCCTGTCGTCAAGGGGCGGAATGTTGTAGGGACCTCTGTCTCCGTGCATACGGAACACTGCGGAGTACACCGCAAACTGATACCAGCGGATTAAGAGCTGTCTGAAGTCGGGATCATTTACATCATCCGTCATGAAGCCGCCGATATCCGTGGTCCACCAGGGAATACCCGCAAGACCCATGTTCAGACCGCACTGAAGCTGATCATAGAAGGCCTCAAAGGTGCTGGGAACGTCGCCGGACCATACCACATTGCCGTACTTCTGGCTTCCTGCCCATGCGCAGCGAAGAAGGTTCACAACGGTGCCGTCGCCGATCTTTGCCATCTCATCGTAGAATACCCGGCTGTAAAGCTGAGGGTAGATGTTGCTCACCTGAAGAGCAGGCCCCTCATAGTAGCGGTAGTTCTCGAAATCGTATACGCCGTAATCCGGCTCGGAGTTGTCCAGCCAGAATGCGTCGATGCCGTAGTCATAGTAATTCTTCTTGCAGACCTCCCAGACATACTTTCTTGTCTCCGGGTTGAATACGTCGATCTCCACGCAGTCGCCCTGGTAATCATAGGTCTGCTGCGCGCCCCGCTCGGTTCGGATGAGAAGTCCCTTCTCCATCATGGGGTAGAAATTCTCACTCTTTCTGTCAACAGAAGGCCATACGGACACGATCACCTTGATACCCATGGAGTGGAGCTCGTCCACCATGGCCTTGGGATCCGGCCAGTATTTTTTGTCAAACTTCCAGTCGCCCTGCACGGTCCAGTGGAAGAAGTCGATGACGATCTGATCGATCTTGATGCCCTCCTTCTGATACTGGCGGGCAACGGTCAGCACCTCATCCTGGGTGCGGTAACGCAGCTTGCACTGCCACAGGCCCATAAGATCCTCCGGGAACATGGGGGCATGTCCGGTTACATCGGAGTAATTTGCCAGGATCTGCTTGGGCGTATCTGCCGCAGTGATCCAGTAATCCATCTCCTTGGTGGAGCGGGCAATCCACTCTGTGTAGTTGCGGCCGAAGGTTACGCGGCCCACTGCCGGATTATTCCAGAGCATACCATAGCCCAGAGAGGATACGGCGAAGGGAACGGAGATCTGGGAATTGCGCTGAGCCAGCTCTAAGACGCTGCCCTTTAAGTCCATGTAGGGCTGCTGATACTGACCCATACCGAAGATCTTCTCACCCTCGTTGCTCTCAAACTTCAGATTCAGGGTGTAGTCGCTGCCGCCGATGATTCCCTTCCACTCTCTGTTGATGATCTTAAGGCAGCGGCTCTCCTTGGAGATGGTTCCGCCGTAGGAACGGAAATACTCCCGCAAAATTAAAGCCTCATCCTTGTAGAAGGAAATGATACCCACCATGTTCACAACAGCCTTGATCTTGCCGTTTGTGATGGAAGCCTCCTTCTCCTTTGCGATGATGCCGTCGCCCACTCTCTGATCCGCCTCATAGATCTGCACATCTCCCTTTGTCACGCTGGGGGTCTCTGTCAGTGCCCAAAGGTGGTCAGTAAACTTAGGATGCATGGTAGCGCGCACACGCAGGGCATCCCTGCCCCAGGCTTCAATCCTGAGGGTCTCGCCATTGTGCTTTACCACCAAAGCACCATTGTCGTTTTGAAATACCATATGATTTTCCTCCTGTTTAATATATCTAAATTGCATTATAGCATATTTAAATCCGGGTTGTCAGCAAAAACATGTGAAAACATGATTGATTAATAGATACAGGATTGCTTCGCATTTCGTCCTCCTCCAATACTCTTACATCTCCCTGCTGTCAAATATAATTGTAAAGGGGCCGTCATTGACAAGCTCCACCTTCATGTCCGCCCCAAAGCTGCCGGTCTGCACATTCTCCATCCGCTCCCTGCACAGGGCGATGAAACGCTCATACATCTCGTTGGCCTTTGCGGGATTTCCCGCATGGATAAAGCTGGGTCTGTTGCCCTTTTTGCAGTCCGCGTACAGGGTGAACTGGGACACCAAAAGCAAGGCACCTCCCACATCCCCCAGGGACAGGTTGGTCTTGCCGTTCTCATCCTCAAAAATCCGAAGCTTCATGAGCTTGTCCACAAAATGCTCCAGGATTTCCTCCGTGTCATCCTCCGCAACGCCCATCAGCACCAGAAAGCCCCTTCCGATTTCTCCTATCTTCTCGCCGTCAACCCTGACACAAGCCCGGCTGACACGCTGAATTACCAGCCTCATAGCTCCAAAACCTCCACAAGAAGATCTCCCCGGTACTTCAGATGCAGGTGCAGACCGGTCTTTCCAGCCAGAAGCTCCTTTAAGAAAATTCGGTCTCCCTCCCAAAGCTGCAGGTTCATGATTTCCTCCTTTGGAATCCACCGAAGCTCCCCCTCGCTGCATTCCTTCAGTTCACCGGCAAATTCCAGACCGGTGTACAGATACATATCCTCCGTCTCCCAGCCCTCAGACTCAAATCGGATGATGCCGTTGAAAAGGTATTTGGTCAGCGTCAGCCCTGTCTCCTCGTAAACCTCCCGGAGAAGGCACTGTTCCGGAGTCTCCCCCGGCTCAAGCTTTCCGCCCACGCCGATCCACTTGCCTGCATTCACATCCCTTTTCTTTTTGTTCCGGTAAAGCATCAAAAGCTTTCCATCATGCTCGATATAGCACAGTGTTGTCAGTATCACCCTTACACCTCATAGTCCATGCAGACCCTGTTCTTTGTGTTTGGGCGGACCTTGCCGTCCGCCACCGCCACATGGGCAGGGTGTACCGCATAGCCCTTCAGTGCCTCCTCGTCCACAAAGGAGGAATCCAGCATCAGATCCGCATTGGAGGACGCCAGGGGAAGGATATTCACCCTTATATCCGTAAGTCCCGGAATCTGTCCTGCCAGGCCCTCTAAGCCTTCCTTGATCTCTCTCTTAACTGTCTCCTTTTCCTGCTCCGACAGCTCATCCTTTAGCTGCCACAGGATCACATGCTTAACCATGTAAGTCACCTTGCCCCTGAGGGCCCTTTCTTTGTTATCCAGGCTATATTTTTGATGCCGGTATATCTTGCTGTCTCCCTGAACCAAATAGCAGTATATCCCATGGCAAGCCCTATGTCATTACACAAAATCGCATATTTATAGCACAATATCACATTTTAGTCTTTTCCGCAGGGATTTTCTTTCAATTCTGGCTTTAAATCGCCGCCAATATCCTCATCCGTCCTGATAAGCCACAAAATTCCCTGTGCCATTCTCTCATCCGTCCGGGTAAAATGACCTCCATCATGCCAGGCAAGCTCTGTACTTATCACAAAGGGGTTTTCTATAAGAGTCTTTTCATAGCTTCTCATCACAGGGCCTATACAGGAGATGACCCTTGTCCTGGTCTTTTCCTCCCTTTTTCCCAGGCTCAGATACACTATACTTTTCTCTTTTAAGGGGTGGGCGTCCGCAAAATCCTCCCAGCCGGGAAACCACAGGGAGGCAGAACAGCCTGCCGCGCCATTAAAAAGCGTTGTCCTATGAAGGCTCCAAAGGGCAAACAATCCCGCCAGGGAATACCCTGCAATATACCGCCTTTTCTTACTTTGAAAGTCCCGCCGCCAGATAGGCGGCATCAATTCAGGGATACCAAGTGCGCCCGCCAGACTTTCATGGTACGGTGGTTTGTCCGGCCACCGGGCGCATGAAGGTTTACTTTGAAAGTCCCGCCGCCGGGCGCAGGCAGGTTTACTCTCTTCCTCCACCTCCGGGATGCCTTTACTCATAAGCCATTCCAGGGTAATATCCCCTTCCCCCAAAAAAGCATCCCTGCCAAAAACAGCAGGGGCCTGCCAGGGAGTAAGTTGTCGGTTCCAATCCTCCACAAAGAAAGCTGCTAAAGTAAAATCTCCGTCTTTACAACCCCTTTTTACCAGCTCAAACACTCTAAGGCATTCTCCCGCTGCATCCTCACCGGCTCCTACCGGCCAGTATACAACGGGCCCGCCATCGCCGCGCTTATAAATGAGCAAGTCTCTGCCTGAAGCCCGCCGCTTATATATACCATCCATTTGCACAAACCTTTCACCCCAAAGCCCTGACTGTGCTAACAAACTGTTTCCTGACTTTATAGAAAAGTATACCACAATTCACCTGACAAATCTACATTATTTTGTCCATGCCTGGATATCAGTTAATTTTGCAAAAAATCCAAGCGGTTTTTATTTTTCTCTTGAAAAACACCCCTCTTCGTCTTATAATTTTTCATATGCAGGGGCTGTTTCCGCTTACAGTCATGGAACGCAGCTTCATGTTTAATAATTTTTATGGAGGGCAAATGAAATGGCAAAAAACTACTTTGACTTAACTGGACAGGTTGCGGTTGTGACCGGCTGCTCCACCGGCCTTGGAGTGCAGATGGCAAAGGCGCTGGCAAATCAGGGGGCTCAGATCGTTGTCTTAGCCCGCAGGCAGAACCTTATTGAGGAGGTTGCAGCTGAAATCACAAAGGAGTATGGCGTGGAGACACTTCCTGTATCCTGCGATATCACCGATACCGAGAAGGTGAAGGCCGCCGTAAAGACGGTTATGGAGCACTTTGGAAGGATCGATATCCTGGTAAATAACGCGGGAACAGGCGCAGTTGCCCCTGCTGAGGATATCACGGACGAGCAGTTTGAGAACGAGATGAACATTGATCTCTTTGGAACCTTTAAAATGGCCCGGGAGGTGGCTAAGGCTGCCATGATCCCCGCCGGATACGGCCGCATCATAAATATTGCTTCCATGTACGGCCTTGTGGGAAATAAGATTGCGCCGGCATCTCCCTACCATGCAGCTAAGGGCGGCGTTGTAAACCTTACAAGAGCCCTGGCCTGTGAGTGGGGAGGCAAGGGAATCACGGTTAATTCTATCTGTCCCGGCTATTTCTACACACCCCTTACTGTAGACACCTTAAAGAGCGACTTCTTTATCCAGTACGCCAATACGATGATTCCTCTTGCACGTTACGGCGAGGAGGGTGAGCTTGACAGCGCAGTTATTTTCCTGGCATCCCCTGCCAGCTCCTATGTAAACGGCGTGATCATGCCTGTTGACGGTGGATATACAAGCCTGTAAAACCGCAAAAGCGAGAAGCCTCACCATAATGCCGGAGTATCCCTTTTCGGAGGGGCATTCGATTTTCAAGGTGCGTTTCACCGATGAACGATCTGAAGTGTATACTTTTTAACCGCCTGTGCCGCATGTCCATAAAGTCGGAAAGCCGCCCGGGAAACCTCATTATTTTGACGCTGTCGAAATTGTGGCAGAATGGAAATAAAAAGCGACAAATT
>CALWLH010000087.1 GCA_944381475.1 uncultured Lachnospiraceae bacterium | reverse complement strand
GGACGGAATATGTGGATGGGTTTAAAGGGCGGAGTGGAGCGGCTGTCGGGTAAAAATGAGTCCCAAGGGGTGTATCTCTGTGACGACGGGTACCTGATGGAGAAATTTCAGGAGCCGGATATGGAGCTTATGGAAAAGACGGCTCAGGCTGTCGTGAATTTTCAGAAGCGCTATGAGGAGACAGATATGTATTTTCTCCTGGTACCCAACGATGTATCGGTGCTGGAGGAGCAGCTTCCTCCGTTTGCTCCCACAGCGGATCAGAACCTATACATCGACAGTCTGTATAACGCGATTGGGAATCAGATCACAGCCCTGGATGTGCGGGAGCTTTTTCAGGAAAAGAAAGAAGATATACAGCTTTATTACCGCACAGACCATCACTGGACCACGGATGCGGCCTATGAGGCATTTGTTTCGGTGGCAGATGAAATGGATTTGCTCACGGAAGAGTTTCAGTCGGGGATCGTTACCAACAGCTTTCATGGTTCTCTGACGTCGAAGAGCGGATTTTCCGCCAGAATCCCGGACAGCATCCGGGTATATCTGCCCCAGGAGCCTGTTCACTATGTGGTAACGTATGTTGAGGAACAGCAGAGGATGGCAACCTGCTATCAGACAGACAGCCTGGAGGGAGATGACCCTTATCAGATTTTCTTTGGCGGCAATCATCCCCAGATTGTCATTGATACGGATGCGGACACGGACAGGACACTGCTGGTTTTAAAGGATTCATACGCAAACTGCTTTGTCCCATTCCTGATTTCAAGCTTTAAACAGATTACCATTGTGGACCCCAGGTATTATTATGATGACCTTGATCTTCTGATGCAGCAGAGACAGTTCACGGATTTGTTGTTTTTATATAATGTAAATACCCTTGCTGCGGATAATAATCTGTATGCGGTTTTGGATCATTCACAATAAACCTGTAAAAGTACATACTGAACCTGAAAAAGGGGGCATAGCATGAAAAATAAGACGGGCAGGCAGAAAAAAAATGACAGGCAATGGGAACAGAAGGCCATATTTTTTATGATTGGTCTTGTAGGCGTCTTGGCTGCGGTTTGTATCTTTTTGACTGTATGCATAACCATAGAAAGTCAGAAATTCTCCTCAACGCTGACAAATATCCAGGCTTATGGCGAGGAAGGCAATGACAGGGAGACGAAAAATACTGAGGAAATGGATCAAACCTCTGATTCATCCTCTTCCCAGAGCTCTGCTCCGGAAATTTTGCAGCTTCCCCCTGCGTCCACATTGGCCCAGGGGATGGGAGCTGCGGAGACGGTTCCGCCAGTGGAGACAATCCCCGCTGAAAATCAAAGCCAGCAGGGGGTGACGCGATATATTTTTGTGGGGGATTCCCGATATGTGGCCATGTCCCAGTTTGCCCAGCCTGAGGACTATTTTATAGCAGATGTGGGCATGGGATATGAATTTCTGGTGCGGCAGCTGGATGCAGTGCGGGCTGCGGCCATACCCGGTTCCGTGGTAATCATCGGTCTGGGAGTTAATGACCCTAAGCCCGAAAAATACGAGTCCTATATCCGGACCATCAACGAGCTATCCTGGACACTTGGAGTGCCTGTCTATTATATGCTGGTGAATCCGGTGGATGAGAGCGTGGAATCCCAGAACGGATACGGCATCAAAAATGACCAGATTAATGCCTTTAATGCGGCTCTGCAGGCGGGACTTGATGCCTCGGTGCATATTATAGACACAAACAGCTTTTTAAAATACGACGGTTATGTGACCACGGATGGACTCCATTATGATGACAATACGTACCTGAAGATCTATCAGTACATCAAAGCCCAGATTCAGGCAGGATAGCGCATAGCTTCCCTCAATGGGAGGCAGGACGGAACTTTTGACAAAATTTTCTTTATGTCTTTACAAATGATAAAAATTATCGTATACTTATAAAAAATTTTGCATATATATGAAACCATAGGGGAGTAGTTGGCGTCCGCAGGACGGTGTAAGTCAACATACTGGTGCATCTGCATCTGGCTTGCATGAAATAACGAGACTGAAGGTACAGCAAAGCGCGGGAATGCGTTCTTGTTGTGCCCCCAGTCTCTTTTTTTTTGAGCATCCGTCATCCGCTACCCGTCATTCACTGCATCAGTGAGGTTTCATGGGGAGGAACTATGGGAACTGTGATGGAATTGTTTTTGATCGGTGTAGGATTGTCCATGGACGCTTTTGCGGTGGCGGTCTGCAAGGGTTTGAAAATGAGGAAAATTAACTACAGGCATACGTATATTATTGCCCTGTTTTTCGGCGGTTTTCAGGCCCTGATGCCCTTCCTCGGCTGGCTTTTGGGCAAGGGCTTTGCCCAGTATGTGGACCGGTATGCGGCATGGATTGCCTTTTTTCTCCTCCTCTACATTGGAGGAAAGATGATCCATGAGGCATGTACCGAGGAAGAGGAGGAGGAGCAGGAAAATGGTGAGAGTCTTGACCTCAAGGAGCTTCTGATTATGGCGGTAGCCACCAGCATTGATGCCCTGGCGGTGGGTATCACCTTTGCTTTTCTGGGAACAAATATAGTGGAGGCTGTTTCCATTATCGGCGTCACCACCTTTTTTATCTCCATCATCGGCGTGATGATCGGAAACCGTTTTGGGGTGAGGTACAAGAACAAGGCCAGCATTGCGGGGGGAATCATCCTGATTTTAATCGGGCTGAAGATCTTGCTGGAGCATTTTAATATCCTTTAGGCAGACTTTTTCCACATGCATGGTATGTGGCAGCTCGGTGATCATAAAACAAGAATATCTTCCGGTTATGACATAAAATGGGAATATAAACTGAAGTTATAACAGAAATTCCAAAATTGTATGCGTTTTTATACATAAACCGCAGGTTTGCACTTGAAAAAAAAGATCATTTTGATTACACTAGAAATGATATTCTGGTACCAGTGTCAGCAGGTCCTGTTTTTGTGAATAGCTGAAAGCAGAACCTTGTGAAATGCAGGTACCAGGGGGCAATGGCTTTTGCCCTAAAAAGCGAGTGCTGCCGGCGGTTTTGTCTGTTTAGGAAGCAGTATTTTGCGTTAAAGGCGCTGGCCGGATTCCTGAAAAAACAAAGGGTAAGGAGGAAGAGAAGGTGAATTTTAATGTTACATTGATTCCCGGCGACGGCATCGGACCGGAAATTGTGGCGGAGGCCACCAAGGTTCTTGACCGAGTCGGTAAGAGATTCGGCGTGACTTTTACATATAAAAAGATTTTGATGGGCGGATGCTCCATAGATGCTTACGGCGTGCCTCTGACGGAGGAGGCCCTGGCCATCGCCAAAGCCAGCGACAGCGTGCTCTTAGGCGCCGTGGGAGGAAATGTGGGAAACTCCAGCTGGTATCAGCTGCCCCCGGAGCTTCGCCCTGAGGCGGGACTTTTAAAGATCAGAAAAGAACTGGGACTGTTCGCAAATATCCGGCCTGCATATCTGTACGATGAGTTAAAGGCTGCATGTCCTCTGAATCCGGAAATCATCGGAGACGGTTTTGACATGGTAATCATGCGGGAGCTAACCGGCGGCATATACTTTGGAAAGCGCTATACCGAGGAGGTGGACGGGGTCATGAAGGCCACCGACATCTGCACCTATGACGAGAACGAGATCCGCCGCATTGCCGTGAAGGGCTTTGAGATTGCCAGAAAGAGGAAAAAGCGGGTCATCAGCGTGGATAAGGCCAATGTCCTTGACACCTCCCGCCTTTGGAGAAAGGTGGTGGAGGAGGTGGCAAAGGACTACCCGGATGTGACCCTTTCCCATATGCTGGTTGACAACTGCGCCATGCAACTGGTGAAAGACCCGAAGCAGTTTGACGTGATCCTGACGGAGAACATGTTCGGGGATATTTTATCCGATGAGGCCAGCATGGTGACAGGCTCCATCGGAATGCTGTCCTCCGCCAGTCTGTCCGAGGGCAGGCTTGGTCTTTACGAGCCCAGCCATGGCTCTGCGCCGGACATCGCAGGAAAGAATATTGCAAACCCCATCGCCACCATCCTGTCCGCAGCGATGATGCTGCGCTACAGCTTCGATCTGGACGAGGCGGCGGATGCGGTGGAAGCAGCCGTCAAGAGAGCCTTAAAGGAGGGCTACCGGACTGCGGATATCATGTCCGAGGGCTGCAGGCAGGTATCCACTACAGAGATGGGAGATATTATCGCAGGCTTTTGCCAGTAGGGAGTGATAGAAAATTCCCTTGGATATATAAGTGGAAATAGGTAAGCTGCAAAAGGCATTCGTTGAGCGGAAAATGCTTTAGGAAGCCAGTTGAGTAAATAATTACGCCTTCCATGAAGGAGACAGGAGGAAACATAGAATGAAGAGCGACGCATCCCGGGTGGGGCTGCAGCAGGCGCCCCACAGATCATTGTTTAACGCACTTGGACATACAGAGGAGGATATGAAGAGACCCTTGGTTGGTATCGTCAGCTCCTACAACGAGATCGTGCCCGGCCACATGAATCTGGATAAGATCGTGGAAGCGGTGAAGCTGGGCGTGGCTATGGCAGGGGGAACCCCCGTGGTATTTCCCGCCATTGCGGTCTGCGACGGCATCGCCATGGGGCATATCGGTATGAAATATTCCCTGGTTACGAGGGATTTGATCTGTGACTCCACAGAGTGCATGGCAACCGCCCACCAGTTTGACGCGCTGGTGATGGTTCCCAATTGTGACAAGAATGTTCCGGGGCTTCTGATGGCGGCGGCCAGGCTGAATATCCCCACCGTGTTTGTCAGCGGCGGCCCCATGCTGGCGGGTCATGTGAAGGGCTGCAAGACCAGCCTCTCCTCCATGTTTGAGGCGGTGGGCGCCTACAGTGCGGGAAAGATTACCCAGGAGGAGCTTTCCGAGTATGAGGCCAAGACCTGCCCCACCTGCGGCTCCTGCTCTGGTATGTATACCGCAAACAGCATGAACTGCCTGACAGAGGCCATCGGCATGGGACTTCGGGGCAACGGCACCATCCCCGCAGTGTATTCTGAGAGAATCAAGCTGGCAAAGCATGCGGGCATGAAGGTGATGGAGCTTTTGGAGAAGAATATCCGTCCCAGGGATATCTTAACGGAGGCGGCCTTCATGAATGCGCTGACGGTGGATATGGCATTGGGATGCTCCACCAACACCATGCTCCATCTCCCCGCCATCGCCCATGAGGCGGGTGTGGAGCTGAATCTGGATATAGCAAACGAGATCTCCGCAAGAACCCCCAACCTGTGTCATCTGGCTCCGGCAGGAAGAACCTACATGGAGGATTTAAACGAGGCCGGCGGCGTCTATGCGGTGATGAACGAGCTTTCCAAGCTTAATCTGCTGAATCTGGATCTCATCACTGCAACTGGAAAGACCGTGGGAGAAAATATTAAAAACTGTGTGAACAAGGATCCGGAAATCATCCGGCCTGTGGATAACCCCTACAGCAAGGACGGCGGCATTGCGGTGCTTAAGGGAAATCTTGCTCCTGACAGCGGCGTTGTAAAGCGCTCCGCCGTTGTACCGGAGATGATGGTTCACGAGGGACCGGCAAGGGTATTTGACTGCGAGGAGGATGCTATTGCAGCCATCCTTTCTGGAAAAATCGTGGCAGGAGATGTGGTGGTCATCCGTTATGAGGGACCGAAAGGCGGTCCCGGTATGAGGGAAATGTTAAATCCCACCTCCGCCATTGCCGGTATGGGATTGGGTTCCAGCGTGGCTCTGATTACGGACGGACGCTTCAGCGGCGCTTCCAGAGGCGCCTCCATCGGCCATGTGAGTCCCGAGGCGGCAGTGGGCGGCCCCATCGCCCTGGTGGAAGAGGGAGATATCATCAAGATCAATATTCCGGAGAATACCTTAAATCTGGATGTGCCGGATGAGGTTCTGGAGGAAAGAAGGCGCAATTGGAAGCCCAGAGAGCCCAAGGTTACCACCGGATATCTGGCAAGATATGCCAAGATGGTTACATCCGCAAGCAGGGGGGCTATCCTTGAACTGAAATAATACAGATACCAATAAAACAGGCTCTCGGGGCGGTTCAAATCCGGATTGACAGGAGGAGCCTTTTACCAGAAAATACAGAAAGGAACGATGATTATGCAGTTAACAGGCGCACAGATCGTAATCGAGTGCTTAAAAGAGCAGGGTGTGGATACGGTTTTCGGCTATCCCGGCGGTACGATCTTAAATGTATATGACGAGCTTTACAAGCATTCCGGGGAGATCACCCACATCCTCACATCCCACGAGCAGGGGGCGGCTCACGCAGCGGACGGGTATGCCAGAGCCACCGGAAAGGTGGGGGTGTGTATGGCAACCTCCGGTCCCGGAGCGACCAATTTAGTGACAGGCATTGCCACAGCGAATATGGATTCCATCCCGGTTGTGGCCATCACCGCAAACGTGGGGGTGAGCCTGCTTGGAAAGGACTCCTTTCAGGAGGTGGATATCGCTGGTGTGACCATGCCCATCACCAAGCACAACTTTATTGTAAAAGACGTCAGCATTCTGGCGGATACCCTTCGGGCAGCTTTCCGCATCGCCAAGAGCGGCCGTCCTGGCCCGGTTCTGGTGGACATCACAAAGGATGTAACCTCCAATACCTGCGAGTATATCCCCTATGAGGTTACCGAGATATTAAGAAAACAGTCCACCATCACGGAGGAGGATCTGAATACAGCGGTTTCCGCCATCAAGGCGGCGAAAAAGCCCTTCATCCTGGTGGGGGGCGGCGCCATTGCGTCGGATGCGGCGGAAGCTTTAAAAGCCTTTGTGGATCTGGTGGATGCACCGGTTTGCGACACCCTCATGGGCAAGGGGGCCTTTAACGGGGAGGATTCCAGATACTTTGGCATGATCGGTATGCACGGAACAAAGGCTGCCAACCTGGGCGTTTCCGCCTGCGATCTTCTGATCGTCCTGGGCTCAAGGCTTAGCGACCGGGTTCTTGGAAACGCAAAGACCTTTGCTTCAAACGCAAAGATTCTTCATATCGATATCGATGCGGCGGAGATCAACAAGAATAAGCATGCGGATTATTCTGTGATCGGGGACCTGGATATCATCTTAAAGAGATTAAATGCGCGTCTTCCCCAGATGGATCACCATGAGTGGGTGGAAGAGGTGCAGGAGCTGCAGAAGAAGTATCCTCTTCACTACGAAAAGGGTTTCCTCTCGGGACCCTATGTTATCGAAAAGCTGAACGAGATCACCGGGGGAGATGCCATTGTGGTTACGGATGTAGGCCAGCATCAGATGTGGGCTGCCCAGTACTATAAGTATAAGACACCCAGAAGCCTTCTTACCTCCGGCGGATGCGGCACCATGGGTTACGGCCTGGGAGCCTCCATCGGTGCAAAGATGGGCCGCAAGGATAAGCTGGTGTTTAACATTGCAGGTGACGGATGCTTCAGAATGAACATGAATGAGATTGCCACCGCCACCAGATACAACATCCCCATCATCGAGATCGTTTTAAACAACCATGTGCTGGGTATGGTTCGCCAGTGGCAGACCTTGTTTTACGGACAGCGCTATTCCAACACCGTGCTAAACGACCATGTGGATTTCTGCAAGGTGGCTGAGGCCATGGGAGCAAAGGCCTTTAGGGTTACAAAGGCGGAGGAATTTGAACCTGCTGTAAGGGAGGCTATTCGCCTGAACATCCCCTGCCTCATCGAGTGTGTGATCGCAGAGGATGACAAGGTATTCCCCATGGTTGCGCCGGGCTCACCTATCGCAGAGTGC
Organism: uncultured Lachnospiraceae bacterium; assembly: GCA_944381475.1. Classification (GTDB taxonomy): domain Bacteria; phylum Bacillota; class Clostridia; order Lachnospirales; family Lachnospiraceae; genus UBA4292. Next base: position 1,802 of record CALWLH010000087.1, on the reverse strand, counting down.
TTTGACGATGAAGATCTGGGAAAACAGAATAGTTAATGCAGAACCCGGGGACAGACTCCTCTGTTCCCCGGGTTTGCGGGTCAGAGTTTTGTGCCCGACAATATAAAAAAGAGGAAAAGAGGATAAGAAAATGGGAAGAGTGTATAATTTTTCCGCTGGCCCGGCAGTTCTGCCGGAGGAGGTATTAAAGGAAGCGGCGGCTGACATGCTGGACTACAAGGGCTGCGGCATGTCCGTGATGGAGATGAGCCACCGCTCCAAGATGTTCCAGGAGATCATCGACGAGGCGGAGGCCAATCTCAGAAAACTGATGAATATTCCGGACAACTACAAGGTGCTGTTTTTACAGGGCGGCGCGTCCCTGCAGTTTGCCATGATCCCCATGAATTTGATGAAGAACCATAAGGCGGATTATATTGTCACCGGCCAGTGGGCCAAGAAGGCCTTTGCGGAAGGAAAAAAATATGGTGACTGCGTGGCGGTGGCCTCCAGCGCTGACAAGACCTTCTCCTACATACCGGACTGCTCCGATCTGCCCATCCGTGAGGATGCGGACTATGTATACATCTGTGAAAATAACACCATCTACGGAACCAAGTTCCACACTCTTCCAAACACCAAGGGTAAGACCCTGGTAAGCGATGTGTCCTCCTGCTTTTTATCCGAGCCCATTGATGTGACTAAGTACGGTTTGGTTTACGGCGGTGTGCAGAAGAATGTGGGCCCTGCGGGATTGGTGATCGCCATTATCCGGGAGGATCTGATTCCCGATGAGCTTCCCGAGTCTGTTCCCACCATGATGCAGTACAAGGTTCATGCGGAGAACGGCTCCATGTACAATACTCCTAACTGCTGGGCCATTTATATCTGCGGACTGGTATTCAAGTGGCTGTTAAGGAACGGCGGTCTGGAGGCGATGAAGGAGAGAAACGAAAAGAAGGCAAAAATTTTATATGATTTCCTTGACCAGAGCAAGCTGTTTAAGGGTACTGTTGAGCCGGGCAGCCGATCCCTGATGAATGTTCCCTTTGTGACGGGAAACGAGGAGCTGGACGCGAAGTTTGTGAAGGAAGCAAAGGCTGCGGGCCTTGAAAACCTGAAGGGTCATAGAACCGTGGGCGGTATGAGAGCCTCCATCTACAACGCTATGCCCATGGAGGGCGTACAGGCGCTGGTTGATTTTATGAAGAAGTTTGAGGAGGAAAATGCGTAATGGTTAAGATCAATTGCTTAAACCCCATTGCAAAGGTGGGATTGGATAATCTGCCGGAAGGCTATGAGCTGACAGAGGATTTTTCCGCCGCCCAGGGCGTGCTGGTGCGAAGCGCAAAGATGCATGATCTGGAGCTTTCCGATTCTCTTCTGGCAGTTGCCAGGGCAGGAGCCGGTGTAAACAATATTCCCCTGGATCAGTGTGCGGATAAAGGCGTGGTAGTGTTCAACACTCCCGGCGCCAATGCCAATGGCGTGAAGGAGCTGGTGATTGCCGGAATGCTTCTGGCTGCCAGAGATATCATTGGCGGAGTTGAGTGGGTAAAGTCCGACAAGGACGATGCGGACATCGCAAAGACCACCGAGAAGGAGAAAAAGAATTTTGCCGGCTATGAGCTGAAAGGCAAGAAGCTGGGAGTGATTGGCCTGGGGGCCATCGGCGTTCTGGTTGCCAATACTGCCGTGCATCTTGGCATGGAGGTTTACGGGTGCGATCCCTTCCTGTCTGTTGGGAATGCCCTGAAGATGTCCAGGGAAATCAAGGTGGTAAAGACCAACGAGGAGATCTTTAAGACCTGCGATTACATTAC
>CALWLH010000086.1 GCA_944381475.1 uncultured Lachnospiraceae bacterium | reverse complement strand
ACCGGCGCCTCGGGAGTTTCCACCGGCGCCTCGGGAGTTTCCACCGGCGCCTCGGGAGTTTCCACCGACGCCTCAGGGGTTTCCACTGGCGCTTCCGGACTTTCCTCAGGCGTCTCGGAGCTTTCTGTCGTCTCGTCACCGGTCTCCTCCTCCGCCGAAGAGGACTCGATATAACTTCCCTCAAAGGAATCATCCACCGGCTCCTCTGTCTCCTCCGGCACCAGGTAATCATACTCATCCAGATTGGAGTGAATATTGTAGTAGGGCAGCAGTTTGGACCATATTTCCTTTGATACATCCTGTGCCGGCTTACTGGAATTATAGAACTCCTCGTCGCTGGTGCGGTCCACAACAACATAGACCATCAGCTCTGGATCCTCAATGGGCGCCGCAGAAATGAAGGACAAAACCCACTGATCCTCCAGACGCTGTCCGTCCTCCACCATCTCAGCCGTACCGGTTTTTCCTCCGATGTTATACCCTTCGATTCTCACATACCCCGCCGTACCATCCTCCACCACAGTGTACAGGGCTTCTTTCAGATATTCGCTTGTAAGGGTACTGACAGTCCTAAACTGTGGATTAGTGTCCGTTGTCTCAACACTGACGCCGTCAGCGGTGCGGATTTCCTTCACCACATGGGGGGTATAATAGTAACCGCCGTTGAAGATCGAAGCCATGGCAGCTGCCATCTGCACCATCGTCACGTTAAAGCCCTGGCCAAAGGAGGCGCATGCCAGAGTGACGTCCGGCTGGGTTGTAAAATCGCTGTACACCAGTGTGGAGCAGTCCACCTCGCCGGGCAGGTCGATCCCGGTCTTTTTCCCAAAGCCAAAGCGGTTAAAATATGTAGTAAAATTCTCCTTACCTATGCGGTTTGCGATATCCATCAGCGAGACATTGCAGGAATTTTGAAGCGCCCCGAAAATATCCAGGGTTCCGCAACCCTCCCGATTATGGCAGCGGATCGTCCAGCCGTTTACAATGGAATAGCCGCCGCAGTAAAAGGTTTCATCGCCCAGCAGGGCTCCCTCCTCCAGAGCCATGGCCACTGTAAGCGGTTTAAAAATCGAGCCCGGCTCGTATGAGGAGCTGAGGCAGTAATTGGAATAAATCTCATTGAGCTTCTCGGACTGTTCCTCCGGATTAAGCGCATTCCATTCGCTTTCCGAATACCCTGCGGGCATGGCCGTGGGGTCGTTCAGATTATAGGAAGTTCCGTTGGCCATGGCCAGAATCTCTCCGTTGTTGGGGTTCATGACAATGGCGGCCAGATTCTCCGTATCATACTCTTCGCTGTAGGCTTTCAATGCCTCCTCCACAATGGACTGCACCTCTATATCAATGGTTGAAACGATGGTATTGCCCTGCACAGGCTCCACAGTTTCCGTCACCCTGTTGAAATCACCGTTCATATAGCCATAGCTTTTTCCCTCCACACCCGTAAGTTCCAGGTCATAGCTCTTTTCTATTCCGGTGGAGGCATCGGTATAGTTTTCGGAGTAGTAGCCGATCACCTTACACGCCAGCGAATCGTAAGGGTACACCCTGTCATAGCGGCGCTCAAACCACACCCCCTGGAGCTGAAAATCCCCATAGTTGGCATAGGTATTCCTTACCTCCTCCTCACTCATGTCAAAAAGCTCCGCCAGAGCTGACAGCTTCGCCGAGGTTTTTGATACGTTGACAGCGCTGACCTGGTTCTCATAGGCGGTCTTCATATCTGAGGAAACCACCAATGCAGTTCCGTCCTCCCCCCGGTATCTATAATAAAGGGAGGTGGAATTTTCCTCCAGAACAGCCTCCAGCTCCTGCCTGTCCAGACCGATGATCTTGCAGAGGGCCTGAATAGTTGCTTCACTGTAATGATTTTTCTCATCCAGGATGATTTTGGGCTCCAGAATCAACAGATAGGAGGTTTCACTGCATGCAAGGATATTCCCATTCCTGTCTGTGATGGTTCCCCTGGGAGCGGATACCTCTGTACCTGAATAGTTGTAATTGGACAGCACCTTTACCGAATAGTCATCGTAATTTTCCGTAAAAATCCGGACAATCCTCACTACTAAAAGCAACAAAGCCAGCATCATCAACCCAAACAGAAGTGCCAGCTTTCCAGACATATAGGAGTAAAATTTTCTGTTTTTCAGAACCCAGGCCCGCTTCCTGGCAGGACTCGGGCCTTTCCTTCTGCTATTTCTGGGGGATTGCTTCATATTGACTCACATACTCACTTTCCGTGGTTTTGTACCACAACACCTGATCCTTGCCTGGGAATGTCATACCAAGCTCATTGATGGCATATTCATAGATATCCGTGTAACTGATGGAGGACTCAATCTCCAGAAGATGGGCGTCATTCAGCTGCTTATCGTTCTGATACTGGGAGGTAAGGCTCCTGACATTTCGGATATGATCGTCCAGCTCATTTTTTTGCCCTACATAGTTCAGGATGGAAAAGACCGCTGCAGCCATGCATATGCCAATTACCAGCAGGGAGGGCAGATTAAAGGCCTTTGCGTGGAGAAGGGCTCTGCTCTGCTGTCTTTTTTTAGAATTTCTTTTCGGATGTTCGGCAGGCCTTTTGGGCGCCGGGACAGGCGCCTCCACCGGAGCCCACTGGGGCTGGGCAGACTGACGGACAGTGTTTCCGATGATTACCGGCTCCGTATCATCATAATACCGCGCGCCGGGGTTCTCCCGGCCGGTTCTTTGCTGTAGGGTTCTTCTGCTGCTTGCCATATACTGCCGCCTTTCTGTCACGGATCACGCTCGAAGCAGCGCAGCTTTGCGCTTCTGGAGCGGGGGTTTTGCTCCATCTCTTCCTCCGTGGGAAGGACGGGCTTGCGATAAACGATATGTCCTTTGGGTTGTTTCCCGCACACGCAAACAGGAAAATCCGGAGGACAAACGCAGGGATTCTCATTTCTCTTAAACGCGGCCTTTACGATCCGATCCTCCAGGGAATGGAAGGTAATAATAGAAAGTCTCCCGCCGGGCTTTAAATGATCAATCATGCCATCTATGGAATGTTCCAGCACCTCCAGCTCCCTGTTGCAGGCAATCCTGATGGCCTGAAAGGTTCGTTTTGCCGGGTGGCCTCCTGTGATTTGGGCTTTCTTCGGCATGGACACCCGGATAATCTCCAGGAGCTGACCTGTTGTGTCGATGGTATGCTTCTGCCGCTGTTTGACGATATTTCGAGCTATGCTTTTTGCAAAACGCTCCTCTCCGTAATCTCGTATGATACGAAATAACTCCTGTTCCTCAAAGGTGTTCACTATATCTGCCGCGGTAAGGGCAGCCTCCTGGTTCATGCGCATATCCAAAGGCGCGTCCTCCCTGTAGGAAAATCCCCTGGCAGGGTCGTCCAGCTGGTGTGATGATACGCCCAGATCAAGCATGATGCCGTCAACCGCGTGATAGCCCAGCCCATCCAGAACCGATCCCATCTGCTCAAAATTGCTGTGTATGATCTGAACCCGGTCCTTAAAAGGCTCCAAACGCTTTGACGCTGCTTTGATGGCCTCCAGATCCTGGTCAAAGCCGATCAGCCTTCCCTGCCCCGACAGACGCCTGGCTATCTCGCTGGAATGTCCTGCGCCCCCAAGAGTTCCATCCACATAGATCCCCTCCGGGATAATATTTAGACTCTGGATGGTTTCATAAAACAAAACCGGAACATGTGCAAAATCCATCTAAAACCTCTGTCTCTTCTTGTAATGCAATACAGGGTTGGCCAAAACTGCCGGTCCCCGTCACATGCCCTTTCCTGCCAGGGCCTTTCCGCTTTCAGCCATGGAGAAGCCTGAATTATAGGCGTCCCACACCGCTGTATTCCAGATTTCCAGGTGGTCTCCCACACCCTTCACCACCACTTCCATCTCCTGTTCCATGGAGGCATATCTGCGGTGCTCCGGTGTGAGAAGAATACGTCCCTGCTTGTCCATCTCAAGCCCTTCCGCGCTGGAGAAAATATTTCTCTGAAGCCTTCGTATATCGTCATCGGAGAAAAAGGGCGTGTCCTCGAATTTATCCATGAGAGCGTAGAAATCATCCTCCCTGTACACATTCAGACAGCTTTCCATACCAATGGTGACAATCACATGATCTCCTAGCTGCTCACGCCATTTTGCGGGAACCGCCAGTCTTCCTTTGGCGTCCAGCTTGTTGCTTCGGGTTCCAATCATCCGTATTGCGCTCATCCGGACACCTCCTCTCTGGAAAAAATCCCCACTTTTCACCATAAATTCTCCATTTAGGGTCTATTCTAAAGCAATCCTTCCAAAAATTCAATAGATAAATGCAATTCTTCACAATTTTTTTGCCTCGGAGAATCAAAGGAGCCTCCGGCAATCGCCGGAGGCTCCAAGCTCCTGAAATCTAAGATATGAGGGTTCTATTTTCAATCCTGGGACTCTGTCCGTTCTTTCGCCCCGGCTCTTGCCCTTGCATGGCCTACCGCAAGAGCCGCGATTCCCACCAGCACCAGCACAGCGGAAAGAAGCTGGGACACTGCCAGATCTGTATGCCAAAGCTTCAGCTGGTCGGTGCGGAGCCCCTCGATGAAGAAGCGCCCCAGACCATAGCCCACAAAATATATCCAAAGCAATTCCCCCTTAAAGGCTCTATGCTTTCTGTAAATCAGCATAAAAGCCAGCACGCACAGGTTCCAGACAGATTCGTAGAGGAATGTGGGATGTACCTGGATATATTCCGCCGCAATCTCCGGAAGATTTGCCTCCATAGCCGCATCCAGACTCTCCGGGATCATGGACGGGTTAACCAGACTTCTTCTTATCCGCATAGCAAAAAGACTGTCGGTATATCCGCCGAAGGCCTCGCAGTTAAAGAAATTTCCCCATCTGCCGATGGCTTGTCCCAAAATCAGCCCGCAAACGCCAAAATCCGCCAGCTGCCAGGGGCTGATCTTTTTCACCTTCACAAATACCGCCAGAACGATCATGCTCATGATCACCGCCCCGTAGATGGCCAGTCCGCCCTGCCGCAGGTTGAAGATTTCCAGGGGGTGGGCGGAATAATACTCCCATTCAAACACCACATAGTAGATCCGGGCGCCGATGATGCACAGGGGTACCTCAAAAAGCGCCAGGTCATAGATAATCTCCTCCCCCATACCCTCCATCTTGCTGAGCTTTGCCGCCAGGGTGATGCCCGCCAAAATACCGATTCCGATGATAATGCCGTAAAACATAATGTGAAAACCGAAAACACTGATATAGCGCTTTAAGTTTTCAATCTGGATTCCCAGATGAACAAATTCAATATCCATAATCACCTCTTATAGTTCCATTACCTGCTGAATTATGATTTCCCGAACGCCGCTTTCCTGCGCACTGTCCTGAAAGCTTGTCCTGAAGGGGGCAACCGGTATTCCGTTTACGCCGTAAAGCGTCACCTCCCCGTAATTGGTCCAGAGATAGCGGGCAAAGCGAGGCTTTATAAGTCCCTCTCCCCGCAGGATGATCTTTCCCGCAAAAAGCTCCGCCTTGGCAGGCACAAACTGTCCATCCTCCCCCGCAATTTCAAAGCCCTGGAGGGTGCCCTTTACCACAAACCCTTCCTCCGCGTGGTCAAAATACAGCTCCATAGCCCCTTCCCTGTGGACGCAGGTTTTATAGATGGGGCCGAATGCCTCCTTTGCCGGAAGCTGTCCATATACAAGATGCATCGCCTGTCTTTCCAGACGGTCTCCCACAGGCCTCTTGTCCTTGGGATGGATTTCGTTAAACTCGCCGCTGTCGATGATTACCGCTATGCCAGTATTCTTTACAGTCTTGAAAACCCGCATCTGGGCTTCCCGGATCAGACACCAGTGCTTATAGTCCGGATCCCCCTTATAGCGGTGCATGGGAAGCTGTACAAAGAGGAAGGGCATCTCATCGTCCTCCCAGTCATCCCTCCAATGCCGGATCAGTCTGGAAAACAATTTAAAATACATGTGGGGTTTATGGTCGTCGCTCTCACCCTGATAATACAAAAAGCCCCTCATGGTGTAGGGCATCACCCGCTTTAACATGCACTCGTATAGTCCCGCCGGCCGGAAAGGGTTGATGCAGCACATGGGGCCAGGCCATATATTCTTTCCGATAATCTCCTGAATTTCCTCCCATCCAATATCCGGTCTCTCGGCATAGATTTTGTTGGCCTTCTCGTTCCATGCCGCGTCATAGGCCTCATATTCGCGATATTCCCTGATCTGCTGTTCCTCCGATTTACCTGCCACAGCCTCCTCATATTCATCTACATAACTTCTAAGATCCGCATCCTCTAAAAGGCTTTCCCTGCTCATCCAGGCGCTGCAGCTGGTGCCCCCCCAATTGCAGCCGATGATGCCCACGATCACTCCCAGATCCTCCGCCAGCTTCTTTGCGTAAAAATACCCCACTGCGGACCAGGCTCCGGCGCTCTCCGGCCCAAAGACGCTCCAGCCGGTGTTTTTTTCCTTCTCGAAAAAAACCTCGTCCATCCAGGCAATTTTCTGGGTGTAATAGAAGCGTACATTCGTTGTGCTGTCATTTTGAAGAACTTCCTGACCGCCCTTTGCATTCTGGAGCTCCAGCTCCATATTGGACTGCCCTCCGGCAAGCCATACCTCACCCACAGCTACATTTGTAAAGCGCTTCTCCTGACCAGCGCAGGCTACCGTCATTTCCAGGCCGTCCGCAGCCTCCATGGGTTCAAGCACCACCGTCCATGCTTCGTTCTTCACTGTCCCCTGAAAGCGTTTTCCAAGGATCTGTACGCTGACCTGGGCTCCCTCGGGTCCCTTTCCAAAAACCTTTACTTCCTTCTGTCTCTGCAGCACCATATTGCTGCTAAACACCGCAGCCACGCTAAACTCTGCCATAATCTCTTCCCCCGGAGCGTACCGCTCCCCTGATCATTGTCTTATTTTATTACTCCTGTGCGCTTAAACTGTCAAGCACATACATTCCTTCACTGTTCTGTATAATCTCTGCATGCAGATCCTGCTGCAAAAAACACGCCATGTACGCTGGTCTGGATGCGGCAAAATCTCTGATCTGCTGGGTATACTCCTGCAAATGATCGCTCCATGTCCAGACGCTCTCATCTCCGCTATTCCGCAGACCCTCCAGATATTCATAATAATATGAAAGCTCCGCTGCCCGGCTCTCGGACAGCTTGTCAAAGGTATCCAGGATGGAAGCGGTGGCCAGAGCGCCGTTCATGTATTCCAGGGTCTTTTCCACAAAATATTCCCTGCAGTCATCCCGTTCCATCAGAGCTGTAAACAGAGGCGCATAGCGTTCCGTGTCCTGATCCATAACCTGCTTTAATGTGTCGTAGTTGGCCTTGGTCTCCCGCTGGTCATACAGCCCGAAGGTATAATCCACATCATGCAGAAGGTAGCGCCATCTGCCGTCATACACACCGGTTCCAGGTTTTTCGCCCTCCAAAGGCTCATAGCGGTAACATTTATAGTTGTTATTGGGCCAGTCCTTGTTGCTCAGGTAAATGTTAAAGGCATAATAATCCAGATAGTTTTCCACATCGATATACTCCGTAACCCGGAGATAATTCTCCTCCAGGGTCAGGTCCAGTCCGCTCAGCTCCCAGTAGGCACTCTGATATTCCTCCCCGCTGGATTGTTCAGCCTCGTCGTCGGAGGCGCTTTTGTACTGCTCTCCGCCCTCGATGATGACAAATGCTCCAGGCGCGTCACCGTATTTCTCCTTGAAGTAGTCGTCGCAGTAGCTCTCATGAAGCCAGTAAAATCCGTAATACTCCCCATTCAGATATCCCACAGCGGGAAGAACCGCCTCATAATCTGTAAACCCCGCATTCCTGGCAAGGCTCTGGGCAAGCTCATCCCGGATGTAGGCAAATTGAAAATCATTGCCGGCATTTCGCAGAACCAGCTTGTCATACCGGTCAATCACATCCCCTGCGGTATTCAGGGTTCCAAACACATCCAGATGAAACTTTCCGTAATCCGGGTCGTAGGATTTCCGGGCAAAGAGCTTCATGGACTTGACGGAGGATTCCCTGGAGGCGCCCCCGTAGATCCGCGCGCCGGCATACTGGGCCAGTATCCGCCTTCCATCAGAGGTGAAGGCTTCCACGTACACAGGGCGTTCGCTTTCCCTGCCCCGCTGCTGATAGTTTTCTCCGTAAAAGATTCCATCCGGCTCCTCTGTCAGCTGGGCAGGATCCCCGGAAACAGAAAAAACCAGGGTGGTAAACCGGCCGTCCAGGACAGAGCCCACGAAATAATTATGACCCACGGGCCGTGAGACAGATCCGTCCTCATACACCACCACCGCCTGAACACAGCAGGCTTTGGGGAAATCCGACCTGTCCAGGATCAGCTGGATGGGTTCTTCATAAACCGGCGAGGTCTCATCCGGCAGGGAGCCGTCCGTGGTGTAATGGATTTCTCCCTCTCCATCCGGAGCCATAAGCTCCACCTGGATACTTTCGGTATAGAAGCCCGCCGGGTGATTAAACCACACCGGTGCATCCGTCTCCTCCCAGACCTGAGAAGGCTGTTGGGCGCTTTGCGCCGCCGTTTCTGTCTCCGCCTGCTCCTTTTTTGTCTCCTCTGGATTGCCCGGAGTCTGATCCTGGTCAGGCAGCCCCTGCTCCGCAGTCACGCTGCTGTTTAAGCGTTCCTCCTCCGGGTAGCCCGCTTCTCTGGCGCAGCCAAGGATTCCCCCTGCCGCCGCGGTTATCAGAAAGGCGGCCAGCAGCCCCCTTTTTTTGAATATATCTGTTCTATCTGTTCTCCTCACTGTTTCCCCCAAATAGCCCTCATGGGCTTATCGATCGGATAGGGGAAGATTCCTTCCCCTACCCGCTCACCGCGATACCTCGTTCATCTAGCGGCATTGCCGCTCGATGACCGTTGCCCGTCGGATGCCCGCCCGTGCAAGCACAGCGGCCGCCCTCCGGGCGTATCGCGCAAAAAGGCGATTCTCCCGGCTTTTTGCGAGAACCGCCTTTTTTGTTCAGTTTTTATTATACTATTTGATTACCTTGATCCAGCCCTCGGGCGCTTCGATGGTTCCCATCTGGATACCGGTCAAGGTCTCCCGCAGCTTTGCGGTAACAGGCCCCATCTCCTCCATGCCGCTGGGGAAGCAGATCTCTCTGCCATGGTCGTTGATCTTTCCAACCGGGGAGATGACAGCTGCGGTACCGCACAGACCGCAATCAGCAAAATCCTTAACCTCGTCAAAGTAAACCTCTCTCTGCTCCACCTTCAGTCCCAGATAATGCTCAGCCACATACATCAGGGAGCGCCTGGTGATGGAGGGCAGGATGCTGTTTGATTTCGGCGTGACAACCGTGCCGTCCTTTGTCACAAAGAGGAAGTTTGCGCCGCCGGTCTCCTCCACCTTTGTTCTGGTTGCCGCATCCAGGTACATATTCTCGTCAAAGCCCTGGCGATGGGCATCCATGATGGGAAACAGGCTCATGGCATAATTTAAACCAGCCTTGATATGACCCGTACCATGGGGCGCCGCACGGTCATAGTCGCAGACCCTGATGGTGATGGGCTTGGCGCCGCCCTTGAAATAGGGGCCCACCGGTGTAACAAACATTCTGAACTGATATTCACGGGCAGGCTTTACCCCGATAACCGCATTGCTTCCGAACATATAGGGTCTGATGTACAGCGTTGCGCCGCTGCCGTAGGGGGGCACATAGGCCTCATTGGCAGAAACCACCTGCTCCACAGCCTCAAGAAACCGCTCCTTGGGAAATACGGGCATCTCCAGTCTTTCACAGCTGTCAATCATCCGGTCAGCGTTCAGATCCGGGCGGAAGCATACAATATGCCCGTCCACTGTAGTATAGGCCTTCAGACCCTCAAAGCAGGTCTGGGCATACTGCAAAACGCCTGCGCATTCACTGATAGTCACTGTGGCGTCAGAAGTGAGCGCGCCGTCATCCCATGCGCCATCCTTGTAATATGAAACATAGCGCTTGTCGGTTACGATGTAGTCGAATCCGAGATTCTCCCAATCAATGTTCTTTTTTTCCATAGTTCGTTAACCTCCGTAGCGAAACAATTATATTTGCGAAGCAGAGCTATCTGCGGAACAAAATCCAGAATACCTGTACTCCGCCGCAGGCACCCCCTGTGTGATCATGTTTCGCTGGAGAGCAGGATTTTCCTGCTCGTTGCCTATGGGTCATTTTACCACTACACATTTTTATCGTCAAGAAGTTTCAGCTGGAGTTTCTAAAGAAGTTCCTCCCATGGACATACCCAGGTTTTGGGTCCGCCCCCTTCTATCTGATCTCCTCTCCAGGTCTTTTCTTTCTCTTTTTATCCTCATACATCCGCTCATCCGCCTGTTTTAAAAGCTCCGCAAGGTTATATTCCTTTTTCCCATAAACCACGCCCGCGGCAATTACGCAGTTGATTCCGTCCTCCGCCCTGTTGAGTCTTGCCAGCTCCTCCTCCCAGCGGGTCTTGATTCGCCAAACCTCTTCACAGGATACATTACATGCCACCATCAGAAATTCATCCCCACCCATGCGATAGCCGTGAACCTTATTTGTGGTGACCTTCCGGATGCTGTCTGCGGCTTTAATCAGCAGCCGATCGCCGGCCTCATGCCCATAGGTATCGTTCATCACCTTCAGATTGTTCACATCCAGGTTAAAAATACCGATGGAATCCAGGAAGGGATACTCTTTTTCAAGCATATTCAGATATTTGCCCTTGTTGTAAAGCCCTGTAAGCTGATCGTGCTCACTGTCATAGACCAGCTTCTCATGCATGACGCCATTCTCAATATAGAGCCGAATGACACTGAGCAGTGTGGGCTCCTTCATAGACTTCTCATCCATTCCCTGACAGACAGAAAGGCAGACCGCGTAGCTCTGACCGGACACCTTCCCGCTGCAGAGCATTTGAAAGCTGCTGTCCTCCCCGTTTCCGTCCAGCATCAGAATCTCCTGTATTTCAGGAGCAAAAGCCTTCCTGCTGATTTTCATATCCGTCCTGGCGGAAAAAGCCTTTTCCACCCCCGCAGGAAGGGGGATACGATAATTGCTGTACTGTTTATCCTCCCTGCTGTAGGCGATGACGTCCATATTGCCCTCCCGCTGCAGCAGGAGATATGCCTTTCCGGTTTTAAAATAATCCGCCAGCATGGGAAGAAGCTCGTAAAAGGTGTCCGAGAGCTTTTTCAGCACCTCTGTCTGGAAGCTGGATAGTCTCTTAAAAAAGGACATATATCTGGTGACGTCCCGGTTCAGCTGCATGTATTCCGTGATATCTGTCACCTGATGAATGTTATATTTCTGACCATCCTTTACAAATCCCGCGGAATTCAGCTTATAATATTTTTTCACCGACGCATCGATGCATTCCCACTCCGTCCCGGTTTCATCCCCAAGGGGCGCAGGACAATCCGCAAGCCAGGGAAAAACATCCATTGCATCCATCCCCGTCACATCTCTTCCAAGGCTTTTTTCAAAGGCCCCGGATGCATACGCAATTTTCCCGGAATTTTCCGATACAATGAACAGACCCCCGACGCAGTCGGAAACAAATCGAACAATCTCACTGGTAAAATCCATATGTACCCCCATAACAGGCAGAAATTTTCTGCCCATTCTCCTATTCGATGGTGAGAATATCCACAAACCCGGTCATCTCAAACACTTCCATCACGTCCTCTGTCACATTCTTCACCACCATGGCGCCTGCAAGCGCATTCATCTTCTTCTGGGCACTCAAAATCACCCGAAGCCCAGAGCTTGCCACATAGGTGCAGTCCGTCATATCCAGAATCAGAAATTCCACCCCCTCAGTGAGCACCTGATCCATCTTTTCCTGAACCAGCGGCGCCGCATTTGTGTCCAGACGCCCTGTAAGCTTTACGGTCAGTTCCTGTCCCTGTCGATTTGTTGATATTTCCATAACCCCTCCTGTTTTTTATTTACCAGCTCTTTGTCATGGTAATGATATTCTTCCCATCCTCCCGGCGATAGGATACGCTGTCCATGCTCTTCTTTACGATAAAAATACCCAGACCTCCGATGGGCCTGTCATTTGCCGAAAGAAAAATATCCGGATCCTCCTTTGCCAGAGGATCAAAGGCCTTCCCCCAATCCTGCAGCGTGATGGCCACTCTGTGTTCATCCTTCCTCGCAAGCTCAATGCGGATGCCGCAGTCCCCTGGGGAGGACGCATATGCATAATTTACCACATTCGCATACAGTTCTTCAAGAGAAAGTGTGATCTGCATACGTGCTTTTGGGGGACACCCCAGTCCTGTCAGCGTCTCTTCTGCAAACGCGATAACCCTGTCCAGATTCTCCATCACTGCCTTTACGGTGATCTCTCTGCTGACTGCCTCCATTGTCCCTCCTTATCCCTTTCACAGCTCTGCCAGCCTGTCCAATGACCTTTTAATCCTTTCGTATCCGGTATGCTCCACCAGCACCGGGGAATTACTCAGCCATCGTTCGTAATTGGTCTTAAAATTATTCCAGTCCGTTTTTCCCTCTCCGATTGGCAGATGCAGGTCTGACCGGAAATCGTTGTCATTGATATGCATATGCTTCACATATGGCGCCAGACTGGCGACCCAGCTGTCAATGCGGGTCTCATCGCCGAATACCTGGGCGTGGGCATAGTCCAGACAGAGGCCAAAACGCGCATACTCCTTCATTTTCGCGCCGAGCCTGGCAATCAGCTCCTCATCCGTGTCAAACATGTTTTCAATATAAATATCCATTTCCGGATACTGCTCCAGCTTTTCTGCCCAATACTGACTATTTTTCTCCACCCAGCTGTTCCGGTAGCTTTCCGTCAGAAAATTGGGGATGTAATTGGTGTGAAATACCACCCCTCGGGCGCCGATCATCCGGGCGGCCTGAAGGCTCTGATTCACCCGCTCATCGGACACCCGCCGGATGTCCGGGTCATCGGAAAAAACAGTGACGTCCAGGAAAGCGCCGTGAAGGGTGCAGTATTCCGGCAGTGGAAACTGATTGTATAGCCCCGCCAGCTCCTTCATCCGCTCCTTTGACCGGAGTACCTCCGGCATGAAAAAATCATTATATTCAAAACCGCAGCCGTACTCCCTGGCCAGTCCCAGACTCCTGTCCAGATCATTCCTGTCAGGAATAATCAAAAGCTGTTTAATGTTCACTCACGCCTCCATTTCTATTTACGGAGATGACGGAATACACGAATACCCCTTTTGCCTTTCCTTTCAGGGGAATTTCGCCCACCTCCTCCGCCTCTACCCGATCCTTTACCCGTTCGTAGAGGACATCGCTGATGTACACACAGCCCTTGGGGGCATTGGCCTCCAGTCTGGCTGCCGTGTTTACCGTGTCGCCGATGGCTGTAAAGTCCATGCGAAACTCACAGCCAACATTTCCCACCACCGCAGGGCCGCAGTTCACACCCACGCCAAAGCCCACGCTTCTTCCAAATTCTTCAAAAAGCTTTTTCTCCAGGGCCTTTCCTTCCTCCACGATATCCATGGCGGCGCAGACCGCCTGAAACTCGTAGTCCTCCAGATCAAAGGGGGAGTTAAACACCGCCATGGTTGCATCCCCCACAAATTTGTCCAGTGTTCCCTTGTTTTTAAAAATGGCCTGGGTGGTGAGATTCAGATACTGGTTCAGTATTTCCACCACGCGCTCCGGCTCCAGAGCCTCGGACAGGGTGGTAAAGCCCCGGATATCCACAAAGAGCACGGCGATATCCCTGTTCTCGCCTCCCAGCGATATATTGAAGCTGCCCTTCTTTGAAATTTCCTCCACAACCTCCGGGGCCACGTACTTCTTAAAGGCGTTCAAGGTTCTCTTTCTGCGTATGCTTTCCATGAGATATCCCTGGGCCAGGCTGTACACATAGGCACATAAAAGCACCGCAGGGCCGTAGATCAGACTGATGGAGGTTCCTCTGTTGTTCAGCCAGGCGCCCCAGAAGAGCTGGGCCGCAATGGCGGCAGCCAGCAGCAGCGTGGAGACCCAGATTCTGCTCCTCTTAAAAAGCACATGAAGAATGCCGCAGGCCAGACCGATCAGAGTTCCATACAGCCAGGGGTTACCGTTTATGGAAAACCGGCCCTGAATAAAGGATTGGATAATATTGGCATTGATCTCCACCCCGAACATCTGGGAGCTGTATCCGTTCGGAACATTAAAATTATCCTGCATCCCTGGCGCATAGGCGCCCACCAGGACGATGCTGTCCTTGAAGGTTCTGGCGTCAATCCGTCCTTCCAGCACATCCACCATGGACAGATTTTCATAGTCTCCCGGTTTTCCGGAATAGTTGATCAGGGTTCTGTTATAAAGATCCGTGGTCACCTCCCTGACAGGCGTCCCGGTGGCTTCGCAGTAAACCTCATATACTGCCTTTGAAAAGACCTCCATGGTCTGTCCCTCAAAGGTTTCCGAAAGCACCACTCTGCGCACCGTGCCGTCAGAGTCCTGGGCCACATTGGAATACCCCACACGCACGCTCTTATACAGCTCCTCGTAGGGGTAGTATACCGCCTCGATGGGGTAAAAATACTCCCCCTCCGCGTTCACCATTCCCCGCTCCGAATACTGAAGCTGAGAAACCGCCACCACATTGCCGCTCTCCTCCGCAGCCGCAGCGAAGGCCAGATCCCCCTCAGCAGGGGTATTTCCCTCGCCAAAATACCCGGAAAACAGCACGTCAAAGCCGATCACCGCGGGCTTTGCATCCTCATAGGTGTTTAAAATCCCGATCAGATCCGCATAATACTGCCTGGACCAGGTGCCGATAGGCCCCAGCTCCTCCAGGGTTTTCTCGTCAATGGCAATGATCTTGATCCGGCTCATGACGCCCCTGGGAATCTGATACAGCCCATCCCGCAGAATATAATCCAAGGGAGAAAAAATATTGGTCACTGTCAGAAAGAGCACCAGGAAAGCCGCCAGAAGCCCCTCCGCCAGATCCTGGACCAGCTTTTTAATGTTGAATGCCGTTTGATCCGGCTTTGCTGCTCCCGTTTTCTTTTCGCCCCCCTTAGCTGCCTCTGTTCTTTTCACCGCCAGCCTCCTGTTCCATCATACCCTGGTGAGGTACACCATGGTGATATCATCCGCCTGCTCCTCCCCCTTGGCAAAGGCGTCCACATCCTGAAGGATGGCCTCCACAAAGTCCTCCGGGGAAGCTGCCAGCTCCTTATGGGCATTCAGCATGGCCTTTAGCCGGTCGTTTCCGAGAAGCTCCTGGGCGGGGTTCAGGGCCTCCGTCACGCCGTCCGTATAGAGGAAGATGGCATCCCCCTTTTTTAACGTCAGGCGCTGTTCCCGGTAGGGGATTCCCTCCATGGTTCCAAGCACCAGGTTTACTCTGGCGCTGATCATCTCAAAGCCTTCCCGGCCTTTCAGCACAAAGGGCAGGTTATGTCCTGCATTGACAAAGGTGACCTCATCCGTCCGGATATCCAGCACGCATAAGAACACCGTCACAAACATCTGGGCGTCATTCTTCTGGCAGAGCTGCCCATTGGCTCTCCAGGCCACCTCGGAAAGGGGCAGCCCCAGGGAGGCATAGTTTTTAATATGGGTCTTGGCCATGCTCATAAACAGCGCTGCCGGCACGCCCTTGCCGGATACATCGGCAATCAGGAAGGCCAGACGATTATCATCGATCAGGAACACATCGTAGAAATCTCCTCCCACCTCCCGGGCCGGGCGCATCCGCGCATGCAGCTTCACATCCGGCAGCTTTGAAAAGCTGGAGAAATCCTTTTCTAAAAGTCCAGTCTGGATCTGGGCGGCAATGGAAAGCTCCGACCGGATCCGCTCCCGCTCCGTCACCAGCCTAGTGGTTTTTGTATAGAGCATCTGCATGAAGGAGCCGTAGATCCGGCGGTTTTTTCCCGCTATCTCATCAAACAGGGGTCTGGAAATATTGGCGCAGACCATATCGGTGGCCGCCCGCACCGTAGCCACCCGGCCATCGTCGTTGATAAGTCCCAGCTCCCCGATAAAATCCCCTTCCTTTAAGGTGTTGATCAGCCGGCCATCTCCGTCAAACACATCCGCTTTCCCCCGAATGATGATGTACATGCCGTCCTCATTATCCGCGCCATAGCGGACGATATCCTGCCCCTTGGCTATATCCATCTGTGTCATGGCCGAAAGAAGGGCTCTGGTGCCGTCCTTCATTTCTCCCCCCGGCAGGATGCCAAACACCTCCCGGATCATGGGGATATTTGCTAATATATTCGGGTCCATCAGCTGCTTCCTTCCTGCCAAACGATTTCGGTATCGGCCGTGATCGGCGTGCTAAAGTCAAAATCCCAGCTTCCAGACGGCGTGGGCATCAGCCCCGGCTCCTGGGCCACAGAACCGCTCTCCACCTGCTGGACGCCAAATACGCAGCCATTATAGATGAAGCTTACCCTGTACACCCCAGGGGTGGTTTCCTCCTCTGTGGTGGTCTCCTCCTCTGTGGTGGTCT
The DNA here is from genome assembly GCA_944381475.1 of uncultured Lachnospiraceae bacterium. Lineage (GTDB taxonomy): Bacteria > Bacillota > Clostridia > Lachnospirales > Lachnospiraceae > UBA4292. The sequence continues at coordinate 16,504 of CALWLH010000086.1, read as the reverse complement.
CCTCCTCTGTGGTGGTCTCCTCCTCTGTGGTGATCTCCTCCTCTGTGGTGGTTTCCTCCTCTGTGGTGGTTTCCTCCTCTGTGGTGGTCTCCTCCTCTGTGGTGATCTCCTCCTCTGTGGTGGTCTCCTCTTCCGTGGTGGATTCCTCTTCAGAAGAGGACTCTTCCTCAGATGCAGACTCGGCAGGCTGTGTTTCCTCCTCTGATTCTGCCTCGGACTCATTAACAGAGGATTCTGGTTCCGATTCAGTTTCTGAGGGCAGCGTCTCCTCCTCGGATTCTGACTCAGATTCGCTGGTACGCTCCTCTGATTCTGGCTCACTCTCCACAGGCTGGGTTTCCTCCTGTGAGGAAGCCTCCGTCTCAGCTGTCGTTTCAACCTCAGTTGTCGTCTGGGCTGCGGTTGTCGTCTCAACTCCTGTCATTGTTTCAGCTTCAGCTGCTATTTGGGTTTCAATTGTTGTCACCGACTCGGCCGTTGTCTCAACCTCGGTTATTGTCTCCGTCTCGGCCGTTGTCCCAGCTTCAGTGGCTGTCTCAATCTGCGTTGCAGTCTCGGTTTCACCATCACCAAAACCTTCCCCCAGGGTGATTTTACCCGCATCCGCCAGTTCCTGCAAAACCCTCATGGTTTTCTCAGAAAGATCCGAATATGTAATGGGCGAAACCTCCGTGAGGTAATCCGTGGTTGTCTGATCCTGATAGATAATCACCTCGTTCCCCCCGCTGACAGGCACGCTCGTTTCCGCGCGGGTTCCATCCGCATAGACCAGCCAGGTCTCCACCTGGCCTGAAAAAACCGTTACCCTGGTATAGCAGGTGGCGTTCTCATCGTAATAGACCTCCACCCGGAATATGGTTCCCCGCACGGACATGGTGGAGTTTGGCGTATTCACCTCATAGGAGGAATTATTGCTGAGCTTGTTCTGGAGCTCATTGACAATTGCCCCCTGTATAAGCTGGATTCGGGTTTTGCTGTCCTGGGCGCTTCCCTCCGCATAGAGAGAAAACTCCGTCCCCTCCTCCACATAGACATACTTATCCTCATCAAGACGCAGGGTCATCTTCCCCTTTTTAAAAAGGATATTGTCCCCGCTTTCCAGCACCATGTTGCTGTAGGGTTCAATCTGGCCGATCTCCTCCCTGGTGACCGCTCCCTCCCCCTCAAACTCGAAAATACGGATAATCCGGTAGGCGTTCTCATTTTTTGAAAGGACAATGATACATACAATGATCAGTGTCAACGCCGCCGATATACCGATGATCAGGGGTATTTTAAATTTACTCACAGCATTTCCTCCGCTTATCGTTATTACTCCTGTGCCCGGGTAAATGTATATTCCCCATCGTTTATCACATAAAAAGACATTCCGCCGGTATAGACCGTAGAATCCGAGTTCATAGTCCAGCTGCCGCTGTCCAAGGTATATTTCCAGTTTGCGTATAGCTTATAGGTTCCCTCAGAAATGATGCCCTCCTCCATCCAAGGGGCTGCCACCTGCAGCTCCAGACTGATCTCATTTCCCGCCAAATCCGCGACCACGATGGTGTAGCTTTCAAGGCCATCATTTGAAGGCAGACTGAAGGCTGCGCTGGTTGTAAAGGATATTTCTTCTCTATTGACAGTAACAGCGCTCAGGTTTTCATCTCCTACAGACACGGTGAGGGTATCTGCGTAATATAAGCCGCCGTCCAGGGCCCCGGAAACCATGGGGGGATTCCCATCAATCTGAAAGGCTTCCGCCACCGTTCCATCCGTCTTTGCGCCGGTGCTTTCCTCCATATAATACAGAGTGAGGTTCTCCTGACTGTAGGTATAGGTGAGACTGTCTGTGTAGGTTCCGTCCAGGGTTTCACTGATTAGATACCCCTCTGCCGCCGCAATGGTCACCTCCGAGGTGTAAAACCCATTCTCCCCCAGAGTTCCCAAAATGGTATGGGGATTTTCTGGTACAGGCAGGTAGCCGATGGAAAAATCCGTGGTGACGGCTTTCTCCCGGTAGATCCCCGTCTCCGGGAAAGTAACCCGGATGGTGTAAGCTCCCACGGCAGTGGGAACTGTCTCAGAATAGGCTGTATCCGCCGTTCCCTGCGCCTTATATTCTATAGTAACATGTCCCGTCCCGTTGGTTTCTGATGAAATCACAGGCTCGGGCGTCTGTCCATAATAGAGATCCGGCACCGTAACACTGCCGCTGCCATCCTCCATCACCTTCACCTCCGCAGCGGGGCTGGCATTCTGAGTATTTGTCTCCCCATAACGCACATACCAGGTTCCCCCATGTTCCACCACCGTCGTCCCCTCCGTACAGGGAAGCCATTCCGCGGCCTCCGCGGAGGCTGCATACTCCATGAAGCGGGTTGTGCCGCTGATGCCCCCTGCGCCATCATCCCCCAGTCCTGCGGGGACTTCCTGGCTGGATTTAGCCGTGGCCGCCGCCAGCTGGATGGCAATATCCCCGGTATATTCCTCCATAGCGCTGGCCAGGGTGTAGGTAAGGGTGAGGGTATGCAGGTCATCACTGATCTGGGCACTTAAGCTTCCCTTTCCGTTGGTGCCTGTCACGGCGTAATTTTCCGGGAAATAGTACCCCTCCATAGCCTCATAGGTGGCGGTGACCGTCTCTCCGCATGGGTAAAGCACAGTGGGATCAACCCCCGATAAGGCACGCACCCCTGCGGCCTCCGTCACTGCGATCGTTCTTCCCAGTCCCAGAACCAGACCGCTGTAGCCCCCCGGAACTGGATACGCTCTTCCATCGTAAAGCACTGAAAAGGATCGAATATTATCATTTTGATCATAGATCCCTTCACCAATGCGAAGCTTAGTGGCTTCATTCACCGTGAAGGTCAGGCCGGTGTGGACATATGCGTTGGAATCAATGTATAGGGAATCCGTCACTTGCACACTGGCGGTATCAGCCCCCTCCTCCACCAAGAGCTTTCCATATCCCTGAACCCAAAGCTCTGGCATGGTCACCCCCTCCCCGGGTATATTTAAAATCGTATTATTTCCGGATACTACCACATAGGAATTTCCACTCACAGCCGTGATGGTCTCACCAAAATCTACCCAGATCTCCTCCGCCACCGCATTATACAGGGAAGCTGGCATCATACATGCAGCAAGTACAAGTATGAGCATGACAGCCAGCATACCCTTCAACCTCTTTTTCAAAATACATTTCCTCCTTTCGGGGGATATGTCCCCTCTTTCCGGTTGCAGCACTTAAAAATTTATGATACATTAAAGGCATTCCCCAAGGAGGTGCACCATGAAAGCCTTTACGGATCATATAAGTAAGCCTTTACGTCCTGCGGCAAAATATCTTCTTCTTTTTGCTGCCCTCATCACTTTCTATGTGGGGCTGCTGGTTCTTGCGGCCCTGATTCCCCGGTCAGCCATTCAGAAAAACCTGGAAGCCTCCGCCAGGTATCTGTGCCAGCGCTCCGTCTTTTTTAGCATATTCCAGGGAGATTCCTCCTCCACCATCGACCGCTATGCGGATTCCATTTTGCTCAACATCGCCTTAAACTTTGACAGCGAAAAGCCCTTAGAAAGCGTTATGGCCTCCTCCTACTACCACACCGCCACGGCCAACGAAAATTTTAACCTGCTTACTGCGGTGACTGAGAGCCCCCAGCCCACCTACGACTATCTGCGCTACTGGCACGGCTCCCTGGTTCTGATCCGGCCGCTGCTTATGCTTTTTGATATTCAGGAAATTTACATAATCAACGCCATTATACTATTACTTCTGTCAATTATTCAACTTGTTTTTTTAAAAAAAAGACAGAATTCTAAGATTTTTTTTAGTTTTCTGCTCGGCCTGGTGATGATTTCTGCCTGGTATGTGCCCCTGAGCCTGGAATATACCTGGTGCTTCCTGATCATGTACATTGTATCCATATGGGCATGCTGCGGGGATTTTAAAAAAATGCCCCTGGTGCTTTTCATCACCGGCAGTGTAACGGCCTTTATGGACTTTCTCACCACGGAGACCCTCACGCTCCTGATGCCCCTGACCCTTCTTCTTTTGCGGGCAAAAAAAGAAGGAGCTGTTGGCTCCTACAGCTCCGGCGTCCGTTTTCTTCTGTCCCCCTGTATCACCTGGTGCCTGGGCTATGGGGGCACCATCCTGGCAAAATGGACGCTGGCCTCCGCTGTACTTCAAAGAAATGCCCTGGCTGAATCCCTGGACTATGCTGCTAACCGTGTCTACGGTGACGCGCCAAATGTCTCCGGAATCCTCATGAGCCTTTTAGCGCCTTTAAGAAACTGTGTAAGCCTCTTTCCCTTCAGCCTGATGGGAACTGCGGCGGTTCCAGTATTTTTTATCACGCTTATTGTCCTATTCCTGTTTTTCTACCTTTTTAGAAATGACCGCCAGGACTGGTATTTGACAGGGCTTCTCCTAACTATCGCCGCTCTGCCCCTGCTCCGCTTTTTTGTGCTGGCAAACCACTCCTACATTCACTACTTTTTTACCCACAGAGCGCTGCTTTCCAGCTGCTTTTGTGTGGGATTCGTGTTTTATAACGGCCTTGATACGGAGCTTATGGGAAAGCAGTTTAGTAAAGTCCGAGGCATCCGAAGCAAAAGAAAAAAGAGCAAAAGGCGCTGAATGCCCTTTGCTCCATATATTTCTTGCTATTACCACTCAATCTCGCTGATGGGGGTGGGATTCTCGTTCACCTCCGTGCTGGTGACCTTTCCGCTCTTAAAGCGGATAATCCGGTCCGCCATGGGGGCGATGGCGGAGTTGTGAGTGATAATCACCACAGTGATGCCATCCCTGCGGCAGGTATCCTGCAGGAGCTGCAAAATCTGCTTTCCTGTATTATAATCCAGCGCGCCGGTAGGTTCATCGCACAGCAGGAGCTTCGGGTTTTTCGCCAAAGCCCTGGCGATGGCCACCCGCTGCTGCTCGCCGCCGGAAAGCTGGGCGGGGAAATTTGCCATACGGCCCCCCAGCCCCACCTTCTTTAACACGCTGGCACAGTCCAGACTGTTGGGGCAGATCTGGCTGGCCAGCTCCACATTTTCCAGAGCGGTGAGATTCGGCACCAAATTATAAAACTGGAACACAAAGCCGATCTCAAGCCTCCTGTATTTGATCAGCTCCCTTTCCGAAAGCTTTGTGATATCCCTGCCATTCACCATGACGCTGCCGGATGTGGCGGTATCCATTCCTCCCAGGATATTCAGGGCAGTGGTCTTTCCGGCGCCGGAGGCCCCCAGGATCACCGCCAGCTCCCCCTCCTCAATCTGGAAGGACGCCTCGTCCAGCGCCCTGATGGCAGCTGAATCCTCCCCATACTGTTTGATCACGCCATTAAAATCAATAAATGCCATTCCTTTTATTTCCGTACCGCAGACAGTGCGGTGTTCCTTTCTTAGGGATAGTTTGCACGCAGCTTCTAAAGATTTCATATCTTTACCTGCGCATATACCTCCTGATAGGAGCAGCCCCGCTCCCTTGCAATGCTGGCCACATCCTCATATTCCGGATACCGGCGCTGACTTCCATCCGGAAGGGTTACGCATTTTATCCGTATCCGGCCAAGAGATGTCTCACAGGCCCCGCTGGTTCTGGGGAGCACAGTTCTTTCGTACCGGGTACGGCGGATACCGATGGTGGTGGTGTGCAAAAAAATGATATTCTCAAGCTTCCTGCGATGCTCCTCATCACAGAGCACCTTCAATTCATAGGCGGGACGGTTTTTTTTCATATAAACCGGGCTGTAATACACATCCCTGGCGCCTGTTGCCAAAAGCTCCTCCATGCAAAAGCCCAGAGACTCCCCGCTGCAGTCATCCACATTGGTCTCCAGCTTCCAGATAAAATCTCCCTCGGCGCCGGAACCAGCCTCTTCCTCCCCGGCCAGTTCCTGAAGCATCATGGCGCGAAGAATGCTTGGCGGGTCATATTCCCGCTTTCCGGCTCCCATTCCGCTGGCAATGACGCGATACCGTTCCGGAAGAGCAGTTTTTGTCATAATGGCCGCCAGAATAGCCGCCCCGGTGGGGGTCACCAGCTCTCCCTGCCGGTTCACGGTGTGCAGGGGAAGTCCGCTTGCCTCCGCAATATGCAAAACCGCGGGCACCGGCACGGTCAAAATGCCGTGGGCGCAGCGCACAGAGCCCCGCCCCTCCGCCACCTCCGTGACAATGGTCTCCGTGACGTCCAGATTATCCAGGCATACCGCCGCAGCCACTACATCCACAATGGAATCCACTGCCCCCACCTCATGAAAATGCACTTGATCCACCGTTGTGCCGTGCGCCTTCGCCTCCGCCTGGGCGATAATATTAAAAATCCTGACAGCCAGATCCTTTGCCCTCTCCGTCAGATCTCCCCCATGGATGATCTCCAAAATCTCCTGCATTCCGCGATGCGCATGGCGCCCATGGGCATGCGCGCCAGGGCTGTGTTCTTCTGTGGCATGCTCCTGGGGATGTCCATGCCCATGGGAATGTGCGCCATGATCGTAAAGATACTCCATATCATGATCATGATTATCCTCTTCCAAAATCACATGAAAATCGCAGACGTCCAGCCCGGATTTCTTCACCCTGGATATCTCCACCCGATATCCGGATAGAGGAAGACTGTCCAAAGCCTTTTCCAAAACCTCCTGGTCCGCTCCCAGATCCAAAAGCGCCGCCACCGTCATGTCGCCGCTGATACCGGTCTGACATTCCAGATACAATGTATTACCCATCCATCCAACCTTTCCTAAAGAAGGGCCTCACCGGATTTATGAAACCTGCGCTGACTTCTTCTTCGGTTCATAACATCCGGGTCGGTCTGGTTTTACAGTTCTTTATTATTGGCTCACCGGATTTGTGAAACCTGCGCTCAGGTTTTTTCCGCCAGCCTGTTAATCTGGGCAGCCATGTAGCCCGCCCCGTAGCCATTGTCGATATTCACCACAGCGATCCCGTTGGCACAGGAATTGATCATGGTGAGAAGGGCCGACAATCCATGCATGCTGGCGCCATATCCCACAGAGGTGGGCACGCCCAGCACCGGCTTGTCCACCAGCCCGCCGATAACGCTGGCAAGGGCGCCCTCCATACCTGCAACCGCCACCACGCAGTTGGCGCTCTGGATCACCTCAAGCCTGGCTAAAAGTCTGTGGAGGCCGCTGACTCCCACATCATAAATCCTCTCCACATGGCTTCCGAAATGCTCTGCTGTCTGGGCCGCCTCCTCCGCCACCGGAATATCCGCTGTCCCTGCAGTGCATACGGCAATCCTTCCTGTATGGGGCTTCTCCTTCTCCACCTTCAGAATACGGGATATGGGGTCATAGCTGACCTGGGGCAGGATACTTTTTACCACCTCGTACTGGTGAGAATCAGCCCTTGTGCCGAAGACCTCTCCCTCCTCATCATACAGTCTTTTGTATATATTTTTCAAGTGCTCCTCCGCCTTTCCCTGGCAGAATACCACCTCCGCAAAGCCAGACCGCAGCTTCCTGTGGTGATCCAGCTTTGCAAAGCCCATCTCCTCAAAGGGCTGACGGCGAAACATCTGCTCCGCTTCCTCCACAGAAAGGCTGCCGGCCTTTACTGCCTCAAGGATCTCTCTTGCTTCCATCTATTGCTTCCTTCCAAAATCCATATGTTTATGACAACCCGCCTTTTAACGCCTCCATGGCGGCTTTTCCCTCAAATGCCTTTACCACCTTCTTTAAAGTATCCACAATGGAAAGCTTCTGGGGACACATCCCCTCGCACCTTCTGCACTGAACACAGTCAGAGGCAGCCCCGTGGGTCTTTGTAAGCTCTGCGTATTCCTCAAAAAGCGGCAGCCGCTCCTCCTTTTTCGTGTTCTGATAACGGTTATACAGCTGGAAATACTCCGGTATGGCGATATTTTTCGGGCAGTCCTCGGTGCAGTAGTGACATGCGGTGCAGCCGATGGCAGTTTGTGTGCGGATTATACCCACCGCCTGACGGATGGCCTCCTGCTCCTTATCTGTAAGGGGTACAAAATCCTTCATGTAGGAGGTGTTGTCCGTAAGCTGACTAAGATCGCTCATTCCGCTGAGAACCATCATCACCCCTGGAAGTCCTGCGGCAAAGCGGATGGCCCAGGAGGGAATATTCATCTCCGGCTTTATGGACTTATATAGCTTTTCCACACCCTCCGGCACTTTTGCCAGAGTTCCGCCCTTCACCGGTTCCATGACAATCACCGGCTTACCATGCTTGACCGCCGCCTCATAGCACTTACCTGACTGAACCTTCTCATCCTCCCAGTCCAGGTAGTTCATCTGCAGCTGAACAAAATCCACCTCCGGGTGCTCCGTCAGAATAGTATCCAGCAGCTCCGCCTTGTCATGAAAGGAGAAGCCGATATGCTTTGCCTTTCCAGCAGCCTTCAGACCCTGCACATATTCAAACACACGGAGTCTCTTTGCCGTTTCATAGAGATCGGTGTTTAGGCAGTGGATCAGGTAATAGTCAAAATATTCCACCCCGCATTTTTCGCACTGTTCCTTAAAGATCCGATCCAGATCCTCCTCTTTTTTCAGGAACATGGTGGGCATCTTTGTAGCCAGTGTATAGCTCTCCCGGGGATGGCGGCTGGTGAGCACCTCCTTCACCGCCCTCTCGCTTGCGCCGTTGTGATACATATAGGCGGTGTCGAAATATGTGAAGCCCTGCTCCAAAAAGCTGTCCACCATCCTGCACACCTGTTCCTTGTCGATGCTGGTGGGGTCGTCCCCATTCAGCAAGGGCAAACGCATCAGTCCGAAGCCAAGTTTCTTTGTACTCATTTTCCGTCCTCCTTTTCGATATACTGTTATCCATATAGATTATACAGTTTTTTCTGCTTTGTTTGTGCGTCTCAATCGCAAAGCTGCTTATTTCTCCCACAGCACAATATGCTCCGGTGTGGACGCCTGCACATCAATCAGTCTCTGATTCTCAGAACCTCTGAACCGCAGCTGGATATTTTTTTTCTCCTCCACAAACGCTCCGTCCACCAGCACATCCATCAGACTTAAAAGCTCCTTTGTATACTCTGTATAAACCACTCCTCCCGGCTGAAGGTCTGTGTCATAGGTGTAGCCGCTGTAGCACCAGATATTCTTTTCCGGAAAGAGCTTTTTTACCTCTCGCAAAAGCCCCAGCACCACCGGCTGGTTTTCCGGTTCCATGGGTTCTCCCCCCAGCACCGTCAGCCCCGCTATATAGGGGGGGGCAAGAGCCTTTAATATCTCCAGCTCCACCTCCTTGGTGTAGAGACTGCCATATGTAAAGCTCCAGGTTTCCGGCTGAAAGCAGCCCTTGCAGTGATGTCTGCACCCTGACACAAACAGGCTCACCCGCACTCCGGGTCCGTCTGCTATATCGTATTTTTTTACAGCTCCATAATACATACACACCCCTCCTTTACATATTTATGCAAAATTGTTACTATGCACAACAAGGCGGACAATATTGTCCGCCTCGTATTCACCGTTTCTGATGTAAATTTTATCATTTTATGCTCATAGTGTCAATGGCTGATTCATTTTTTATACCCGCCAAACATCTCACCGGTATCTGTCGGCCAGGGCAAGCGCTGTATTTCCTTTAGATATTTTTACAATATCGCCCAATGAAAACAAAATCATGGCGGCGCACACAAGGGCGTCCACCACCACATAATGCCACCATTGTGGATGAAATATCACAAGACCGTTATATTTCACAACGCCTGACGCCAAAAAGCCTCCTGCCAAAAAGCACACAATATCCAGCAGCACACAGATGCCTCCCGCTGTCAGGATCTGCTCCCATAACAGCAGCGATACTATATCTTTTTCTGTACTCCCCAGAGATACCAGCACGCCCATCTCATATCGCCGTTCAATAATTGTGAGCTTCATGAACAGGTGAATCATAAGACCTGATATAATAAAAATCATGATGCTAACAAAACCCAGCCCAAAGATTGCGATGGAGACCTGATTTCTGATGACGCTGCCCAATGCCTTTGCGTTTTGTTCATAATACAGTCCATACCTCTCGGCGAAATCCGCAATTGTATCTAACGTCTTTTCACTTAAATCGTTGACAAACAAGCTCATCCCCGTCATTTTCTGTCGTATCTCAGAATACCATTCCCCATAATATACCATCAGCTTGTCACTGCGGTTCTCAACAATTCCGACGATATTGGCATCTGCAAGCTCCGTAAAATCGGTCGTAGTCAGCGCAAGCTCCGCAGAAAAAAGCAGCTCGTTGACGCTGCCGTTTTTGATATCCTCCTGGGAATACAATACTCCCGACAAATTTAAATCCGTTAATATCTGATTCACCATCAGCACATCAACTGCTATTTCCCCCTGGCTCTGAGGCATTCTGCCCTGCAGCAAAGTCAAATCATCTGCTGCCCGATCAAGCGACACGTAGCATATGCACTGTTCTTCATCCCCGGACTGCCTTGGCACGATAAAAACATCCTGCGTCATCTGCCCATAGATTTCATCAATCAACGGCTGGGTAATAAACACGCTTCCTCCCCCATCTGCGGTCTGATATGAGTTTTTGACGCCGGATATTGCCACCGTCCTTTCTATCCCTCCGACAGCTAAGATGAGCGTCCTTCCAACACAGTCCTCCGTGTCAAACAGCTGCAAAGCCATCATCTCATCGATCATGACCTCATCGGCGGTTGCCGGAAGCGCCCCAGTGATATTACTGTAACGTTCCCGATAAAATGCATTATCTTCAATGTACTCATAAGCGGTTCCCACCTCACGGTCGCCCGCGCGCAGCTGTATGTTTGTCTGATAAAAGCCGGTTACATAGCTGCAGAACCCATAACTCTCCGCCTCTTTCAGCGCAGCTTCTTCTATCCCCTTATTCCGTTTTTGCAAAAACTCAAGGGCATTACACAGATCAAAACGGTCATTTTCCAAAACGGCACTGTCTATCTGCCTAAGCATACCGCTGATGCCGCTGTACAATCCCAGCGTCAAAAAAGTACAAAGCATCGAGATCAGCAAGGTCACCGTCATGCTGGTCATCTTTTTTTTGCGAGCCTTCAGCCCCTGGCAGATATAATGAAATCGCCAATGGTGTTTTACATATACAGGGTTCCTGCCCGGAGCATCCTCTCCGACAGTCTTATACCCCGGCTCTGTATCCTCATATACTTTTCCATCGCGAATCTCAATCAGACGATCCTTATACCGCCTTGCCGCCTGCAAATCATGCGTAACGACAATCACCAGCCGCTCTTTGGAAAGCTCCTTAAAAATCCTGTAAATGTTGTCAGAGTTCTTTTCATCCAGATTGCCCGTGGGCTCATCCGCAAACAGCAGCTGATTCTTTCTCAGCAGCGCTCTGGCGATGGCGACACGCTGTTTTTCACCGCCTGACAGCATGGAGACCTCCCGCTGCTCCAGATGCTGTATTTCCAGCTTCTCCAGAATATCCTCGTACAGCGCCTGTTCAATTTCCTGTCCGGCAATCTGCGCACCCAGAAAAATATTATCTCTTACCGATAGGGCGCCGATGAGGTTAAAATCCTGATAAATGATGCCAACCATCTTTTTATAGGCATCTGTGCCTGCACGGACGCCCTGAAATACAACCTCGCCGTCAAAGTCCATATCCAGCCCGTTCATGATATTTAAAAGCGTGGTCTTGCCAGCTCCGGACCTGCCTGTAATAAATATCAGCCCTTTGTCAGGGAATTCCAGACGTATTTCCGACAAAATCACTTGATCATCGGCCTTCTTTTCCCGTATGTCAATCCTCATTTACCGCTCCGCCTCTAAAGAAAATCGTTCAAACACCGCATCCACCTGGGGCTGCAGCGTTTCTGTGCAATATAAGCCAAGGCTGCTTCCGAACCGATCACAGAATAACGCGTTCTGACTGTACTTTTCATTTCCTCCGATCAGCTCATCATAATATATGCTGGCCGTAAGATAGGAGCAGGACAAAGAATCTACATCCCAATTATTCCAGTTTGACTCGCTGGCAAATATATCCCACTGTTTGCTCAGCTCTGACAGCTCCGTGATATCTATTCCCAGCGCGCTGCATATCTCAAAAAGGTCATTATATCCAAAATCCGCCGTCGTCATCTGATAGCCGCTCTCCCTTGCCTGAGACAGACAGTTATCATAAATTTCCTGAAATGCGCCCTTCAGGGGCGATATATCTATATCCTCACATTTGTTTTTATCCCAAAAATAATATGTCATATTAATAAAATAATTTTTTGTGTTTTCATCAAAATCTGTGTATGCATAATCCTCATAATATTTGATCAGCCCCGCGTCCATACCGTGGGGCATACGGACCCCCGCCTTCTGAAGGCGTGTTACGGCGCTTATATTCCAGTGAATGCTGTTCTGATAAAGTGTCTCCCACGAGGGTATCGTATTGTCTATATAATTTAAATAAATCATGTACTCCGGATCATAGTATTCCTCCGATGCGGACATATAGGCTTCGTTGTCCGCCCCGATATACGCGTTGGTACAGATGATGTACACGAGGTTTGCAAAGGAAACGCCGTTGTCAATCACAAGATTGTCGGTCAGCTTCAGATAAGAAGCCTTTATATTCTCCACAGCCTCCGCATCATACGCAATCCCGTTGTCCTCACACAATTTCTGCCACTCAAATACGCCGCAAAACGCCGGCAGCAGCTTCTGCACGTCATCCACTGTCATCTTATTCCCCTGCTGCACCAAGGAATAGCGCACATATGCCGCCCCGATTCCTAAAGCAACAAGCACCGCTGCGATTATAATGATTACTGTTTTTTTCTTCACTGACAATCCTCCAATCAAACCGGGCTTATCGCAATCGAGTAGTGGAAAAGAGCTTCCTACTCGATTTGCGATGCCGCACAAAGGGTGACGGCACGCCCGCTAAAGCGACCCTGCCAAGTCGCATCTGCCAATAAAATGCTTCGCATGGGCAGATGCTCTCGGGCGACGGCACGCCCGCTAAAGCGGCCCTGCCAAGTCGCATCCGCCAATAAAATGCTTCGCATGGGCAGATGCTCTCGCACAAATAAGGTGAAGCTTTAACGCACTTCACCTTATTTTAATCCTCCGCCTGATTCTGTTTCCAGAAGAATTCATATTTCTTTACGACTAATACAGGGAAACCTCCTCCGCGCAATGCACTGTCTCAACGGCCTTCCCAAACCTATTATACACATCAACCTGACAGGAATGATACTCCCTGTATCCCACCAGCGATGTACAGGATGCCTTGATTGTATATGACAATGACAGAGTATTCGCTGTAATGATCTCAGTACTACCATTTACACTCACTGTCACACCTGCCGCCGAAGTTGTACCCGAAAAGCTCGGCAATAATCCGTACACCTTAGCCTTAACCGTATGACAGCCTGTAAATGTCTTGTATGTATATCCTGACTGTGTGATCGTAACCACACCTTTTGACGTCCCCTTTGACCTCACGTACTGCCCCACAGGGTTCCAGGGGATATGCGCTGTCAATGTGGTTGACACCTTTAACGTCTGCTTCGCAAAATCTCCCTCTGTCGTGTCGCTCCCAGAACGCCCGTAAACATCATCCGCCGCAAAGACAGGCATACAGCACATAAAAATCATCAAAACGCTTAACAAAACTGCTGAGACACTTTTTTTACACATATTCATTTCCTCCATATGTTTTTTTGTGGTTACATTATAACCGTCTTGCCTTATAATGTCAATATATTTTGAAAATACAACAAATACCGATATCTGTGTCGTTCCCGCAAAAATCCGTTTTATTAATAAGCCACTCTGGCAGCAGCACATTCGCATATCATTATAGTAAAACAGCCCTTTCGTCATGCCTCTTAATAGCATATTTACCCTGAAAGTCCCGCCGCCGGATAGGCGGCATCAATTCAGGGATACCAAGTGCGCTCGCCAGACTTTCATAGTACGGCGGTTTGTTTGGCCACCGGGCGCATGAAGGTTTAATCAAAAAAAGAGGCCATGGTTTAGCCATAACCTCTTTGAATATATGTTATGATATCCTTTCTGACCCTACAAGTGTAGCACACGCTCCTTGATCTCCTGGGTGCGTCCCTGATTCCAGAACTGGGTTCCGATATAGCCGCAGGTACGGCGGGCCACATTCAGCTTATCCTGATCCGTGTTGCCGCAATTGGGGCATCTCCAGATCAGCTTGCCGTTCTCATCCTCGATGATCTGAATCTCCCCGTCATAGCCGCATTCCTGACAGTAATCGCTCTTGGTATTCAGCTCCGCATACATGATGTGGTTGTAGATATGCTTCATAACCGCCAGAACCGCCTCGATGTTGTTCTTCATGTCCGGAACCTCCACGTAGCTGATGGCTCCTCCCGGGGACAGCCTCTGGAACTGAGCCTCAAACTCCAGCTTTGTAAAGGCGTCCATCGGCTCTGTCACATGCACATGATAGCTGTTGGTGATATAATTTTTGTCTGTTACGCCCGGAATGATGCCAAAACGCTTCTGAAGGCATTTTGCAAACTTGTAGGTGGTGGACTCCAGGGGTGTTCCGTAAAGGCTGAAGTCAATATTGGTCTCCTTTGCCCACTTCTTACATGCAGCGTTGAGGTATTCCATCACCTGCAGCGCGAAGGGTGTGGCCTCCGGGTCCGTGTGGGACTTTCCAGTCATATATCTGGTACACTCGCATAGCCCTGCGTAGCCCAGGGAGATGGTGGAATAGCCGCCGTAAAGGAGCTTGTCGATTTTCTCCCCCTTCTTTAAGCGGGCCAGGGCCCCATTCTGCCACAGAATAGGCGCCACATCCGAGGGCGTTCCCTTCAGGCGCTCATGTCTGCACATCAGCGCCCGGCGGCAAAGCTCCAGGCGTTCGTCCATAATCTCCCAAAACCGGTCCATATTCCCCTCTGAGGAGCATGCCACATCCACCAGATTCAGGGTTACAACCCCCTGATTAAAACGGCCGTAAAATTTATACTGGTCATTTTCATCCTTATATACTGTCAAAAAGGAACGGCAGCCCATGCAGGTATAGCAGTTGCCATCCTTTAATTCCTTCATGATCTTTTCTGAAATATAGTCCGGAACCAGACGCTTTGCGGTACACTGGGCAGCCAGCTTTGTGAGATACCAGTAGGGCCTGTCCTCCTCTATATTGTCCTCCTCCAGCACATAGATCAATTTGGGGAAAGCCGGGGTGATAAACACACCCTTCTCATTTTTTACCCCCTGGATACGCTGGCGCAGCATTTCCTCGATAATAAGAGCCAGGTCATCCCTGGTCTGGCCTGCCGGCACCTCATTCAGATACATGAACACGGTGATAAAGGGGGCCTGCCCATTGGTAGTCATCAGGGTGATCACCTGATACTGGATCATCTGGACGCCCTGCTTGATCTCTCTTCTGACACGCTTTTCCGCAATGTCATTGATAATCCCCTCATTCAGCTCCAGTCCCTCAGCCTCAAACTCCTCCCGCACCTCTCTGCGATACTTTTCCCGGCTGATCTGCACAAAGGGCGCCAGATGGGACAGGGTGATGCTCTGGCCCCCGTACTGGGAGCTGGCAATCTGAGCCACAGCCTGGGTGGCAATATTGCAGGCTGTGGAGAAGCTGTGGGGCTTGTCGATCATAGTTTCGCTGATCACTGTGCCGTTCTGCAGCATATCCTCCAGATTCACCAGGCAGCAATTGTGCATATGCTGGGCGAAATAGTCGGAATCATGGAAGTGGATAATGCCCTCCTCATGAGCCTGCACAATATCCTCCGGCAAAAGAAAGCGCTTGGTGATGTCCTTGCTGACCTCACCGGCCATATAGTCCCGCTGCACACTGTTCACCGTGGGATTCTTGTTGGAGTTTTCCTGCTTCACTTCCTCATTGTTGCACTCAATCAGGCTTAAAATCTGCTGATCTGTGGTGTTGGACTTGCGCACCAGTGCCCGCTTATAGCGGTAGGTGATATAGCGGTTTGCCACCTTATAGGCGCCCTGGCGCATGATCTGCTCCTCCACCATATCCTGAATCTCCTCCACATTGGCGGCGCGGTTCATGCCCTTACAGATCTCCATCACATTGTTGATTATCTCCCGGATCTGCTTCTCCGTCATCCGGTCCGTGCGGTACACGCTCTCATTTGCCTTTTCCACTGCGGCCTTGATCTTGTCACTGTCAAAGACGTCCTCTTTGCCGCTGCGCTTGATGATATTCATATAGTTCCTCCCCGTGTGAGGCGTCAATAATACGCAATCATCCACAACATCTTGTGTTTCTTATTCCGTTACGACCTCAATATATAGTATTATATCACGGTTCCTTAGAATTACAAGGGGAAATTGGGCGATTTTTGCATGTATACAATTTCAGACAGCAGCGCAATCGAGTAGGGGAAAAGAGCCCCCTACTCGATTTGCGATGTCGCACAGCGGGTGACGGCACGCCCGCTAAAGCGGACCTGCCAAGTCGCATCTGCCAATAAAATGCTTCGCATGGGCAGATGCTCTCGCAGCAAAGC
>CALWLH010000085.1 GCA_944381475.1 uncultured Lachnospiraceae bacterium | reverse complement strand
TTTTTCATAGCGATAGAGGTTTTCAGTATACAAACAGGGTATTCCAAAAGAAACTGGAAGACAATGAAATGATACAATCCATGTCAAGAGTAGGACATTGTATTGACAATGGTCCAACAGAAGGATTTTGGGGAATCATAAAATCAGAAATGTATCAAATGTATGAGATTACAGATGAAATGTCCTTGCGTAATGCGATCAGGGATTATATGCGATTTTATCGTGATGAAAGACCACAGAGCAGGTATAACTGCAAAACACCGGCAGAGGTAAGATCAGAAGCTTTATCTTCTGCCGTCCCACAAGCATATCCAATAGCAAAAAATAAACGAATTGAGAAATACAAAGCTAAATGGTGTGCATAAAAAATCAGCCGCACAAAATCGTGCGACTGATTCAGGGCATCTTATTTTAGATATTTGACCTGTCTACTCGACAGGGGGCATATCAGATTCGCACGAATCACACCGGCTCCTGTTTTGGACTATCTATTTCCCGACAGACCCGTTGATGTAGATATTATAAAACAGCATATTTAAACTATTGCTGTTTCCTGCTTTCCTCAACCTGAAGAAGTAATTCAAGATTAGCTCTCTCGTACTCGTTAAACAATTCCATACTTATCTGATCAAATTGCTCCGGCTCATAAACAGGTTCGTACCAGCTTTTTTCAGTAAAGTAGTTAATCAGATCCTCCGATTTAAACATCCGTCCGTGTCTTGCATAGATTTCATTTCTAGCCAGCCTAAGCTCCTCCGTGGTTAATCCCTGCAAATCGGATTCAGTCAAGTATTCCACGTTTGATGTGGGGAGAAGATAATCCGATGAAGCTGATACCTCTATTTCATAATCCCATTCACAGATAAAGGCTTTTCCGCTTCCAACTGTTCTATTTCCAAAATCCCCGTCATTCCAAGTACCGTCTGAGTACTTATAGTAAAACATGGCATAGTCCTCTTTGGTATTTTCGCTGTTTGGTTCATTAGTGTGCCAATTAGTATATGAAGATACTTCGTCATTTACCCATACCCATACACCTTCCTCAACCTCATCGGTGTATCCGAAATACGCACTGTTATATCCGCTGGAGATCATATACTGAAAGAGTGTATCATTTTCCTCCTTTGAGCTGATTATTGCCAGATGTCCTCCCAGCTGTTTGCAGTAGTTTTGAGCATCCTCCCATGTAGTAATATCATCCTCTTCAAAAATCATATAACTATGCTGCTGATGGATTAATGCTGTGCTTGTATCAACCTCCAATTCCAGGTACTTTAGCTCGCCGTTTTCGATGTATGTATCTTTTTTCTCGTAGCTATAATGGTTAGCTCCTTCCACAATTTCCATTGTCTCTAGTTCCAGGTGAATAATATTTGCTTCAACACTTTTCGCTTCTCCTTGCTGATCAAATATAATACAAAACTGCTTATTCTCATTCATGCCAAAAATCATGCAGTGTCTATATGATGCAGCAACTCTCCTATATGTGTTTACAATTATATAAGGTTTCCCTGTATTATCATAATAAATTAACGGTTCAGAGACTCCACAAAATGAGTTTCCGCTGTTATCTTCCCAAATAAACAATTGTTCCGCCTCGTCGTCTTTATACCATATCTTACAGTTGTGAAGCTGCCCCCATTTGTCATTGTACTGGTAGATAGCCAATTCCTCTGTTTCACCGTCCATATCATAATCATATATGCAGGAATAGGTGGCCTCCATACCTACAATCTCGTCCAAAGTTTGTTCTGAAACCACTTCGGCTGTTTCCCCTAATTTTGTCCAATCAAGCTCCACTTCTTTATGAGACTGGTTTTTCTCAGCCAGGAAGGAGTAAAACTCATTTTCTGTCATATCCAGCTCTACACCATTTTCATATGCTTTGTTCTCAGACATATAGTCGTAACTGTATTCAGTTTGAAGCTTAATCTGTCCTTCATCAAACTTATAGTATGTGTAAGCGCCGGATGCAGCACCGCCAGAACTTGCTAAAAGCACAGTTCCATCCTCAAAAATACGTATATGGCTTCTATATGTACCTGTTTCCAACGGCATAAGCAAATTTACATTGTTGTAATTATATATTCCGTCAGTTCCGTTTCCGTCAAAGCTTATAAGCAGTTCATCTACACCATCACCATTTATATCATAATAAGTGTAGTATACCTTTACGCCGAAATTATCCATTGAATAAACATACATTGTATTTATATAAATATCTGGAAACTCTTCTTTATTACTTATGTCTATTTTTTCTGGCTCACCAAGTAAAACTTTATACTGATCCAACACCTCCTCGTACAATTTATGTGCGTCCTCGTTCATCTTCTCTGCATCTAACACAACAACCAAGATATCAGTCATCTCATGCTCTGTTAGCAAAACTTCATTAGCAGATATGGTCACCTCCATCTCGTTTTGTTCATATCCATCTCCTTTTGCAACTATTTTATATGTACCGGGTTCAAGCAAATAGGTATATGTACCCAAACCATCTGTTTTCTCAGAGCAGATAAGAGTTCCATCCAAACTATATACGCTAACAGAAATATTATCCAAAATTTTAATTTTCCCATGATCATCAATGATATAAGCAATACCATAAATAAGCCCTTTATTAAGAGACGCTTCTTCTCCCGTTTCCTCTGTTCCATGTGCAAGCTCTACGGAAAAATAAGCGTTCACAATTGGATAATCATCTTCATTTTTATTATTATAGTCAGGTAAATCATATTCATGTATGCTATATGGTATTATACTAGCGTCCTCAATAATATCAGCAACCTGTTCCGCACTCAAATTCGGATTTACTCCCCATACCAACGCTGCTATACCAGATACAATAGGCGTAGCCATAGAGGTTCCACTACCCATTCCAGTCACATTTGTTGGTAGATCACTTAAAACATTTCTTCCTGGAGCATACACATCCACCCTTTCTCCTGTCACGGAAAAATCACATATTTCATAATAACTACCGCTTCTTTCTGCCGCACCAACAATCAAAATATGCTTAGCTACAACAGTGTTTGTGATTGCCCCAAGGTAATCATATTTTGCGTCACGGTCTCTTCCATAGTTTCCTGCGGCCTTCACAATCAAAAATTCATATCCGCTATTTAAATATTTTAGAAGAAAATTTTCCATACTTTTGCTGTATAGCTCCAGCAATTCAACATATTGTTTATCGCCATCTTCTGCTCCAGTCTGAATACTTTCAAAACAATTGGACATATTGATAATCTTCACGCCCTCACTTAACATTAAACTCAAAGCATATTTTGTTTCATAGATTGTCCCCCTGTTATATGAGTATCCATATAATTTTGCATTCTGACTTACCCCTGCAATTCCAAATCCGTTTTCCGCCTGAGCACCTATTATCCCAGAAACATGAGTGCCGTGAAAAGCATTTATAACATCTCTATTTGCCTCTTCAATTTGAGCCTTTTCACCACTTTTATTTGCGCGCTCAAGCTCCTGCAACGCCTCTTCATACAATGTTGAAACCTTACAATTTCCTTCATCATCCTCCGGGTTGTTCCATATTTTTACAAATACCTCTTCATCCAAATCCTCATTGGTAATATCAAACATCGTGTCATATACGCCCACCTTCACTGTTTCCAATTCCAGATCCATATTCCAAACAGATGGCATTCTTATAGTTTCTGCCCACCAGTTATTGCCATCGGGATTATTCTCATCCCAAACTGAGCCGGAAGTGCCAGGATTTGCTTCATCAATCCAGGGATCACCTGTATAATCTACGGACTGTTCCCCTAAACTTTCAACATAATGCAAAGATACCTCTTCAATCCGAGACTCGGATTTCCATTTTTCTATAACGCCATATAGTTCATCGAATGTCTTTCCATCTGTAAATTCAATTTGATAATCGCTGGTAAAAGGAAGGAAGCCCACAATGCTCCCTTCCTCCTCTTTTACCAATTCTTCTATCTCGCTATAAGTGGTCCCTTCCGTGGCAGTTAAAAGCAACTGCGAATCCACAAACTGTACATCTCCCTCAATCACAATATCTTCGTCTGCAATTTCCTGATAAAAAGCATGGCTAGGTTCTGTTTCATCTGTATACGGGGTTGTTGTAGTTACTATAACATTATTGTCTTTGTTTTGCGTATCTTCTCTGATTCGATACAGCATCAAAATACAGATGGCAATACAAACAAGAGCTGTAACAGCAACGATCATAAGCAAAGATATCAAAAAAAACCTGTGCGATCTTTTTTTATGTGCTCTTTGATTCTTATGCTTTTCCTTTTTAGAAAAAGTTTCAACTTTTTTCACTGTTTGTCCAACTAAATTATCCGCTTTTGTTCCGCACCTTGTACAGTACCTCAGTCCATCCTTCAACTGACTTCCGCATTTGATACAATACATGGCAAGCCTCCTTTACTCTCCCATTTTGCTCCCACAGGTCGGGCAGAACGCTGCGCCTTCCGAAACCGCTGCGCCGCAGTTGACACAAAACTGAGAACGTTTTTGCTTTTCGGGCTGCTCTTCACTGATTAGCCTGTATCCACACTTGCTGCAAAATGCCATTCCTTTGGTAATTTTTGCATTACACTTTGGGCAAATACTTGCTGCATTGAGTTCCTTGATGCGCTCCCTGCACTCTGCTGCCTTTTCCTGCAGCTTTGAAACCTGCCCGATCAACTCTTCCACCTCCGGCAGAGGATGTTCACAATAAGCACAGTATACTTCATAGCCTATTTTTCCATATAGATCACAAATCTGGTTTTCCAGCTCGGATACCTCATTGTTTAATTTCACAAGCTCTGAAAGTTCTTTCGCCTTTTGAACAGTCGAAGAACCTGCCTGTGACAGTTTTTCCCTCATTTCATCGATAAATGCCATTTTGTACCCCTCTTACTTAAACCTATTCATACTCATCCCTGCATTCCTCCATAGCCTCCACATGCCCGTCCGCTGATTTTGGAAGCTCGGCTGAATTATAATCAGAAATTGAAACTTTTATTTTCATGTTCTCTCCATCCATTTTAGCAGCTACAGATATTTCTGTTAAATATCCATCATCTACCACTAGGTCCAGTGTCAATCGCAGATCATCAAAATCATCCTCATATTCATCCAGCATCTCTGCCAGCTCATCATATGTATCTTCGTCCACATAGTCCTCCATGAGCTCCATATATGTACTTAACAATTCATAGCTATCCGGTTCAAAGGAATATGTCACACTTTTTCCGCTTTTGCTTTTTTCATAGCCCATGATATCTTCCAAAAAATCCTTGTCGGAAAAGGTTCTATACATTTCTTGGCCTAGCTCATCCATATCAGCTATCTCAATGTCATCTTCCGCCAGGTTATCCTCCAAATTCTTATATAATTCCGAGAAATCCTGTTCGTGCAGCGCCTGGAGCACTGCCCAGCTTGTCCCATCGTCATCCTGATAAGCGAACATATAATAATCTCCGTCATCGCTATAATAATCATAATAACGACTGTTACCAGGAGTCACACCAAAAATCCCATTCTTGTTCACCACCAGATATGTATCACCATTACTGTTTTGTGAAAAAAGCTGGGCTTCATTCTCTTTTTCATCATAAATATAAACGAATCGATTGCTTGCGCTATCCACTCCATCCCCTGATACAGAAAACTTCATATTGAAACTGTCTGCTTTACACATTTGCTCAAAAGCCTTCTGCAGTTCGTAAAACGGACTTCTCAATATATTCTGAATTACAATAATCAGTAGTACAGCTGCGAATAATATCGCTGCCATCCCAAAAGCCCACTTAGGGATTTTCTTTTTTGCTCTCTTAGGCAATGGTAAATCCATTGGCGACTTTACTGCTTTTGCAGGCTCAGCAGCAGCTTTTTCTGAGACAGGTGCAGCCTTCGATTTCTCAAAAGTTCTTTCATCCTGTCTGCACCCACAATTTCCACAAAAAACTGCTCCTTCTGGAAGAATCTCCCCACATCGAATGCATCTATTGTTTTTAGACACTTCCGTATTCGGGTTATTATTTGTCCTATTTTTATCTCTTTCTTCTTCAAACCTGAAAGGTTCCCCGCATACCGGGCAGAACCTAGCATCCTCTTTCACACTGCTCCCACATTTTTTACAAATCATCCTCTGTCTCCTTCCATTATAAAAGTGCGTAGTCACTCGATTGTAAAAATTCGCTATATTATGTGTCAAATTATTCCAAATGAGTCGGACTATCATAGTATATATCTATAATAAAATTTTTTTCTAGCTTATCTCAATCCAATGGAACATAAATACTATAATATTAGCCCAAAAATGAACATAACCCACACCACAAAAAACTCCGGTTATCAAACGCCGTAAATTCGTAGATGGTAATACATTTATATACTGCATATACCAGTCGGCAAACATAATACCAGCGTACACTATACACATCTGCATAGGAATGCGTTCCCATATCAGCATAAGAGGACCTATTATGTACCCCACACCTATTCCTGTACAACGTGCGCAGAGTGGAAACTGATACCCATAAATATGGAAACTGCGCTCTGGTATTTGATGACAACCCAGCCAACTGCCTACATTCATCATTTTTTTATGTATGTGACTAAACTCGATTTTCCGTGGTTGTCGCCAACGCTTCATCTTATCTGTATCTCCTATCATATCCACAGTAACATATATCCACAGCACCCGAACAGTATCTCCCACAAGATGGACATTTCCAAACGTTTTCCGTTGCTTCAACCTCCCTTCTCACCCGTGTGGCCTCCTCCAGTTTTATATATTCATTTTTTAAACGCTCAATTTGCCCTTTCGTTCCAACAATTATAACGATCCCTAAAACGACAAACATTACGAGAGTAATCCAAACATATCCATTCATTATTTTATCATTTATTTTTTGCGTATATATACCATATAAAATTGCCAAATCCAGAACCCAAAAAAACACTGCACTTATCCAAGCTACTGGAAGCTTTGATTCTGCATTATGCAATTCCGACTGCAAATCCTCTAAATTACGAAATCTGTGCCCACAGCGTGAGCATACCCAAAAAAGCTTTGTGGTAGTATTTACCGTAATGTTCTGAGAACTGCCGCAATCTCCACAAAGCAAACCGCAGGGGCCGAATAACAGATATCCCAGACACCCCTTTGAGCCGGAATAGCCCTTTCCTTTTGCTGTAACTGTATTATCAGTCATACTTACCACCTGCAATTCCTGGCATCCACACTGAGGGCATTTTACGAATCTGCTAGGAGGATTTATATTGTTATCTGAACCACTGTCTTTGCTCTGCTCAAATGTATCAGATGAACTCCTGTAATTTAATTTTGTGTCGTTCATTATGATTTTCCTCCTCTATTCATCTTTCACACCAGTCTGTGCTGATGGAGCCACGCACCGTTTTCCAGCGCCCCTTCTCCTTTACAAGCAGCATATCTGTTACTGTCACGTTGCTCTCTCCTTCTTCTCCCTCTATGTTCCAAATGAGAGATACCAACATAGCCCCTGTAACAGAACCTTCCTCATATTCGTAATCACTTTCTAATTCATTTACGAGTTGTCTTAATTCCTTTTTAGTTGGTCTATATGTATCTGTGATTTTATAAGTCGATGAGATATCATCACCGCAGCTTTCAACAAATTCATAAAAATAGGTATCTACAGTATCCTCATAATCATCCATAAAGTCATTATCATCATAGCTCCACCATTTAATCATGGAATTTTTCCAACCCGTTGCCACCAGACTACCATAAAGTTTGGCATTCTGTGTTTCTATTGCCTTTAGAAATTTTTCAACAGTGCGCCTATAGTTTGTAAAATAGCTATATCCAAAAATGGCAGCCACACACAGAAATGCCAATATGATCAATCTCTGCTTCGTCTTCTTTTTTAATTTTTCTTTCTTATCCTCCACATTCACTAAGTTGTCATCCATTTTCTTATGCCTCCCTGTCATTACCTTTATCTTTCCATTAGTATCTCGAATATCCGCAGCGGCATATATCTCTGTCATTGGAACAGATTTTACCGCAGGAAGGACATGTCCATGTGCCTCCCTTATTTCCAGATGAACCTGACCCGAAATCCATTGGTGTCCATGAAGTATCAAACTCTTTCTCTTTTGCCCTTTTTCTTATCATTTTCCCAATAAAGCATCCGATATCAATAGCTAAAGCAAACACTACCAAAAAAATAACTTTCGCATAGTCATCCGTAATTTCATTATAATATTTAACAGCATAGAAATCATAGTCATCTAATTGGGAATAGCTATATATTGCCATGATCCATAAGACAAGAGAAATAACCGACAAAACTATAGTGGGTATTTGTCCTTTTTTCTTCTCCTCTTCTTCTCTTTTTTGCCTTTCCCTTTCTTTTCCCAGACTTGTGGGGCAGCCGCAATTTGGACAAACCTCTGCACTACTGCTGATTTCTTTTCCGCATTCTTCACATTTTACGAGTGCCATTTCCTTTTCCTCCTGTTCTATTCACCCTATACGTGATCTGTTTACTACTATCTGGTCAAGCAACGGATCATCTGGTCTCTATTTTCGTATTACCTCGCTCCTAAAACCAATACCTCTGTATCTTCAGATATCCCATCCGCAATCAATGTCAATGTCAGTGTACCGGAATCAATTGTAGAAAGAAATGATCCTGTAACAGAGTCATCCTTAGTAAATCTGCCATCCGCATACTTGTAATTTCCCGGAGTTATAATCAAATACTCACCCTCGTAAACAACATTAAAGTCATAGTCAATATAGTTATTATTATCAAATAATATACTATATTTCTTATTGATATCTATAAAGTTGGACATATCATAATCTACACCAACACGTAGTTTTAAGGCCCACCCATCCATACTACTTCCAGAGCCGTTAGTAATAGTAATTCTATAAGTATCATGATCATACTTGTTCAAAGTAGTTTCCGAATCTACCGTCCATGTATCAATTTGTGTTTCTTCTGAAATTTCAACCTGATAAACCCCACTTACAGAAAAATTCACTGGTTTCTCATCCGGCTCCTGTACTGTCAATACAGATTTAAACTTATTACGGGAGGTTGATACAAAATATTCGTATTGATCTCCGTCAAATGTGGCATACCGAACTGTGTTTTTCCCAATGGTAACACTATATACATCCGACGCCAAAAGCTTCGCCTTTCCGCCTGGCTGGTAGCAGTATAAATCGCCGATATACATGTTGCTTACATATGCGCTTCCCTGATAGAGTTCCGTGTCAAAACGATAGTACAGGGTTCCGTCTTCACCAAGATTAATGCGGAAAATATCGGTTCCATCCTCCTCCACAACATCCGTGTCCTTCCCATCAAAGCAGCAGTATTCGCCATCTTCGTTGATGTAATAAATCTCACCTCCATCCGATGATACCGCAAAGAAGCTTTCACTGCCCAAATCCGTAATCAATTTTTCGTCATCCTGCGTATCCAGACGATATACATACACAGAATCATTCTTAATATAGTAAACGGACTTCTCATCCTCTGTTGTATATGCGAGAGATACTGAACCTGAAATTTTTTCAGATTCATAATCCTTGTTTAAATAATATAGTTCTTCCCTGCTATAGCTAAAGTAAAAATGTCCGCCAAACTTTGAAGGGGTTTCTGAACCTGTAAATGTATCGATTCGATATACCAATGCTCCATCTGTGGAAATCAGCTTTTCTTTTTCTCCGCCCTTGGAGGATAAATATACGCTGTCGCCACCCACAAACATAATATCTGTGCGATCTTCATTCACCGACAAAATGTAAGCGTCGCTCTGCAGCCGTTCGCTGTCTCCCTTTGCATTTAACACATATAAGCGAGAGTTTTCTGTATCCCATGCATAAATATATTTTCCCTTGTCAGAAACGGAATAAGGGTACATATTCTCCGCTATTTTCCGACTTTCCCCACCGGTATAGATGAAAAGCTCTGAATCCCCATCCTCATCCTCCACGGTTTCATATACCAGGGTCTTTCCGTCCGGAGAAATAATTACATTGCCCACATCATCCGCAATCTTGTTATTCTTTTTTCCATCAAACAAGATCATTGTCTTATCGTTGTCAATCATTGCAAAATTGCTGCTATTTTCCGCAAGCACACCCTGGGAAAACTCACCCTCAAAAATCTGCTGATAGTTCCCGCTGACATCCACCAAGAAAACCCGATCGATATCTTCATCGCTGTAGCCGTACAGCAAAACGATGGCCGTATCTTTATTCGTATCCACTATGCTTGCCGAAGAAACAGAGGCAAGATCATCTGCGGGGATAACAGTAAGGTTTCCATCACAGAGAATATTGACACATTTATTTTCCGCATCCAGAATAGCATAGAAATCATGTCCCTCGGTTTTTGTGCCGCGGGAGACAGCAATAACCACGGCAATCGCCGCAACCACCAGCGCCGCCGCCGCAATCAGTGCCGCTTTCAGGTTCTTTTTCTTTACACGGGGCTTTGGAGCATACGCCACCCGTTTGCTCCCACTATTTTCATGCTGCGGTTTCATCCTTTGTCCTTCCAGCGTTCCTGGCTCCGGCCGACTAAACCCATTATTCGACTCCATTGCAGCTGTTTTTTCCTGTCTGCTTCCGCAGTTCCCGCAAAATACTGCTCCCTCCGGAAGCTCTGTTCCACAATTTCTACACTTCATCTCCTTAACCCTCCTGATGATTTACTTTTTTCCTCATTACGCCCACGCCAATACGAACAAATACCAGAATTAATCCTAATACTAAAATCACTGTCCCTGTCTGAGCCATATTTGAGGCGATATGGCTGATGATGGGTCTTACTGCTTCCTTGGGAAAATAAAATGCATCATACAGCACATCTACCATATTTCCTGAAATCACAGAAATCATTAGGCATAATAATCCCATAAGCGCAAACGTTATCCCCGCAGCCAGAAATGCATGGGCGATATACTTTCTGTACAAAACAAATATCAATACGCAGAGCATCAACACAAGGGCTGCAATCAACGCTATGAGCCAATAGGATAACACCGCTCTCAATAGCGAAAATGTACCTTCATAGTCCTCGCTGACATTAGAAAGATCCAGAGCGCCTATGGTCGTTTCATTTAAAGAATCCTCAATGCTCTGATAATCGCTTTCGGCCAGCTGATATCCGGTAATTCTGTATATGGCACTCTCATTTTTTTCCAGAAGCTTTACGATTTCCCTGGCAGTTACCTTTGGCTCGCTGCCTCCTGAATAAATATAATCACAGTATTCCCACAGCTTTTCGGAGAGGAAGGTTTTAATATCCTCCTCTTCAAGAAGTTCCTCGATATTACCTTCTGAAAGATTATATCGGCTCAGCAGCTCCGGATTCACATGGTCATGTATGTACTCCGCCAGGCTCAGATCCGCATCATCGTCATTCATCATGACGCCCACACGGATATCCGCCAGATTGATTTCACTTACAACACTGTTTATTTCCTCCTCCGTGGTGGATCTGCGGATAGTAAAAAGAACCGTTCCCACTGCCAGAAAAACAAACAGCACAATGCATGTACATATAGCCGCCATATGTACAGCAAAATGCATGTACATATAGCCGCCATATGGGTCACCGGAGAAATCCTTCGGATTATTTTTACAGGGGCTGCCTGTTTGCGGGACATTTCTTCAAGTCCATCCGCTTCGCCATATTCCTCCTGTGTCAGTTCCAGCGCTGCCGCCTCCTCTGACTCCATTTTTGCACCACAGTATGGACAGAATGCACTGTTTTCATCCAGCCGTTCGCCGCATTTAACGCAAAAACTCATGGTAATCTCCTCCTTCTTGTTGCCCAATGAAATTATAATAAGCTGCTGCATACATTCCTTAGCTAACATCCTTGTTTCAAGAACAATCTACTAATTTTTCTCTAAAGCACAGTTGAATAAAACAGCACAAAAGTCGTAATCATTAGAACTAAAACGAATCGTCAGCCACTCTACTCCGGAAATGTTAACCTCAAATTCCTGTGGCAAACTAATTCTGGATATAGCTGAAGACGTGTACAACAGTTTATCATCTCCATAAATTGAGACTACCCCCTCAACACCAGAGTCGGTATTATTAAGACACGCCAGCAGTCCGCTGATAGTTTTATAGTCACCGCCAATATAAATAGTAGCATAACCACTGCGATAACTTAATTCATATGTACTCGTGCCCGAATAATAATTACCAACAGTATCCTGTAAAAGCTCTCCTGTTGCCAAGAAAAAGTCAGAACTTTCAGCAATTGTTAGCTCACTTAACATCACCGGCTTCTTTTCCTCCAGCTCTGCCAGTTTCTCCTGCAGCTTTTCGCTGTCCCCATAGACCTGAAGCGCCTCCTGGATCACAGAGATAGCAGAATCATAATCCTTTTCTTGGACAAAGGTCTCCGCTGAAGCGATATAGCTCTCGATCTCAGCATCAATAAAATTTTGCTCCTCCGCATTGATGATCTCCAGATACTCCTCCAGCTCCTTTACATCGCTTCCAAGGGCATCTAGGGCTGTGTTAATGGTGCTTCTTGCTGCAGAAAAGCTCCCCTCCGATAGCTGTATTCTTGCAAATTCTAAAGTATTCTCCACATAACGATCCTGATAATCTGAAAGCAGGGAGGTCATCTCCGCATTGCCGGGATACTCCTCCAGCGCCTGCTGCAATGTCTGAACAGCCTTTAGAAAATCTTCATCATCACCGTACTGCTTTGCCCTTGTGATGTAGGACTGCTTATTCTGTTCCTCCTGCTTTCCAGTGTACACCGTCATCTGCTCCGTAAGAGCCGTGTCATTGGGCAGGTTTTCCAGCCCACTGTTTAGCGCTGCCAAAGCCGCTGTGTAGTCCTCCCCTGCGGCATACTCCTCCGCCTCCTCCAAAACACTCTGGCGGTATGCATTGACGGCCTCCTCCCGCTTAGTGAGGGCGGCGCTGTAATTGCTGTCCGATTCGATTACAAGGTCATACTGCTGGATGGCACCTACATAGTCCCCCTCCGCCACCAGAGCATCCGCTGTACTGTAAGCTGTTCTGGAGGCATTGAGACTTTCTATATTTCCCAGCAGCTCCTCCACATCTGTGTCAAGATCAGATACATCCATCTTCTGGAAGGCATCCATTTCCTTCATGACCTGCGTATAGGAAACAGACCCTTCAGAGAATGTGGTCCAAAGTGTACTCAAACGCTCCCTTAACTGGGTGATCAGCTCCTCCGGGGTTTCGTTATATTTATAATTGTCCTCATATAATTCAACAGCTGCCTCGTAGTCCCCTTCCGCCAAATCCGTTACAATCTGATTTACCGTTTTGGCCTGACTGCTGGCTTCCATAGCCTTTGTCAGGAAATGCCCGCCAATAAAAATACACAATGCGAGGGCTGCGAGAATCCCAGCTCCAACAGCTAATCTGGGCAGAATACTCTTTTCACCTTTTGGCGCTGCCGGCGGTTCCTTCTTCACCATTGTTTTCTTTTTTGCCTTTTTTCCTTCCGGAATCTTCGAGAGCTTAGGATGAACCTCCCCCTGTCTCTCTATTTTTGACGCAGCTGTGATCTGCTGCGTTGTCCCCGGCTCTCTTTTTACTGGCTCTCCATCAGAAACGCTTCCCACTTTTGTACCGCATTTACTGCAGAACTTCATTCCATCCTCCACCACACTTCCGCACTTTAAACAGAACATCTTTCCCTCCTTTGCATTGGCGCATAGCATATGCCTGGTCATCTTGCCTGTGAGGCACATACTATTCTATGTCTATTTATTTTATACACTTTCTACCATAATATCCAATTTTACTAGATATGTCAAGTGTAATTGATGATTTATTTAGGCATAAATAGGGTTCGTATATAGTATAATTATATATCATGGGGGCGTTTGAAATGGATAAGGAACAATTTATAAAACGATTAACCGAGCTGCGAATCAACAAAGGCGTTTCAGCTAGGGACATGAGTCTGTCCATCGGCCAAAGCGCCAGCTACATCAACAATATCGAAAACGGTGTGAATCTTCCATCTATGAATATTTTCTTTTACATCTGCGAGTACCTGGATGTAACACCCAGAGAATTCTTCGACACAGAAAACCATATCCCCGATAAATACCGCGAATTAATGGATTTGACAAAATCCTTAAATGCTGAACAGCTAAATATCCTCATCTCCCTTGTAAAAATGATCAAGAATTAGCGGTTTACCTTTGCGCTGCAAGATGGAGCGTAATAGAAAGAGCTCATATCACATTATCTCGTGATATGAGCTCTTACTTTTTCCTATGCAGATATGCTTCCTACTCACTCCTCAGTGCGATAATCGGGTTCTTCTTTGCGGCCATCCTGGAGGGAATGAGCTCCGCAATCAGCGTAAGGAGCATACTGACGTACACCAGAGGCGGAGAGCTGCTCCATATCGCCTGCTCCTTCCTATTGAAGCACATGAAGCGCCATATCCCCATGCTCCTCATTCAGCGAAAAGGCATCTGCTATGCCCTCGGTGATATATATCGCTCCTTCATCTGTAATCAGAATCATATCAAAATCCTGGTGCTGGCGCCAGTACTCTGCGGCCCCCTCCAGGCCCATGACAAAGAGAGCTGTGGACAGGGCGTCTCCCACACGCCCCTCATCCACTACAATGGTGACCGCAGCCAGCCCATTATCCACAGGATAGCCGGTCTCCGGGTCGATGATATGACCATATCTGGTGCCGTCCTCCGCCACAAAATACCGCTCATAGCTTCCGGAGGTGACAACGGCCATATTGCTGATTTCCAAAACCCCCAGAATCCCATCGGAAAAGGGGTCGCGCAGGCCCAGCCTCCAGGGATTTCCATCGGGCCTGCTTCCGATTGTCTGAATATTTCCGCCGATGTCAAGAAGGGCGGAGGTGATGTCTCGTTCCCGGAGAATTTCTGCGGCCAGATCACCGGCATAGCCCTTGCCCACCGCCCCCAAATCCAGCATCATCCCCGGTTCCAGGGTCACAGTGTTTCCCTCCAGCCTTACCCGGTCATACCCCACATACGCCAGCAGACTGGTTATCTCCGATGCATTGGGGACTCTGTTTTCCTCTGTGGTGAATCCCCAGGCGGTGAGCACGGGATAAATGGTTGGTTCCAGGGCGCCTCCTGTTTCCTCCGCCATCTCCAGGACAAAGGAAAGAATATCCTTCGTATCCTCGCTCACAGTCACCCCCTGTCCATGGCTGTGGTTCAGGGCATAGATGTCGCTGCCGGGATCCGTGACGGACCAGAGCTTTTCCGCCTCCGTCAGCCTCCTTGCAGCCTCCTCCAAAGCCGCCTCCGGTTCCGTACCGTAGGCGGTCATGGTAATATAGGTGTCCATGGCAAACAGATTCTTCTGGGCCTCCTGTTGCCTTCCAGAAAACAGGGATCGCAACTGGGGGAAAAATATGCAGGCTAGAATGCCGCAGACAAGCAGTACAGTCAAAACCACATACAGAATCCTCTGCCGGGACATTTTGAGCTGATCATTCATGGTTCTTCCTCCTTCGCCCCATTCTTCGCAAAAGCTCTGTAATATAGTGCTCTGCAAATACAAACAGCCCCATAATGGCCATGTAATCCAGCAAAAACAAGATTCAGAAGATGATGGAAGATAAACAGCACAAACATTCCTATCCCCAGCCACTCATGGGCAGCCTGTCCCACCATCTCATAGGACATGAGACACAGCAGTGCGATAATCATTCCTATATCAACCCCTATTTTCACAATCATTTTTGGCTTCATCGGAATGTCTCCCCTCCTTTTTCTTTTATCATACATCATATCCGGCTTTCCCGCAACCATATTACCATGGTGCTACTTTTTAATGCCTGAGCCGCCAAACACATCGGCCATTTCCATTATATCCAGCACCTTGTCAAGGGCCTCCACCCCCTGGGCAGTCAACGCCACATCCGCCGCTTTCCCATTTTCAATCAGGCGATCCAGCTTTCTGCTTCCTGGTATAGGTACGTCTCAGGCTTCCTTTCAAAAGCATTTGACTCTGCCCGTTTCAAATATAAACAAACCGATACTTATCCAGAAGTTTCCATTTATTCACCAGTTTTTACCTCTCGGTTATCACGCCATATGAGGCATCACGCTTCCATATATTACCACTATCTTTTTAGAGTCATTTGTGTTATAGTCCTATTGTAATCGTTTCGTAACAATTACACAATATTTTTGTAAAAAGGAGGTACATGATGAAACGAACATTACTGGCACTGGGTATTGCTGCTGCGGCAAGCGCAGGCATTACCAGCACCGCTTCTGCATCCGTAATCAAGGTGGATACCCCCATCTCATCCTACAATCTTGATTATACATGGGCCGCTGCAGAGAGTGATATCGACTGTGAGGAGCTGATCAAGGAGCTGTTTGAGAACTGCGGTGTGTACATCAATGATCTGTTCCTGAAAAATATTGCAGACATTTTTGACTGTAACATAAAGCTTCCGGACTGCTGGGAGCCGGAAACCCCTGGACAGGGAGATTCCGAAACAGAGGACTCTGAACCAGAGACCTCTGAGCCGGAGGCTTCTGTTCCTGAAACTTCCGAGCCTGAAGCTTCCGAGCCCGAGACTTCTGTACCAGAAACATCTGTACCGGAAACATCTGAGCCGGAGGCAGAAGAGCCAGAAACATCTGAGCCGGAGACCTCTGAGCCGGAGGCAGAGGAGCCTGAGACTTCCGAGCCTGAGACTTCCGTACCAGAGACTTCCGTACCGGATGCTTCTGAGCCTGAGACTTCCGTTCCCGAGACTTCTGAGCCCGAATCTTCCGAACCGGAGACAGAAGAGTCAACGAATCCGGATGAAGCGGTACATCCCTATGTCCTGCGTGTTGTGGAGCTGGTAAATGAGGAGCGGGCCAAGGCTGGGCTCAATCCGGTTACTCTGGATACCGCTGCAAGCGCTGCCGCCCTTGTCCGCGCAAAGGAAACCGTACAGTTCTTTTCCCATACCCGTCCTGACGGACGAAGCTGCTTCACTGCCCTCACAGAGCAGGGAATCCGCTACCGCACAGCGGGAGAAAACATTGCCTACGGCCAGCGTTCACCCGAGGAGGTCATGGAGGGCTGGATGAACAGCTCCGGACACCGGGCCAACATTCTTGGAGAATCCTTTACCAGCATTGGTGTGGGATACTATCAGGAAAATGGAGTAAATTACTGGACACAGCTCTTTTTCTCCTAAACAGAGACGCCCCCCATCAGATAGAATCAAAAGCGACGGTCTGCGTGCCGTCGCTTCTTGATTTAATATTCAAAAGATCATGATATTGGGAATTTCCACCTTTATACAATCCATTCCGGTCAATATCCTTGTACGCTCGTCCGGCTGTCCAAAACCGATCCATAGTATTGCACCGGAGCCGTCCGCCTGTAAAACTCCCTCCTCATTCACAGTCATGAAGGCAGCGGGGGGAATGTGCAGCTCCACCTGTTTTTCCTCCTGAGGCTCCAGGGCCACAGGTTTATAGGCCGCCAGCTTATGGTTTCGCACCTCATATTCACTGCCCTCCACTCGGACATAGACCTGCAGCACCTCCCTCACCTGGAAGTCGGAGGAATTTTTCAGACAAACCGCCACTTTCATTCCATGCGCTGCTGCCTCCGGATAGGACAGCGCTTTCTCATCCACAGAAGATGTGCGTACACCGACAATATCCGCTTTTCCATAGCCCAGTCCATATCCGAAGGGGTACAGGGGCGTCTTTTCCAGATACCGGTAGGTCCGCTTCTTCATGGAATAGTCCGTAAATTCCGGAAAATCCTCCAGATCTCTGTATATGGTAATGGGAAGCTTTCCCGATGGAACGGTCTTTCCAAAAAGCAGCCTGGCCACCGCTTTCCCGCCCCTGGCGCCGGGATACCATGCCTGAAGGACCGCTGCCCCATGGGAATCCGCAAAGGTTAAATCCATGGCGCTGCCCGCCAGCATACAGAGCACAAAGGGGGTTTTTGTGGCTGCCACCGTCTCCAAAAGTCTCTGTTGGCACTCCGGCAGCTTTAAGTCCGGCTTGTCCCCGGAGGCATGGACATTTCCCTGATCTCCCTCTTCTCCCTCCAGAGTTTCGTCAAGCCCAAGACAGAGTATCACCAGATCCGACTGTTCCGCCACTGTCTTTGCCTCAGAAAGCTGATGCAAAGGTCTGGACAGAGGATCAGGCTGGTTCAGATACAAATGAGAGCCCTCTGCGTAGAGCACGCGGATATCCTCCCCGGCCTCATCCTTGATACCCTCCAGAACAGTGATGTACCTGGAAGCGGTTCCATAGTAATTGCCCATCAGCGCCCTGCGGCTGTCCGCATTAGGGCCGATCACTCCGATGGTTTTTATCTTTGTCCGGTCGATGGGCAATATTCCATCGTTCTTTAACAGCACCAGACTTTCCTCCGCCGCCCGGTCATTGAGCCGCTCATGGGCCTTGCAGTCCACCACGGTATAGGGAATCTGATCGAAGCTGGTCTCATCAAACATACCCAGCAGATATCTTGTGGTCATCAGCCTTACTGCGGCCTGGCGGATGGTTTTTTCACTGATCATCCCCGCCTCATAGGCATTCATCACCCGCTGGTAGGTGCAGCCGCAATTTACATCACACCCGGCCTCTAAGGCCAGTTTCACAGATTCCTCCGGGGTCTTAGTGATATGGTGATGGGCATGAAAGTCCTGAACCGCCCAGCAGTCGGACACGTAATGTCCCTGAAAGCCCCAGGCTCCCCTAAGTACCTCCTGCATCAGGTAATGGTGACCGCAGCAGGGTTCCCCGTTTGTCCGGTTATAGGCCCCCATCACTGCCTCCGCCTCTCCCTCCTTCACGCACATCTCAAAGGCGGGAAGATAGGTCTCAAAGAGATCCTTTTTGCTGACCCTTGCATCAAAGCTGTGGCGCAGGGCCTCCGGGCCGGAATGTACTGCAAAGTGCTTGGCGCAGGCCGCGGCCATCATATAGCCCTCCTCATTTTTTCTTTGCAGCCCCTTTATAAAGGCGGTCCCGAGAGTACCTGTAAGAACCGGATCCTCCCCGTAGGTCTCATGCCCCCGGCCCCACCGGGGGTCACGGAAAATATTGACATTGGGGGACCAAAAGGTCAGCCCCTTATAAATATCCCTGTCCCCCTGTCTCACAGACGCATTGTACTTTGCCCTACCCTCCAGGGCGATGACCCAGCCGATCTCCTCCAGCAGCTCCGTATCAAAGGAGGCCGCCAGTCCGATGGCCTGGGGAAAAACCGTGGCGCATCCCGCCCTGGCCACGCCGTGAAGGGCCTCGTTCCACCAATTGTACTCCGGAATCCCCAGCCTTTCGATGGCGGGAGCGTCAAAGCGCAGCTGGGACGCCGCCTCCTCCACCGTCATTTTTTCAACAAGAGCCTTGGCCCTTTTTACTGCTTCCTGTCTGTCCATCCTTTCACCTCTCTTTTCTTTTAGCTGTGTTAGCCCATTCCAGACGTCCTTAGAGTATTCCGATAGCTCCAGTATTCATGCACCAGACTTTTATAGCCCATCTGCCGGATCTGTTCATAGGAAATGCGGTAATTGGCCTTATAATGCCTTCCGCTGGAGAGATAGCGTATATATTCCAGAAGATATGCGTCCATCTCCCCCAATCCCTCATCCACCGTCAGTATGGGAAAAAACCAGCGGCTCCAGGTAAAGTTTTTCTCGTCCCTTTCATCATAAAACTTGGCGTTGAAGAGCTTTATAAATGCCCTGGCGGTCTGTTCATAGGACACCCCGTTCTTGATCCGCCAGCGGTAAAAAGCCCTGGCCTTTCTCCGGATTTTCCCCTTCAGCTTCCTGCGGGTATTCTCCGACAGGTCAATCTGACCCTTTGCATACTGAATACCCAAAAACTCCCACACCTGCCCCGGGGAGCTGATCTGCACCTTGTCCGGATTAATTTTCAGTCCTTTGTCCGATAGAAACTGGCCCACAAATCCCAGCAGCTTCTCCGCCTCCTGGCGGCCATCTGCAAATATCAGGATGTCATCCGAATACCTGAAGTACGGGATCTTCCTCTTTTCAAAATGCACATCCAGATCCCGCAGATAAATATTTGCCAAAAAGGGGGCGATGGGGGTTCCCGCCATGGCCCCACGGCTTTCAAAAAGGAGCGGCCCCTCCCGGGTCTGCTCATAGGCTGCATCCGTTGTGAGAAGGCCTTTTAAAAAAGAAAACAGCTCCGGGTCATCTTCCCCCACCACTTCCTCCAAAATCCGGCACAAAGCCGGTACAGGAATGGAATTGAAATAATCGCTGACGTCCACCTTCAGGCAGGTCTTCTTTTTGATTCCCGGCAGAGCCGTAATTCTTCGGATGGCATCCTTTGCGCTTCTGCTTCGCCTGAAGGAATAACAGGAATCCGCCAGCACGCCGTCATATCGGTAAAGCAGGAAGGCCATGCATTTCAAAACCATGTTCTCCTCCGGCAAAAAACTGTAAATGACCCGCTTTTTCTCCGTTCCCTTCTTGTTAATGCTTCTTTTTACCGGAGGTTCAAAGCGATACTCCGGATCAGCAAAACCCTCTGTAACGGTTCTGTACCTTTTCTCCTGAATAAATTTCTGCAGCTGGCACAGCTCCCGCTTTGACAGGTGCTGGCGCTCCGTCTTATATGTCAAATACTCCTGCCAGGTCTGCTCCAAGGACAGCTCCTCCAAAATCCCCATAAGCAATATCTCCCAAGAAATCCCATGTAAAAGCTTAAGACAGCATATAAAATGCGGAGCCCCGCATATTCAAGGGCCTCCGCATATCACAAGGAAAGGAAAAAGCTTTGAAATTTAAGCTATGCTTAAAATGACCGGGCTGAACAGAGGACGGCTGTCCGCAAAGCACTGGTATGTCCTCCGCTTTACCCTCCGCAGACGCAAAAACTGCATTCCTTTTCCAATTGTGCAAATTAAGCTGTCGCCCTCAGATACCTGCTTAAGCGGTCAAAAACATACTCCTCCCGGTTGTCGAAATGGGAAAAGAAGTTGATAAAGGGCAGCCCTGCAGCTTCAGCCGCCTGCTTTGCCAGACGGTATTCCGCCTTTCGCTCATGGTTGTGAGCCGTCACCATCACCACCGCCTTCGCATCCCCGTCCAGGTACAGCACGTATGTAAAATTCCTGGCATGGACATTTCCCCCAAATTCCTGGGGTTTCACATCCATCCGCACCCGATAATCCGAAAAATGCCGCGAAAAACAGTTTTCCAGCTTGTCATAGACATTTTTTCCGTCAATGACCCTCATCTCCCAGTCATCCTTCATCCCGGGTCTGGAAGTATTGTTTCCCGCCGAAGAGGTATTCTTATATACCTCGCTGAGCCCTTCTGCCAGCTTCTCTGCTCCTATTTTTAATAGCTTATCCAGTAGTCCCATCATTTCCTCCTGATTTATATTTGGTAAAGACGTCGTCCGAAGTTGAATCCTCGGCAGGCGCTGGCGCGGCCGCATCCGTA
Organism: uncultured Lachnospiraceae bacterium; assembly: GCA_944381475.1. GTDB lineage: Bacteria > Bacillota > Clostridia > Lachnospirales > Lachnospiraceae > UBA4292. Next base: position 3,173 of record CALWLH010000085.1, on the reverse strand, counting down.
GGCTCTGGTGTAACCGTCGGCGTCGGTGTGGCCGTTGCCGTGGGCTTTGGCGTAACCGTCGGCGTCGGCGTAGCCGTCACCGTGGGTTTTGGTGTGACCGTCGGCGTCGGCGTGGCCGTGGCCGTGGGTTTTGGTGTGACCGTCGGCGTCGGTGTGGCCGTCACCGTGGGCTTTGGCGTAGCCGTGGGTTTCGGCGTAGGGGTGGGGGTAGGCGCCGCCTTTTTTTCCACAACAAAATTGATGGTTTTACTGTCACTCTTCCCCGCAAAATCTGTCACCCTATAGGTCACCCTGTAGGTTCCCGTCTTTTTTGTATCCACCTTGCCGGAAATGGTGATATCCGTCAAATCCCCCTTCCAATCCACAGCGGACGCATAATCTGACAAATCAATCTTCTCACCCACCTCCAGGCGAATGGTGAATGAAGAGATTTTCAGGTCTGTGGTACAGCTGAGCCAGGGATTTCCCGCCGTTGGGTCTGTAGGGTCCCATCCCTGCAGATCCGCCCTGGCCTGGGACAGCTTCATGGCCGTGGGCCTTCCCAAAGGGCCTGGATCTGGGCTGTCATAGATGATCACATAGGTTCCCGATGCGCAGTTATCATAGATCCATTTTGAATCCTCTACCTTCAGGCGAATACAGCCCTGGGATGCGTCCTCTCCCAGCTTGTCGTACTCCCCTGGCTTTAAAGTGGAAGGGTTTGACTGGATATAAGGCACGGAGTGAAAGAGAATACTTCCCACGATCCTGGTGGAATAATATCCGTATACATTGCCGTACAGCATCCGCCAGACATAGTGGTCGGAAATCTGAAAGGTACCCAAGGGCGTCTCAAATCCATCCCTGGCGCAGGAGCAGATCATACTCTTTATGGGAACCGTATATTTTCCGTCAGAATCCTTTGCATATACAGTGACGCAGTTTGCCTGTCTGTTCACCATAACCAGGTATGGCAGATCACTGACAATGTCCCTGTTGTCTGCAGGCGTGGTCTCCGGCAGCGGGGTTCCAGAGTTTTCCGTAGTCTCCAGGGGCTGCCCGTCAATAATACCATGCTCATTGGTCTCCCCCGCCTCCACATGGGCCGTTGTCTGCTCCGGCTCCGGTTCGGTTTCTCCCTGCGGGTTCTTCTCTGCGGTTGTCTCCTCTCCCTCAACCGTTTCTTCGCCGTCTGGACTGGTTTTGTCAGAGGTTCCCCCGTCAGTCTGAGTCCCAGAGGCGGTATCGCTTTCATCCTCCCTATCCTGTATATCTGTTTCTGATGCTTCCCCTTCTCCAATCCCCGCAGAAACACTTGTCTCCAGGCCGCAGGAGCAAAGCACCATTGCCATTGCCAGCCATATTCCAATTATTCTAAAAAACCTTTTCATTACACTTCCTATATCTATCAAATGATACAGAAGAGCTGCGGCAGAATACTTTTCTTTACCCGCATTTCTTCTGTATGCGCTTTCCCTTCGTTTCCCCATCTCTAAGGCGCCGTCTATTTCTCTTGAGCCTCTATTCTGTCAGCAGCATCCTGCTTTTAATCCTGAAAAAACAAAGGCCAGACAAATATCTGACCTTTTTGTCTTAATAGCAGCTGAAAGGTTTAAAATTTTCACATCAATCCGTATACTTGAAAACAGTTCAGGCGCGTTCCTGTTCCTAGATGCCTGGGATTTTTCTGCTTTTATTTCTTCTTCCCTTCCTGCTTGCGCTTTAAGGCTGCCAGCTGCTGCTGCAGCTGCTTTTTCTTTGCCTCATCCTTGCTCTTTTTAGGTCCCAGCTTGCTCATATTCCTCGCCTCCCGTCTTTCACCCGGTTTATGCGTCAAACCGACTTTTCCTATTGTCGCACATTTCCCAACAAGAATCAACAGAAATCTGCTGGATTTTCTGTATTTCAAAGGCAGGTATCATTACAGTCCCAGCTTCTTAAGCAAATCTCCCATGCTGGTTCCCGCAGCGGTTTTATCATGGTACTCTGCTGGGGCCTCATCCACCTCCTTGTCCATGGGATCGGCTAAATCCTTCATGGACAGGCTCACCTTGCCGTTTTCCACCTTTGTAATCTTCACCTTAATCTCCTGTCCTTCCTTCAGGACATATTTGGGATGAGGAAGCTTTTTGTGATAGGGTATCTGGGAGATATGCAAAAGCCCGCTCATCCCCTCGCCGATGTCCACAAAAGCACCGTAATCCTTCAGACTTTCCACCTTACCATTCACAATGGCGCCGATCTGAAGCCGCTTTGCCTTCTCACTCTTCTGATTCCTTGCCTCCTCCTGCAAAAGCTCTCTGCAGGACAGCACCAGCTTTTTACCCTCTTCCTCTGCGGTAATAACAATGGCCTGCACCGTCTGTCCCACAAACACAGACAAATCCTCCACATAGGACAGAGACAGCTTGGACGCCGGGATAAATGCCCGCATTCCCTCCAGGTATCCGGTAACGCCGCCCTTCACCGCCTCTGTGATCTTCATGGTCACCGGGGTCTGATCCTTCTTCCACTGGCGGAATTTTTCCCAGGCAGTTTCATGGTTTGCCTGCTTTTTTGAAAGCACCAGATTGCCGGCGCCGTCATCCACCTTCACAACCACAGCAGTGATCTCGTCTCCCACGGAAACCTCCTCCATGATCTGAAAATTCGGATCATCGGAAAACTCATCCGCAGCGATCCTTCCCGGCGCATAGTAGTTAAAATCCAGCAGCGCGCCGGTCTCATCCACGGAGATCACCGTCCCCTTTACCAGATCCCCAGGATAGAAACGCCTGTAAGACGCCTCCAGCATATCCTTGTAATCATCCATTGATTCCATCTTTTCCTCAGCCATAATTCTCCTTTATAACTCCTTCATAAATTTTTTAAATGCCTTTTTACCGGCGTCATCCCGCTTAAACACTCCTGCGTGCTCCAGCACCTTCATAAACACGATGCCGATCTCATGCTGCAGGATTTCCTGTATATGCTCTTCCGTCACGTTTTCGTACTTTGGCAAAAACTCCTCCACCCAGTCCGCATGCTTGCAGAGCGTCTCATCCTGTCTGATATCCGCGCCGGAGAGGATGGCTGCGGTCAGCTCCTCCATCTCCTTTTTCAGGCGGCTCGGAAGCACTGCCAGACCCATCACCTCTATCAGGCCGATATGCTCCTTCTTGATGTGGTGCAGCTCTGCATGGGGGTGGTAAACC
>CALWLH010000084.1 GCA_944381475.1 uncultured Lachnospiraceae bacterium | reverse complement strand
CCACTTCCTGATTGTCAATCTTCCCAATGGCCACGTCATATCCCCGGCGGAGCAGTTCGAAGTAGACCACATTCTCAATAGCATGGCCGCTGTCCCGATTGCGGAAGCCCAGCAAGAAGTTTCTAAGCCCAATGTCCACGATATAGTATTTGCCTAGGGTGCGCAGATATTCCTTGCCCTTGATGTCAAACCGCTTGATCTCATAAAAGAAGTAGCTTTCCAGCAGTGCGCCGATATACGCCTGCACCGTATGGGCGCTGGGCGTTCCTTTGCGCTTCCCGTCTTCCAGCAGCCCTTCATTCATTAGCGTATTGCCAATAGAGGAAACAGAAACGCTGCTGCCGATGTTGTCCGCGAGGAACAGCACAATCTTACGCAGAAGCGCAGAGTCGGTAATCTGCCGTTGCCCGCGCCGTTTTTCCCGCTCCAGAATATCCCGCACCACCACAGTGGAGTAAATGCCATCCAAAAGGGACAACGCTTTTTCCTGATCCAGCCCAATGTCGGCGATTCCCGGCATCCCGCCAAAACGCATATAGGCGTCAAACACCTCCCGCAGATCGTAGCGTTCGCCGCTTTTATCAAACACCTGCCGGCGAGTTCCACCTAGGACGCTGCTGGTTTCACGTACCTCAAAGTTGTGGAAGTCCAGGAACTCCCGGAAAGAAAGCGGCAGCATTTTGATCTCCACACACCGGCCGGAGAGATAGGTGGAATACTCTGAGGCCAGCAGGTAGGCGTTGGAGCCAGTCACATAAATGTCACAGTCCAAATCCACTCGGAAAGAATTGACCGCATCCTCCCAGGCATCGATTCGCTGCAGTTCATCAAAGAAAAGGTACATCCGCTTACCTGGAACAACCCTCTCTTTTACATAGTGGTACACCTCATCCGAGGCCATGTTCCGAAAATCGTGAGATTCAAAGTTCATCTCCACGATCTGTTCCTCCTGGACACCGGTTTCTCGCAGATGCCGGATCATCAGCTTCAACAGACTGGATTTTCCGCAGCGGCGGATGCCGGTGATGACCTTCACTGGTTCCGTGTCCTGAAACCCGATCAGCTTTTTCAAATACTGATCCCGGTTCTTGAGTTCGTGTGATTCTATCATGGTGCATTCCTCCTGTCGCTTCTACCATAGCACAAATGCATGAAATAATCAAGTTAATGCTGTCAATAGCATAAACTTGTCGTTTTCGACAAAAAAATGCACTGTCAGATAAATTCTCAACTTCCAGAAAAATTGTAAGCGCTCAATAAAATAACGGCTATCTTTTCACCAGGTTTTCATTTATAGTTAAAGCAGAATGCTACAACTTCAATTTTTCGCTTTGATCTGGCATCTCTGCTGTATCATTTCAGACCAGGGCATCAGCTCTTCTATACCTTCGGACTCTTTTTTGTAGTCCGGCATGTAGAGCAGAACGGTCTCCAGATACACGTAAATGTTCAGATTGTTGAGTTTTGCAGTTTCCACTAAGTTGAAAATGATGGAACTGGCCCGGGTGCCTTTGACAGTATCGTGGAACAGGAAATTTTTCCGCCCTACCGCATAGGGGCGGGCAATATTTTTCGCAATGTTATTCGATATGGAACATCGCCCGTCTAACAGGTAGTTCTCCATATATGGCTTCTGGTTTTTTGCGTAGGTCACTGCTTTGGCCAGACGGCTTCCGCCAGTAGGAGCCACTGTTTCAAGCCATAACCAGTAAGCCTCCCATATGGCAGGCCGGATCGCCTTAGGCTGATCAATAGACAGCCCTTCCAATAACCATCGGTATTCCTGGCAGGTAAGGTTTCTTACTTCGGAAGAATCCCTGGGTCATTGGAACCGTCCGTTATCCAAACGTTTATAATAGAGGCAGAATCCATCTTTCTCGAAATGAAGCGCTTTGATCCGGTCACAGCGTCTCCCACAAAAAAGGAACAGCGAGTTGCTGTAGGAATCTAATTCATAGGTGTCCAGGACGATTGCCATTAACCCATCGATGCTCTTACGCATGTCGGTATAGCCTGTCACCAGGAAAAATTTTGCCACACCGGACAGTTCGCCTAACAAAGCTGCCGCAGGGCAAGCAGTGTATTACGGATCACATCCACACCGGACAGTTCGTGGATTTCAATACGGATCCCCTGCATTTCGAGACAGACCGATGGCGAAGAAAACGGAACAGTATCCGGATGTGATTCTGTTTCCCCAAACGGGGTCTGGACCACCTCCTGTTTCTGTGAAGTAACATCAGAAGCTTCCGGGATCTCACAGGCTTTTTTTACGCAAAGCCTTTACATGATAATAAAACGTGCTGACAGGGATCCCATTCTGAATACACCACTGGCGATCCGTAAGTCCGCTGGGTCTACACTGGCTGATCAGTTCTAACCAGTAATCCTGTGAGGTTGAAGTTGTACTCATTTAATTCATCTCCTGTAAAGTAAGAATTTGGACTTTGGAGTAATCAGGTACAACAAAAGCAACGGAAGATATGAATTGAGATCGCAACTTTTGTAAATCAAGATACGGATATGAAGTGAATTACTCCGGGTATCTGAAGTATCTCATAAAATGCAATTCATTGCTATCCGGTCGATTATTTAGCGCTTACCTTTGTAATAAAATAAGCGCCCAATAAAATAGCGGCTATCTTTTCACTAGGTTTTCATTTATAGTTAAAGCAAACTGCTCCAACTTCAACTTTTCGCTTTGATCTGGCATCTCTGCCGTATCATGTCAGACCAGGGCATTGAATATTCTCGTGCAGTAACACCGCAAGTCCGGCAGGCAGGGAACCGCCTGTCCGGGCTAACGGAAACCGCTTATGCGAGTTTACTTGCGTAATGTTTGTGAACGGTAGATAGCGCGTACCTCGAAAAATTAGACTGTGTATGGGATAATAGATTCAAATTCTATTGGTGGGTATCAAAAGTTGAGCACTTGACTTTTGATACCTGACTGAAACGAAGAGGATCTATCTATGGGTACTGTCAATAGTTTTTCGCAAATTCATTCCTAAACTTAACCGCCTTAGTTACCAGATACCAGGCTCAACAAAGCGGATTTCTTACTGGTCTCTATAATCTTCACCATAAAACCATTGCCATAAATACCGCCAAATATCCGTTCTTTATAATAAAAAACATATCTGCCCATCATAGGAATATTTCGTACATTTCCTAAATCAGCTAATTAACTCATTAAGTAATCGGCTGGTTCTTTATTTTTTGACTTAAACATATATTCTAATAATCTATCGTCTTCTTCCCGCAATTGTAAAATATCTTCCATCATACTCATATATCGTGTTATATGGTCCTAAATTATTAAAATCGACTATCTGTTCAAAATATATAGGATCTCCTATTTCAAACTTCGAATTTCTTTCCCACTCATCTACATAATGTCTATTAATGACATATTTGTATGTAAAATTTCTGTCTAGCAAATAATAGCCCACTAATTGCCGAGGAAAAATTCCATACTTAAGCATGATCTCATGATGTATATTATAAAACTAATTTAAACCATATTTTCTAAGAACAGTATTCACATATTCCGTGCGTTTATATGCGCTTCCTTCTTCTCTTTTATCAACCCAACAATCCATTATTACAAAATGATTACCATTACGCCCGCGGCCAAATTTTTGAGCAATATCAAAACGATTTGTTCCATAACAACAGGATATACATGGCGTAGTCTTTTTAAATTCTTTTTCTCCCATTGTATGAAGAGCATAGATTAACCATTCTTTTACACATAAGAGGTCTGTGTCATTATACTCTTTACTAACTTGTTCTATCAACTTATCTAGGAAACTATTTACATCTTGTTCATTTCCTTTTAAATACCTATACCGCTGATAGTATCGCTTTAGTTGTTCTGCATACTTTGTAATATAATAAATCATTATATCTTTATTTATAATTTGTGGATCACAAAATCTCCTCAAATGCTCATCCTTATTTTCCAATAAAGCATGCACTGATTTTTCACCCCAATCAAACAATATCTCTGGATGAAATACAATATCATTTAGTATTCTACTACGTCCCTCTCCTCGTGCTAAACAAATGATATTTTCATTTGATAATGCATTTTTCAACTTATTCTTTATAAATTCATCTGTAAAATTTAAATATCTTCCATCAGAACATTCAAACCTTGAAATATTCTCAATCCACTCTCTTTCGTTCATGCCATACCTTCCTTTATAATAAATCTACTTTTTACATCCGCAAGCTGCGGCCACTGCTGCAAAGGTAACTGTTAATGAACCTTTACAACCGTAAAATACTTTTGAAACTGCCACAGGTGGAGTCTGCCCTTTTTTAAGCTCTTCACCGGTATGCAGAGAAAGCATTGGTGGTGCTTGCAACTATCACGGCAATTTCTCTGATTATTTATGAGCAATTACACTGCCGTGAATAAATCTTTTTGACAAATGTTCTTTATGCTTTTTTGCAATATCACAGTCCCGGGTCATCAGTTCTCCACTTCTATTTGACATGATTTCACATTATTCATTGAAATCCCAAAATGAATGATTCGCCTGTTTATGTATTAATACCCTGCTTTCACAAAAATGTATCTTTTGAGAATGGCTATTAAAAATAGTATAATTGTTTTATCTTCCTGCCGGATCACTTGCCTCCACGTTTTTAAGGGTGGTAATCATGCCTTCTCTGTTGCCTAGCGCAAAGTTGATTTCCCATACAACCGCCTGCAGATCCGATCCCAAATATATTTATGTTATATAAGAATATTCTATTGCTTTTAATCAACTTTAATTTTCTTTAATTTGTACTATCATATGTCTATTGTATTGTAGCATATCTCAGAGAAAAAATCTACCCTTTTTTATATCCTTATCTCTGGCTCACTCATCATACCATCCCATCGAGTAGGGGAAAAGAGCCCTCTACTCGATTTGCCATGTCGCACAACGGGTGACGGCACGCCCGCTAAAGCGGACCTGCCAATACGCACCTGCCAATATAATGCTTCGCATGGGGCAGGTGCTGTCGGCCGCCCTCCGGGCGTATCGCGCAAAAAATCTGTGCCAGCATCGCAAAACGCCAGCACAGATCATGCCTGTCGCCGATAATAAAATGATTTATACTCTCTCAATTTTTACGCAGACCTCGCAGTGTACCCCCTGCCCAAACATATCCACCGGCTGCACGCACTTTGTCTCATACCCATGCTCTCCCAGCCACCTCAGGTCCCTGGCCAGGGTGGCGGAGTCGCAACTCACATAGACCACCCGCTTGGGCTCCATCTTGACGATGGTCTCCAGAAGCGCAGCGTCGCACCCCTTTCTGGGCGGATCCACCACAATCACATCCGCGCGGCAGCGCTCCTTCTCATAGATGGCCGGAAGGACCTCCTCCGCCTTTCCCACGTAAAACTGGGCGTTTGTGATGCCGTTGGCCTCTGCGTTGTTCCTGGCGTCCGCGATCGCCTCCGGGACGATCTCCACACCCCGGACGTTTTTTGCATTCCTTGCCAGAAACAGGGAGATGGTGCCGATGCCGCAGTACAGGTCCCACACCGTCTCCTCCCCGGTAAGACCCGCATACTCCAGCGCCTTTGTGTAGAGCTTTTCTGTCTGGATAGGGTTCACCTGGAAGAAGGACCGGGGACTGATCCGAAAGGTCACATCCCCGATCCGGTCCCGGATATAGCCCTCCCCGTAAAGATTGATGATCTCCTTTCCCAGGATCACGTTGGTGCGCTCCCGGTTTACATTCAGACAGATGCTCGTCATGCCGGGAAGGGCCAGAAGCCGCTTTACCAGCTCCTCGCCCCGGGGCAGGGAGCGTCCGTTTATCACCAGGCACACCATCACCTCCCCTGTGTGGTATCCCACCCGGATCAGGATGTGGCGCACCAGCCCCTGGCCCGTCTCCTCGCTGTAGGGTTCAATACGGTAGTCCTTCATAAAGGAAAGCACCCTATCCAGAATGTCCTTATTCCGCTCATTGGCGATCAGGCAGTCCTCCTGGGCCACGATGCAGTGCGTCCTTCCGGCATAAAAGCCCGCCACCAAGCGCCCCTCCCGGTCGTATCCTACCGGCAGCTGGGCCTTGTTCCGGTAGCGCCAGGGGTTTTCCATGCCGATGGTGGGGTATACGGGTATCATCTTCCTCAGGTCTGACCCTTGCGCAGCCCCCAGATCTCTAGGAACATTATCCGCCATATACACCGGCAGCCCTCCGATGCGCTTCAGATTATTCCACACCTTCTTCTGCTTAAACTCCAGCTGCTTTTCGTAGGAAAGGCTCTGGAGTTGACAGCCGCCGCAGGCCCTGGCGATGGGACATGGCGCTTCCACCCGGTCCGGGGAGGGCGTCAGAATCTCCATCAGCCGGCCGAAGCCAAAGGTTTTCTTCACCTTAATCACCTTTACCAGGGCCACATCCCCCATCACCGTGTCCTTAATGAAAAGCGGGAAGCCATCCGCTTTTCCGATGCCTTCCCCCTCTGCGCTCATATCTTCAATGGTAACCGTTACAATCTCATTTTTATTCATGCTTATCTCCGTCAGGCACCCCGCGGAACACACGGTTCTCCGGGGTGTCTGTTGTCTCTGCCTCCTCTATCCCTCCAGCGGCGTGGTCTTTCGCACGTTGGAGTCCACAAAGCGGTTGAAGCCCAGCCATTCGCTGCTGGCGGCCCCCACCACCTGCTCGATAAAGGTCTCCATCCGGGCGTCCGTGTTGTCCGCGAAGTTTAAAGCCGCCGCTTCCATCAGAGCCGGCTTCTTGGGCGAGCCGTACTCAAATTCCCCGTGGTGGGCAAGAATGCAGTGGCGAAGCTCCGTGGCTGTCTTTTTGGGAAAGCCCGGGATGGCTTTGATCCGCTCTCCCACCATCTCGCAGCCCATGACGATGTGCCCCAGAAGCTGCCCCTCGTCGGTGTAGTCGTTGGAGGGAAAATCTGAGATTTCCCGGAGCTTGCCGATATCGTGAAACATAGCCGCCGCCAAAAGCAGATCCCTGTTCAGCTGGGGATAGAGCCAGCAGTAGCAGTAGCACAGCTTGGTCACCGCCAGCGTATGCTCTAAAAGACCTCCGATAAAGCCATGGTGCACGCTCTTGGCTGCGGAATGGGACTTAAAAGCCTTGATAAATTTCTCATCCTTTATAAAAAAGCTCTCCACCAGCTCCTTCATCTTCGGATTCTGGATCTTTGCCACATAGCTCAGAAGCTCCTTATACATGGTTTCTATATCCTTGCTGGAGGTGGGAAAGAAATCCCCTGCCAGATATTCCCCCTCATGGGCCCTGCGGATTCGGCGCAAGTTCAGCTGAAGGCTGTTGTTGTAGGAGGTCACATCCCCCTCCACATGGATATAATCCAGAGCCTCGAAGTGATCAATTCCTCCATTCAGATCCCAGACCTTCCCGTCAATGATTCCTGTCTTATCCTGAAGCACCAGGGAGTAGTAGTTTCTGCCGTTTTTGGCTGTCATGGTCTGCTTGGATCTGCACAAAAGCACCTGGCTGATATGTTCACCCTCCCGAAATGTCTCTATATAACTCATTTAATTTCTCCTTCACTCTCTATCTTGCCCCCAGGGTCACACTGATCTCCATGGGCTTATATCCCTCCGGGCTCATGCGCATCACCTGGACGATGACCGTCTCCTCCGGCAGATGCTCCTCCAACATGCACTGGGTCAGATCCGATACGCTGGCGATGGCCCTGGTGCTGATGCCGGTGATAACATCCCCTGCGGAAATCCCCGCGCGATAGGCGGGCCCGTCCTGCTGCACATCCCTTACATAGACCCCCGCCGGCATTCCCTGGCTGATCAGCTCCTCCGTCACATTGGTTGCATAGACCCCCAGCAGACCGGAGGCTCTGCCGTTCATCATATTGTTCAGCGTTCCCTTGAGCTCCTCCGTGCCGATGGCCGCACCAAACTCCGAAAGGGTGTCGTCCCGAAATGAACTGGTCAAAATCCCCACCAGCTCACCGGCTGTGTTGATCATAAAACCGCCGGCGCCCTCCGGCAGGGAAATGTCTGTGTCAAACAGTCTGTAGGTGGAATCAAGGGCGCTGCGGCCGATATCCACGAAGGTCACATGTCCCCTGGCAACGGAGCCATATGTCAGATAGGGCGTTCCTACCAGGAGAATGGTATCGCAGGCCGTCACCTGATAGCTGTTTCCGATCTCCATCAGGCTGATCTGGGCAATCTCCTCCGATGACAGGCTGGTGGTTGGGACGGAGAATACTGCCAGACCATAAACATGATCCCAGCCCTTCACGGAAGCCTGAAGCTGGGTGTCCGGCAGGGCGGACAACTGAACCAGAATATTGGGGGCGTCCGCCAGGGAGGAGACGTCCGCCAGAATCAGCACCTCGTCCGTGTCCTCGTTCTTATAGATCACCACTCCCGGAATCTGCCACAGAGGCTGTCCCCCCTGTTCCCCCTCCGAGGCATAGCCGCTGACCTGGGCCAGGGTCTTCTGCGCCTGGGCGGATACCCGGTTTAACAGCCTGTCCACCTCGTCCACATCGGAGATATCCAGGCTGTCCCGGTCGATCATGCTGCTGATCAGGTTTCGTATCCACTGGCGCTGGGCGTCGTTGAATTTCACCTCTTCCTCATCAATGGTTGTAGCTTCCTCCTCCGTTTCCTGGGGAATGGTATACTCGTGGGAGTTGTCCTGCTGGAACGTTGGAAGCTCCACCATGGAGGGCGCGCTGGTCTCCTCCGGCATGCCGATCTGCTCTGCCCAGGGGCGTACCACCACAAACACAAATCCCGCCACCGCCCCAAAGATCACTGCCAGCAGGATGCACAGCAAAACCCGCAGCAGAAAGTGAAATGGGTGCTGTCTTCTGCGCCTGATTTTTTCTTTTATATATGGAGCTTCTGATTGTTCCTTCTCAAGGTCCGCCATATAAAAGTCCTTCCTGTATACTGGTCTTAGATGTTGATTTGAACTGAGCAATACATATCCTTCATTATAATAGAATTTAGCTGAAATGGGAATACCCCAAAGCGCATTTTCACAAAGAAAAGTGGACGTTGCAATATTAACAAATCTAGGATATAATGATACTTAAGATCAAAAGCTTTGACCTTAAAGTCCGCGGAAGCTGTTGCAAAATACGCCTTTTCAGGCATTTTGGAGTTATATATGAATAAAAAAGCATTAAAGGTATTGGAATACAATAAAATCATTGAACGGCTGACCCAGATGGCGGGAAGCGAGCCCGGAAAAGCCCTCTGTCAGGCGCTTCTCCCGGGAGACGATATCACAGAAATCCGCTCCCGTCAGAAAAACACCTCCGACGCCCTGTCCCGGCTGCTTCGCAAGGGCAGCATCTCCTTTTCCGGAATCAAGGATATCCGGGGAAGCTTAAAGCGGCTGGAGCTGGGGGGAAGCCTCAACGCGCCGGAGCTGCTGGCCATCGCAGGACTTCTTCGCACCACAGGCAGAGTTCGCTCATACGGTGTGCGGGAAAATCTTTCGGAGGAGGAGTATGACTCCCTGGATGAGGATTTTTTGGCGCTCTCACCCCTGTCGGGACTTTATCATGAGATTGACCGGTGTATCATCTCCGAGGAGGAGATTGCGGACGATGCCAGCCCCGGTCTCCGGGCAGTGCGGAGAAACATGGCAAATATCCGGGGTCGCATCCAGGCGGAGCTGGCCTCCATGCTCCAGTCCAGGAAATCCGACCTGCAGGATCCCATCATCACCATGCGAAATGGACGCTACTGTCTTCCTGTAAAGGCGGAGCACCGCTCCCAGGTTCCCGGCATGATCCACGACCAGAGCTCCTCCGGTTCCACCATTTTTGTGGAGCCCATGGCAGTGGTGAAGCTGAACAACGACCTGCGCCAGCTGGAGATCGATGAGCAGAAGGAGATCGAGAAGGTTCTGGCAGCCCTGTCTAACTCCTGCGCCGCAGAGGCGCCCCTGCTCCTGTCAGACTACGAAATTCTGGCCAGACTGGACTTCATCTTCGCAAAGGCCGCCCTGTCCCGGGAGATGAACGGCTCCGAGCCAATTCTGAACACGGAGGGGATCATCCAGATCAAAAAGGGACGCCATCCCCTCATCTCAAAGGACCATGTGGTGCCCATCGATGTATCCCTGGGGGAGGCTTTTGACCTCCTGATCATCACCGGCCCCAACACCGGAGGCAAAACCGTATCCTTAAAAACCGTGGGGCTCTTCACCCTGATGGGGCAGGCAGGACTTCATATCCCGGCCTTTGACAATTCCAGGCTGGCGGTATTCCGGGAGGTGTATGCGGATATCGGGGATGAGCAAAGCATTGCGCAAAGCCTCAGCACCTTCTCCTCCCACATGACAAACATTGCTCCCATTATCAAGGAGGCGGATAAAGACTGCCTGGTGCTCTTTGACGAGCTGGGCGCCGGGACGGATCCCACCGAGGGAGCCGCACTGGCTACCTCCATACTGGCCTTCCTTCACAACTGCCAGGTTCGCACCATCGCGACCACCCACTATGCGGAGCTGAAGCTCTACGCCCTTTCCACCCCCGGGGTGGAGAATGCCTGCTGTGAGTTTGACCTGGAGACCCTGCGTCCCACCTACCGTCTTCTCATCGGCATTCCCGGAAAGAGCAATGCCTTCGCCATCTCCTTAAAGCTGGGTATTCCGGACTATATCATCCAGGACGCCAGAAGCCGGGTGGATGCGGAGGATGCAAGCTTTGAGGATGTGGTGTCAGAGCTGGAGAACAGCCGCCGGGCACTGGAAAAGGAGCGGGAGGAATTAAACCGCATCCGCCAGGAAAATACCTCTCTCAAGCAGTCCCTAGAGCACAAGCAGCAGGTTCTGTCCGAAAAGCAGGATAAGATTTTACAGGAAGCCAATGAAAAGGCCGCCGCCATGCTGGCGGAAACCAAGGCCTTTGTGGATGAGACCATCCGTCTGGTGAACAAGCAGACCGCCGGAAGCGACCTGGCAAGAGCTCTGGAAAAGGAGCGCACCAAGCTCCGGGAGCGGATGAGCAAAACAGAGAAAGCTGAAAAGCCCCTTCAGGAAAAGAAGGAAAAAACTCCGGATCCGAAGAAGCTTCACATCGGGGACCGGGTTCACGTGATCTCCATGAACCTGGATGGCACGGTTTTAACTCTGCCAAATGCCAAGGGAGATCTGTCGGTGCAGATGGGAATTTTGAAAACCCAGACCAATATCCGCGATATCTATCTGGTGGCGGAGAACACCATTTCAAGGGAGGGCGCTCCCCTATCCGGAGCCGGGGGAACAGGAAAAATCAAGATGAGCAAATCCTTCTCCGTATCCCCCGAGATCAATCTCATCGGCAAGACCGTGGACGAGGCCATCCCGGAGCTGGACAAATATCTGGACGACGCCTACCTGGCCCATCTTTCCCAGTGCCGGGTGGTTCACGGCAGGGGAACGGGCGCCCTGAGAAAGGCGGTTCACCAGCATTTAAAACGGTTAAAATATGTGAAGGAATTTCGCCTCGGGGAATTCGGCGAGGGAGATTCCGGCGTTACCATCGTTACCTTCAAGTAACGGCAGAAAGGAGAAGCCATGGCAAACAAACAGCGTATTCTCATTGTGGACGACGATGAGAACATCGCGGAGCTGATTTCCCTCTATCTGGTGAAGGAATGCTTTGAGACTAAGATCGTCTATGACGGGGAGGAGGCTCTGGCCGCCTTTGAGAGCTTTCATCCGGAGCTGATCCTCTTAGACCTGATGCTTCCGGGCATTGACGGCTATGAGGTTTGCAGGGAGCTCAGAAAAACCTCCCAGGTGCCCATCATCATGCTCTCCGCCAAGGGAGAGGTTTTTGACAAGGTGCTGGGCCTGGAGCTGGGGGCTGACGACTATATCATGAAGCCCTTTGACTCCAAGGAAATGGTGGCAAGAGTGAAGGCGGTGCTTCGCAGAAGCACTGCGCCAAAGCCCGCTCCAAAGCCCTCCGCCGCTCCCCAGAACGGAAAATTTGTGGAATATCCGGATCTGATCGTAAACCTGACCAACTACTCCGTCATCTACCAGGGGCATACCCTGGAGATGCCTCCCAAAGAGCTGGAGCTTTTATATTTTCTTGCAAAATCTCCCAATCAGGTATTTACCAGGGAGCAGCTTCTGGATCAGCTCTGGGGATATGAGTATGTGGGGGACACCCGCACAGTGGATGTACATATCAAGCGTCTGCGGGAAAAGATCAAGGACCACCCCAGCTGGCGCATCTCCACGGTCTGGGGCGTGGGATATAAATTTGAGGTGAAGCAATGAAGCTTTCTCTCCGGCAAAAATTTATTCTGTGTTATCTTTTGCTGGCTGCCCTGTCCATTCTGTTTATCGCCACAATCGGCCACAAAATGGTCTATGACAGCCAGCTCACCAGTCTGGAAACCCGGCTTTACGACGGGGCCAATCATCTGGCCTCCCGGTATCGCATGGATTTTGAACAAGGGTATGATCAGCTGTCCCTGCATATACAGGAAATTGCGGAGGCCGCATCCACGCTGGAATGCACCATCTGGTTTATCGACAAGACCGGCACTCTGGTGTATCCCCAAACGCAGTCTGCCGCGTCAGTAAACGGCTTCGACCCTACCAGCGCGAACAGCCATCACGGCTTTGTGGGAAACTTTTTCGGCAGCTTTTCAGAAAACATGGTCAGCGTTTACGCCCCCATGGTCAACGGATTTTCCACCAGGGGCTATGTGGTACTGCATTACCCGCTGTCCGCGCTGGACAGCTCCGTCAATGACGCCCTGAACGTCATGTATCTCACCGCCCTGGTGATGTTTCTTCTATCCCTCCTCCTGCTTTTTCTGCTGCATTTAATCGTGCTTCGGCCCATACGCCAGATCACCACAGCTGCAAGGGAATATGCCACAGGCAATCTGTCCTACAAATACTCCTTTCACTCCGGCGACGAGCTGGGGGTGCTTTCCGAAACGCTCTCCTATATGGCCACCGCCCTTTCCCAGACCAGCGAGGACCAGCGCAAGTTCGTGACAAATGTATCCCACGACTTCCGCTCCCCCCTGACCTCCATCAAGGGCTACATCGAGGCCATTCTGGACGGAACCATTCCCCAGAGTATGCAGGAAAAGTACCTGGGCATCGTGAGGGATGAGACGGACCGGCTGAACAAGCTGACCCAGAATCTGCTGGATATGAATACCATCAGCCAGAACGGTACTATTCTGGACTATACGGACTTTGATGTGCACCACGTCATCAAAAAGATTCTCGCAACCTTTGAGGGACGCTGCAATGAAAAGCGCATTACCTTCGAGCTGACCTTCACCGCAAGAGAATTTTATGTCCACGCGGATGAGGGACGCATTCAGCAGGTGCTGTATAATCTCATCGACAATGCCATCAAGTTCAGCAATCCCGGCTCCATTATTTTTATCGAAACCTATGAGAAGCGGGAAAAAGCATATATCTCTGTAAAAGACCAGGGCATCGGCATTCCAGCGGAAAGCCTGAAAAAGATCTGGGAGCGCTTCTACAAGACGGATACCTCCCGGGGCAAGGACAAACGGGGGCTTGGACTAGGGCTCTCCATCGCCAGAGACATCATCCAGGCCCATGGGGAAACCATCGACGTCATCAGCACCGAGGGTGTGGGCACGGAATTCATTTTCACATTGCCCCTGGGCAAGCAGCCTGAATAAAAAGGCCCGGGTAAATTCCAGGACTTTTTGCACAACAACGCTGAGCCAAAAGTGGATTTTCAGATAAAAATGCACAGTTTTTGGTTATTTCGACGGCAGCAAACCTTTGCATTTGTTAAAATTAGTGAAAACTTTGTTTCAATTTCCTAAAACTTTGTGCAGACTTTTCGTAAAACCTTTGTTATACTACGTAACGTAAACCCCCCAATACATTATATAGTTTTTTGCTACACCCCATTTAGAAGCGAAATACCTTCTCCGAAAAGGACCGGCCCCCCGCCGGTCCTTTTCCGTTGTTTAAATATCGACCCATCGGATAGGGGAAGATTCCTTCCCCCTACCCGCTCACCGCGATACCTCGCTCATCTCGCGGCATTGCCGCTCGATGACCGTTGCCCGTCGGATGCCCGCTCGTGCAAGCACAGCGGTCGCCCTCCGGGCG
>CALWLH010000083.1 GCA_944381475.1 uncultured Lachnospiraceae bacterium | reverse complement strand
GTTTGGAAGGTATGCTATAATTCCACTTCAGAGAGCTTTGGTAAGCAAAAGGAAGGTTCCCTGAAAAAATATACTATAGGAGGATTAATTAGATGTCAAACTATGTGATCATGGATCATCCCCTTCTGAAGCACAAGATTTCAATGATTCGGGATGAGCGGACTGGTACAAATGAGTTTAGAGCGCTGGTGGAGGAGATTGCCATGCTCATGGGCTACGAGGCCCTTCGGGATTTGCCGGTGCAGGATGTGGAGGTTAAGACGCCCATTGAGACCTGCATGACTCCCATGATAGCGGGTAAAAAGCTGGCAATCGTCCCCATTCTTCGGGCAGGGCTTGGAATGGTCAGCGGTATCACTGCGCTTGTACCCAGCGCAAAGATTGGTCACATTGGTTTGTACAGAGATCCTGAAACCCACGAGCCCCACGAATACTACTGTAAGCTGCCGGCGCCCATTGACCAGAGATGCATCGTGGTAGTAGATCCCATGCTTGCAACCGGAGGATCCGCGGTGGACGCCATCACTCAGATCAAGGAGCATGGGGGAAAAACCATCAAATTTATGTGCATTATCGCCGCGCCGGAGGGATTGAAGCGGCTTTCACAGGCCCATCCTGATATACAGATTTATGTGGGCCAGCTTGACCGCTGCTTAAATGAACAGGCCTATATCTGTCCTGGTCTTGGCGATGCGGGGGACCGGATTTTCGGAACAAAATAAGATAAGGAAAGGAAAAGCCGCAGGTCATATCACGCCCCTTTAAATACAGGGAATGCGGAACATGCCTGGGGCAGGATAGAAGAGATGAGCGATTTTCAGATAGGAACGAAATGTGTGCAGGCAGGATACACCCCGGGCAATGGGGAGCCCCGCCAGATTCCCATTATCCAGTCTACAACCTTCAAGTATGACACCAGCGAGGATATGGGAAAGCTCTTTGACCTGGAGGCAAGCGGTTACTTCTACACCAGACTCCAGAATCCCACCAACGACTATGTGGCGGCAAAGATTGCTGCCTTAGAGGGCGGTACAGCCGGGATGCTCACCTCCTCCGGACAGGCTGCAAACTTTTTTGCCCTGTTTAATATCTGCGAGGCGGGAAGCCATATTGTCTCCTCCTCCTCCATTTACGGCGGAACCTTTAATCTGCTCTCTGTCACCATGGCCAAGATGGGGATTGAGGTGACCTTTGTGTCCCCGGACTGCACCGAGGAGGAATTAAACGCAGCGTTTAAGGACAACACCAGAGCCGTTTTCGGCGAGACCATCGCGAATCCGGCCCTGACGGTTTTGGATATCGAGAAGTTTGCGAAGGCAGCCCATGGGCATGGTGTTCCTCTCATTGTGGACAACACCTTCCCTACACCGGTGAATTGCCGTCCCATCGAGTGGGGCGCAGATATTGTGACCCACTCCACCACCAAATACATGGATGGTCACGGGGCGGCGGTGGGCGGCGCCATCGTGGACAGCGGCAGATTTGACTGGATGGCCCATAGGGACAAATTCCCGGGGCTATGTACACCGGACGAGTCCTACCACGGCATCACCTATGCCGAGAAGTTTGGAAAGGAAGGGGCCTTTATCACCAAGTGTACCGCACAGCTCATGCGTGACCTGGGATGCATTCAGGCTCCCCAGAACGCATTTATTCTGAATCTGGGACTGGAATCCCTCCATGTGCGGATGCCCAAGCATGTGGCAAACGGTCAGGCTGTGGCGGAATTTTTACAGAGCCGCCCGGAGGTGGTTTCCGTGAACTACCCGGGTCTTCCCGGCAATCCCTACTATGAGATAGCCAAGAAGTATATGCCTAACGGCGGCTGCGGCGTGGTATCCTTTGAGCTGAAAGGCGGCCGGGCTGCGGCGGAGCGCTTTATGAAGAAGCTGAAGCTGGCTGCCATCGAGACCCATGTGGCGGATGCCAGAACCTGCTGCTTGAACCCTGCAACCTCCACGCACCGCCAGATGAACGAGGAGCAGCTGGCTGCTGCCGGTATTCCGGCGGGCATGATTCGCATGTCCTGCGGCCTGGAGGATGCAGAGGATCTGATCGCAGATCTGGAGCAGGCGCTGGCGTAAGGGGGGCTTGAATACCTCTTTTCAATGCGGCTTTCTGGTATTTTATGTGAAAAGTGTCTCCGGAGGCAGAGAATCTGCCTCCGGAGTTTTTCCATATGTTAAAAATTGTTTACGGTTATCACAAAATTTTCATGCTTTTTCCACGCATTTTTTATTGATTTTCTCTCAAACTGAAACTATAATCTAAAAAAGAAAAGGTAGTGATGTACTTTTAAATAAAAACGCATATCTGCCGATGAGCTCCATCGGTCAGAATAGAACGGAGGATGATTTGGATAACAATCAGAACAGAGAACCTGACAATAATAAATCCCCCAAGAATTCACAAACGATTATCGTGCTGATCATTTCAACGGTGCTTGTGCTGGCGGTGGTGACCATGCTGTCCAACTTTGTACAGAACCGAACCAATGTGGCCATTACCTACAGTGATTTCTGGGAGATGGTAGAAAATGGGGAGGTGGAGGAGGTGTATCTCACCTCCAGCCGCATTGTCATAACCCCTAAAGCAGAGGGCGACAGGCCCCTGGCCATCACCTACTATACAGGCTATGTGGGGGACGACGAGCTGGCCCAGAAGCTGCTGGATGTAGGAGTGAAGGTGGATGGAGAGGTTCCAAATACCAATTCCAGTATTATGGAGTTTTTAGTCTGGTACGTGCTTCCGCTGCTGATCGTCTGGTTTTTGATTAGCCGCATGATGCGCCACATGGGGGGCGGCGGCGGATTTATGGGCGTTGGAAAGAGCAACGCCAGAATGTATGACGTGCAGAGGGTGACGGGCGTTACCTTCAAGGATGTAGCAGGTCAGGATGAGGCGAAGGAGTCTCTGACGGAGATTGTGGATTTCCTCCACAACCCGCAGCGTTATCAGAAGATCGGCGCGAAGCTTCCAAAGGGCGCTCTTTTAGTGGGCCCTCCCGGAACTGGTAAAACACTGCTTGCCAAGGCGGTTGCAGGTGAGGCGAAGGTGCCCTTCTTCTCCCTTTCCGGCTCGGATTTTGTGGAGATGTTCGTGGGTGTGGGCGCGTCCCGTGTGCGGGATTTGTTTAAGACCGCTCAGCAGAACGCTCCCTGTATTATCTTTATCGACGAGATCGACGCTATCGGCAAAAGCCGTGATTCCCGCTTTGGCGGCGGCAACGACGAGCGGGAGCAGACCTTAAACCAGCTCCTGGCGGAGATGGATGGCTTTGACACCTCCAAGGGTATCTTTATCCTGGCAGCCACCAACCGTCCTGAGATTCTGGACAAGGCGCTGCTGCGCCCGGGACGCTTTGACCGGCGCATTATCGTGGATAAGCCGGATCTGAAGGGACGTATCAACACCTTGAAGGTGCATTCCAAGGACGTGATGATGGATGACACGGTGGATCTGGAGGCCATTGCCCTGGCCACCAGCGGCGCCGTGGGCTCCGACCTTGCCAACATGATCAACGAGGCGGCCATCAATGCGGTGAAGCATGGGCGGAACGCAGTGTGCCAGGCCGATCTTTTTGAAGCGGTAGAAGTAGTCCTGGTGGGTAAGGAGAAGAAGGACCGGATCATGAACGCGGAGGAGCGCCGGATCGTGTCCTACCATGAGGTGGGCCACGCCCTGGTAAGCGCCCTTCAAAAGGATTCTGAGCCGGTACAGAAGATCACCATTGTACCCAGAACCATGGGCGCCTTAGGATATGTGATGCAGACCCCGGAGGAGGAGAAATTTTTAAATACCGAGGCAGAGCTTCGGGCGATGCTGGTTGGATTTTTGGGCGGCCGTGCCGCGGAGGAGATCGTGTTCAATTCCGTAACCACCGGCGCGGCCAATGATATAGAAAGGGCTACAAATCTGGCCCGCTCCATGGTCACCATGTATGGTATGTCAAAGAAATTCGGCCTGGTGGCATTGGAAACCACCGAGAGCCAGTATCTTTCCGGAAACCAGGTGCTCAACTGCTCCGACGCCACAGCTTCAGAGATCGATCATGAGGTGATGAAGATGCTGTCCGAGGCCTACGAGGAGGCGAAGCGGATGCTTTCCGAGAACCGGGAGATTCTGGACCGCATTGCAGCCTTTCTGATCGAGAAGGAGACCATCACCGGCAAGGAGTTTATGGAGATCCTGCACAAGACCCAGGCGGAGCTGGCGGCAGGTCAGGCAGGCGCAGTAAAAACAGCCGGAGCTTCAGAGGATACCACGGAGTATCCCAAGTTTGATATCTGAGAAAAGGCGGATGAAGGAAAAAGCCAATATTGATGTTTTATGTCTGAGGAGTTGGACGGTTTTACTGCCCAGCTCCTACTCGATTCTGATAAGTCCGGCAAGCGGCCGCGGGCTGTTTTGCGGCGGAGATGAGAAGTTTGGAAGTTAGCTTTCAAATCTGCCATGATGGCGTGGCCAGTGCGTCAGAATGAGGTAAAAATAGAGAGCGTGAACTATGAGAGAGGATTTTAATCTGGAAGAGGAATTGAAAAAGCTGCCGGATAAGCCGGGGGTTTACATCATGCACGGGGAGAAGGATGAGATTATCTATGTGGGTAAGGCTGTCATCCTAAAGAACCGGGTGCGCCAGTATTTTCAAAGCAGCCGCAATAAATCCCCGAAAATCATTCAGATGGTATCCCATATTCAGTGGTTTGAGTACATTATCACCGATTCGGAGATGGAGGCCCTGGTGCTGGAGTGCAACCTGATTAAGGAGCACAGACCCAAATACAACACCATGCTAAAGGATGACAAGGGGTATCCCTATATCCGGGTGACGGTGGAGGAGGATTATCCCCGGGTGCTCTTCGCCAGGCAGATCAAAAAGGATAAGAGCCGGTATTTTGGCCCTTATACCAGCGCTGGGGCGGTGAAGGACACCCTGGAGCTGATGCACAAGCTGTTTCATATCCGAACCTGCAGCCGGGTGCTGCCCAGGGATATGGGGCTGGAGCGCCCATGCCTGAACTATCACATTCACCAGTGTGACGCACCCTGCCAGGGCTATATCAGCAGGGAGGCTTACAGATCCTACATCGACCAGGCCATAGATTTTTTAAATGGACATTATGACGGAATCCAGCGGGAGCTGAAAAAGAAGATGCAGGCTGCCAGCGAGGCTATGGAATTTGAGGAGGCGATCAAGTACCGGGAGCTTTTAAATTCGGTGAACCATGTGGCGGAGCATCAGAAGATTACGGATTCCGCAAGCCAGAATGACCGGGATATCATCGCCTTTGCCAGGGAGGACCGGGATGCGGTGGTACAGGTATTTTTTGTGCGGGAAGGGCGTATGATAGGCAGAGAGCATTATCATATGCAGACGGCGCCCCTGGAGGAGGATCAGGAGCTTCTCACCAGCTTTATCAAACAGTATTATGCGGGAACACCCTTTGTGCCCAAGGAGATTTTTTTGCCCATGGAGCTTGCTGAGGGGGAGGTGATTGAGCAGTGGCTTACCCAGAAACGGGGAAAGAAGGTGACCATCCGGGTTCCCAGAAAGGGGGACAAGGAGCGGCTGGTGGAGCTGGCCGGGAAGAACGCAAGGCTGGTGCTGGACCAGGATCGGGAAAAGCTCAGGAGGCAGGAGCTAAAAACCCTGGGGGCCATGCGGGAGCTGGAAGGGTATCTGGGGCTCTCCGGCTTGTCCCGGGTGGAGTCCTATGATATCTCCAACACCAGCGGCTTTGAATCTGTGGGCTCCATGGTGGTCTACGAGAAGGGGCGCCCGAAAAAGGCGGACTACAGAAAATTCAAGATCAAGTGGGTGCAGGGCATCAACGATTATGCCTCCATGGAGGAGGTGCTGACCAGGCGCTTTGAACGGGGGCTGGCGGGCAGCGAGGGCTTTGAGAAGCTGCCGGACATCATCCTCATGGACGGGGGGCGGGGCCAGGTCAATATCTGCCTGGAGGTGCTGAAAAAGCTGAATCTGCAGATCCCGGTGGCGGGTATGGTAAAGGACGACCATCACCGCACCAGGGGGCTGTACTATAATAATGAGGAGATCCCCATGGACATTCACAGCGAGTGCTTTGCCCTGATTACCCGGATTCAGGATGAGACCCACCGCTTTGCCATCGAGTATCACCGGAGTCTCAGACAGAAGGCCCAGACAAAGTCTGTTCTGGAGGAGATTCCCGGCATCGGCCCTAAGCGCAGGCGCTGTCTGATGACCAGCTTTGAATCCATGGAGGAATTAAAGGCTGCCACCCTGGAACAGCTGGCGGGACTTCCGGAGATGAACCGGGCTGCTGCGGAGGCGGTATACCAGTTTTTTCATCAGGAACAGCAGGATGAACTGTAAAAGAACATCTTTACAGAAAGTCCTGTTTAAGGTAAAATGGCCTCAGGCTGAATACTTTACCATGAAAGTCCGGCCGCCGGGCGCATGAAGGTTTAGTTAGAGATCGGGGACGAGAATAGACAGGTAAACCAGCCGGGGAGCCGGCTTAAATAATGGAGGAACGGGATGATGGAAGAAAATGTTGTAAAGCTCAGGGAACTGGTGGATAAGATGAAATTTAAAAGTCTGACGCCGGATATCGACTACAGCGGCGTGAAGCTGACCCACCCGGATGTGAACCGCCCCGCCCTGCAGCTGACAGGTTTTTATGATTATTTTGACCATGAGCGGGTGCAGGTGATCGGAAATGTGGAATATGCCTATCTGAACAGTCTGACGGAGGAGGAGAAGGTGGAGTCCTTTGCGCATCTGTGCGGCAGCAGGATTCCCTGTGTGATTTTTGCCAGAAATTTAATGCCCACGGAGCAGATGCTGGAGAAGGCCTGTCAGAATAACTGCCCGGTCTTTGTCACAGAGATGAACACCACGGATCTGACCGCAGAGGCTGTGCGCTGGCTGAAGGTGCAGCTTGCCCCCAGCATCACCATTCACGGTGTTCTGGTGGATGTGTACGGCGAGGGGGTGCTGATCATAGGTGAGAGCGGTATCGGCAAATCCGAGGCGGCTCTGGAGCTGATCAAGCGGGGACACCGCCTTGTGAGCGATGATGTGGTGGAGATCAGAAAGGTCAGCGAAACCACCCTGGTGGGATCCGCCCCTGAGATTACCAGGCATTTCATTGAGCTGCGGGGCATCGGCATTATCGATGTAAAAACCCTGTTTGGTGTGGAGTGCGTAAAGGATACCCAGTCCATTGACATGGTGATCAGGCTGGAGGACTGGAGCCGGGATAAAAATTACGACCGTCTTGGCCTGGAGGAACAGTATATTGAGTTTTTGGGCAACAAGGTGGTGTGCCACAATATTCCTATCCGCCCGGGCCGCAACCTGGCCATCATCGTAGAGTCCGCCGCTGTGAACTACCGTCAGAAGAAGATGGGATACGATGCGGCAAGGGAGCTGTATAACAGAGTCCAGGCGAACATGAATAAACAGCTGCGAAACGCAGATTAAGCATCCCCGGAAAGAGAAAACGAAGCTGGGGCGGTGCGGCGTGTACGCTTTGGAACGGAGAGAATATCTGGGAACAGGCAAAGTGCAGGAAATAACAGGGAGCGTTTACATGGGGGTATATGAGGAATTAATAAAAGCGAATATAGAGGTCCGCCATGGGGAACCCATGGCTCTTCACACCTCCTTTCGGATCGGGGGTCCGGCAGAGCTGTTTATTCTTCCAAAGACTCTGGAGGAATTGGTTCAGGCGCTGGCGCTTCTGAGGGCGCGCGGGACAGAGGCGCGTGTCCTGGGAAAGGGCAGCAACCTTTTGGTGAATGACCAGGGGCTTTTAGGAGCGGTGATCTCCACCGAAAAACTGACAGGCAGCGCCATCAGCGGCAATCTGGTTCATGCCGCTGCCGGGGAGAGCCTGACTGCCCTGTCCAGAAAGGCCGGGGAGCGTGGGCTTTCCGGTCTGGAATTCGCCTATGGCATTCCGGGCTCTGTGGGCGGAGCGGTGGTGATGAATGCCGGGGCCTACGGCGGGGAGATGCGGGATGTGCTGACCTCCGTACAGGTTTTGACCCCCCAAGGAGAGATCCGGGAGCTGGATGCGGACCAGCTGGCCATGGGATACCGTACCAGCTGTATCGAGAAGGAGGGCTATATTGTGCTCTCTGCCCGCATGAAGCTGACAGAAAAGCCCCGGGAGGAGATCCTGGCGCTGATGGAGAAAAACATGAATGCCCGGAGGGAGAAACAGCCTCTGGAATACCCCAGCGCAGGCAGCACCTTTAAGCGTCCGAAGGGATATTTTGCGGGAAAGCTGATCATGGATGCGGGGCTTGGGGGAATGTCTGTGGGCGATGCCCAGGTTTCAGAGAAGCACTGCGGCTTTGTGATCAACCGGGGACATGCGACTGCTGCGGATGTGAATGGGCTGATTGGCCTCGTGCAGGAGCGCGTTCGGGAACAGTTTGGCCTGGAGCTTGAGTGCGAGGTCAGACGCTGGTGACAGAGGAAAAAACGGGGAATAAGGAGCGTAGATATGCGTTTTGTGATTGTGACAGGAATGAGCGGAGCCGGAAAATCCCAGGCCTTGAAGATTTTTGAGGATTTTGGATATTACTGTGTGGACAATCTGCCCATGGAGCTGCTGATCAGCTTCGCCAGGCTTGCGGGAAGCGGCAAGGCCGGCATGGAGAAGGTGGCTTTGGTGACGGATGTGCGAAACGGCGACTCCTTTCTGCTGCTGGAGCATATCCTGGAGAGCGAGGAATTTCTCCATATTCCCTATGAGATTTTGTTTCTGGACGCCTCGGACGAATGCCTGATCAAGCGGTTTAAGGAAACCAGGCGCTCCCATCCGCTGGAAGCCCAGCAGGGAAGTCTGGAGGCAGGCATTAAAAGGGAGAGAGCCCTTCTGGGATTTATCCGCAGCCAGGCGGCCTATGTCATTGATACCAGCTTTCTCCTGACGAGGGATCTGAGGAAGGAGCTCCACAGCATCTTCATCCAGGAACAGGAATATAAGAATCTGAACATTACCATTCTGTCCTTTGGCTTTAAATACGGCATTCCCACAGAGGCGGATCTGGTTTTTGATGTGCGTTTCCTGCCCAATCCCTTCTATGTTGAAAATTTAAAGCCCCTGTCCGGCAATGACGAGCCGGTTTCCACCTATGTTATGAGCTTTGAAGTGACAAGGATTTTTCTCGAAAAGCTGTTGGATCTGATTAATTTCCTTATTCCAAACTACATTTTGGAGGGAAAGAATCAGCTGGTTATCGCCATTGGATGTACCGGGGGACGTCATCGCTCGGTGACCATTGCAAATGCGCTTTATGAGGCTCTTTCGGGAAAGGGGTATGGTCTGAAGGTGGAGCATAAGGAGCTTTAGGGGAGGAGAAGGCACAATGGCAGATGGAAAATCCTTTTCCATGCGGGTGAAGGAGGAGGCTGCAGAGCAGATTTCCTCCAGAAGGCACTGCCAGATTGCAGAGCTGGCGGCAATGATCAGCCTTTGCGGGGTTGGCATAGATAAAAAAAAGATTAAAATTCAAACTGAAAACGTTTGTGTGATAAAAAAATGCTTTACTTTGCTTAAAAAAACCTTTAATATAGACTCGGCGATTACCGTTCGCTCCGGAGAGGGCTTCAGGCACCATCTCTATATCCTGACTGTACAGAGCGAGGAACGGGTACGGGAGGTGCTGGAGGCCGTCAAGCACCCGGTTATACAGGGACTTGACCCGGAAGCACCTGTGGATGATCTGATTTTGCAGAGGAACTGCTGCAGGAGAGCCTTTGTCAGAGGCTGCTTTCTGGCCGCAGGCTCGGTTACAGACCCGGCAAAATCCTATCATCTGGAAATCGTCTGTCCTACTGAAGATAAGGCAAAGCAGCTCTGCTCCTGCATCAATTCCTTCTGGCAGCAGGAGGAGGGGATGGAGGCAAAGATTATTGCGCGCAGCAAATCCGGCGGCAGACGCAGCTTTGTTGTGTACCTGAAGGAGGGGAATCAGATATCGGACCTGCTGAATATATGCGAGACTTACAGATGTCTGATGGAGATGGAGAATATTCGTGTCGAGAAGGAGATTGCCAACTCGCTGAACCGAAAGTTAAACTGTGAGATGGCAAATATGGTAAAGACCATCAACGCAGCCCAGGAGCAGAAGAACGATATTCTGCTGATAGAAGAGCGGATCGGACTGGAAAGGCTTCCTGCCGAGCTGGAGCAGCTGGCAAGAATACGTCTGGAGGACACGGAGATTTCTCTGAAGGAGCTGGGTGAAAAGCTCACTCCGCCAATCGGAAAAAGTGGTGTAAATCACCGGCTGCGAAAAATTAGAAAGATTGCAGACGACTTGCGTGCTGGGAAGAGATACCCATGACATGGCGGCAGCTGCGCGAAAGGAGAATTCACATGGTGAAGGAAACGGTGGAGATTCAGATTGCGGGAGGTATGGAGGTTCGTCCTGTGGCGATGCTGGTACAGCTGGCAAGCAGATTTGATTCTTCGATTTACATTGAAAACGGCTCCAAATCCTTTAATGCCAAGAGTATTATGGGCATGATGACGCTGGGGCTGAATTCAGGCGAGACCATCACTGTCAGTGCGCAGGGACCGGATGAGGAGAAGGCCCTGGAAACACTGGTGGAATATCTGACTGGAAAAAATAACTGAGATACGCAAATTTGGAATCCGGGGGTATATACCCCGGATTTCATCCTCTTTAGCTTTTTGAGGTGATTTATGGCATTTACACATTTGCATGTGCATACGGAATACAGCTTATTGGACGGCTCCTGTAAGATTAAGGAGCTTGTTTCGCGTGCAAAGGAGCTGGGATTTAAGCATCTGTCCATCACCGATCACGGCAATATGTACGGTGTGATCGATTTTTATCGAGCCTGCAACAATGCGGGAATCCACCCGGTAATCGGCTGTGAGGTCTATGTGGCCCCTGGCTCTAGGTTTGACCGGGAGGCAGGGAAGAACGATGAGCGCTACTACCACCTGATCCTTCTGGCAGAAAACAACAAGGGCTATCACAATCTCATGAAAATCGTATCCAAGGGATATGTGGAGGGCTTTTACTACAAGCCCCGTGTGGACAGGGAGGTGCTGGAGCAGTACCATGAGGGGATCATTGCCTTAAGCGCCTGCCTGGCAGGGGAGGTGGCCCGGTATCTGGCCAGAGGCATGTACGAGCAGGCAAAGCAGGCGGCCCTGGACCATGAGCGGATATTTGGCAGGGGCAATTACTTCCTGGAGATGCAGGATCACGGCATCGGAGATCAGAAAACCGTGATTGCGGGGCTTATGCGTATTCATGCGGAAACAGGAATCGAGCTGGTGTGCACCAACGATACCCATTATATCAACAGGGATGACGCCCAGGCTCATGACGTGCTGCTGTGCATTCAGACAGGAAAGAAGATATCCGATGAAAACCGTATGCGCTATGAAGGGGGTCAGTTTTATTTAAAATCGGAGGAGGAGATGCGGGCGCTTTTTCCCTATGCGCCGGAGGCGCTGGAAAATACCGCCAGGATCGCAGAGCGCTGCGATGTGCAGATAAAGTTTGGAGAATACAAGCTGCCGCATTTCCAGGTGCCGGAGGGATTTGATTCTGCCTCCTATCTCCGGAAGCTCTGTGAGGATGGGCTTCAAAAGCGCTATCGCCAGGTGACGTCTCAGCTCACAGAACGGCTGGATTATGAGCTGAGCGTCATCGAGAAGATGGGATTTGTGGATTATTTCCTGATAGTGTGGGATTATATCCGCTATGCCAGGGACCATGGTATTCCGGTGGGGCCTGGCCGGGGAAGCGCTGCGGGAAGCATCGTGGCATACTGCCTGGAAATCACAAATCTTGACCCCATACGGTTTAATCTGATTTTTGAGCGCTTTTTGAATCCGGAGCGCGTCACCATGCCGGATATTGACGTGGATTTCAGCGATGAAAACCGTCAGGACGTCATCGACTATGTGAACCGGAAATACGGCAAGGACCATGTGGTGCAGATCATTACCTTTGGAACCCTGCTGGCGAAGGGGGTCATCCGGGATGTGGGACGGGCCATGGATCTGCCCTATGCCCTCTGCGACAGTGTGGCGAAGATGATACCGAACATGCCCAACGGGGCAAAAATCACCATTGATGAGGCGATGGACATGAATCCGGAGTTGAAGGCCGCCTGCCGGAACGATCCGCGGATTGGAGAGCTGATCGAAATGTCAAAAAGGCTGGAGGGGCTGCCAAGACACAGCTCCACCCATGCGGCGGGAGTGGTGATCAGTCCGGAGCAGGTGGACGAGTATGTGCCCCTTGCCCTGTCAAATGACGGTTCGGTGACCACCCAGTATGTGGCGACCACCCTGGAGGAGCTGGGGTTGTTAAAGATGGATTTCCTGGGGCTGCGCACCCTGTCGGTGCTGAAGGACGCTGTGGATATGATCAGGAAAAACAGAGGGGTCAGCATTGACATTGACCATATCGATTTTGACGACAAGGAGGTATATGCATCCCTGGGAACGGGGCGCACGGAGGGTGTGTTCCAGCTGGAAAGCGCCGGCATGAAGAGCTTTATGAAGGAGCTGAAGCCGGAGAACATCGAGGATGTGATAGCCGGGATTGCCCTTTACCGCCCGGGCCCCATGGATTTTATCCCCAAGTATCTGAAGGGGAAGAACGACGCCTCCTCCATCACCTACGACTGTCCTCAGCTGGAGCCTATTTTAAAGCCCACCTACGGCTGTATCGTTTATCAGGAGCAGGTGATGCAGATCGTCAGGGATCTGGCGGGCTATTCCTTTGGACAGAGCGATACCCTCCGGCGGGCTATGTCCAAGAAGAAGCTGTCCGTCATGGAGCAGGGAAGAAGGGATTTCGTATACGGAAATCCGGATATGAATATCGAGGGCTGCATAAAACGGGGAATTTCGGAGAATATTGCAAATAAGATCTATGACGAGATGATTGATTTCGCAAAATACGCATTTAACAAGTCCCATGCGGCAGTGTACGCAGTGGTGGCCTACCAGACAGCCTATCTGAAGTATTACTACGTGGAAGAATTCATGGCGGCTCTGATGACCTCCGTGCTTGAAAACAGCGCCAAGGTGACGGACTATATCAGCATATGCCGTCAGATGGGAATCAACATTCTTCCTCCGGACATCAATCTGTGCGAGGGGGATTTTACAGTCCGGGGAAGGGATATCCTCTACGGCCTCGCCTCCATCAAGAGCGTGGGAAGGACGGTGATCCAGAACATCGTGGCGGAGCGGGAAGCGGGGGGAAGCTTTAAAAGCCTCTGGGACTTTGTCTACCGCATGACGGGGAAGGATATGAACAAGAGGGTTGTGGAATGTCTCATTAAATCAGGGGCCTTGGACAGCCTTCCGGGAACCAGGCGGGAAAAGATGATGGTCTATCAGGAGATGATGGACAGGGCAATCCGGGATAAAAAGGACAGTGTCAGCGGACAGCTGAGCCTCTTTGATCTTCTGGGCCAGGAGCAGCGGGAGAGCTACGAGATGCCCATGCCCAGAGTTGGAGAGTATGAGAAAAGCCAGCTTCTCGCCTATGAGAAGGAGGTGCTGGGCTTTTATATCAGCGGTCATCCCCTGGATGAGTATATGGAGCTGCTGAAAAAGAATACCACTGCCTCAGCCAGGGATTTTTACCAGGAGGAGCAGAATGAGGAGGATGCAGAAGGCTACGTCCATGAGGACGCCAGGGTGAAGGACAACACCTATGTGGTGGTGGGGGGAATGATCATATCCAAGACGGTAAAGACCACAAAACAGAATAAGCTGATGGCCTTTGTGACCCTGGAGGATTTAAGCGGTACGCTGGAGGTCATCGTTTTCTCCCAGAAGTACGAGCAGTACCGGGCGCTTTTGAATGAGGATGAGAAGGTGCTGATCCGGGGCCGGGTTTCCATGGGGGATGAGGCCCAGGGCAAGCTTATCTGCGACACCATCATCCCCTTTTCAGAGGTTCCAAGAGAGCTGTGGCTGAAATTTCCCACCAAGGAGAAGTATCTCTCCCTGGAGGAGGAGCTCCTTCAGTCTCTCAGTCCCTATGATGGCAGGGATACGGTTTGCATCTATATTGAGAATCCAAAGGCGGTGAAAAAGCTCCCCAGAAGCCACAGTGTGGGTATTACAAAGGAGCTGCTGACCATGCTCAGGGCACAGTTTGGTGAAAAAAATGTGGTTGTGGTGGAAAAAACTATTGAAAAGTACCATTAAATGATATAAAATAGATGGGACTATGGATGAAAGTCATATGCCTGTGCTTTCGACAGGCATCATGCTTACTAAAAACATATGATACCAGGGGAAAAGGCGGCGCTTTTTGCGTTTGTGTGAAAGCTCGGCTTTTGGGAACCCTAAAAATATGAGAAATCCCATGGCACCATCATATGAATGATTACGAATTTTGACAGTTGCATCTGGAGGAAACAGACATGGAAAAGAAAATGGAAACGATTGCTGTATTGACCAGCGGCGGCGATGCGCCGGGTATGAACGCATGCATCCGCAGTGTTG
Organism: uncultured Lachnospiraceae bacterium; assembly: GCA_944381475.1. Classification (GTDB taxonomy): domain Bacteria; phylum Bacillota; class Clostridia; order Lachnospirales; family Lachnospiraceae; genus UBA4292. The sequence continues at coordinate 1,150 of CALWLH010000083.1, read as the reverse complement.
TCCGCACCGCATTGGCAAAGGGCTTGAAGGTGAAGGGGATTCTCAGGGGCTACGCCGGACTGCTGAAGGAGGAGATCATCGACATGGACAGCCATTCCGTGTCAGATATCATCGAGCGGGGCGGTACGATCCTCTACACGGCAAGATGCCTGGAATTTAAAAAGCCTGATGTACAGCAGCAGGCGGCGGATATTCTGAGAAAGCATGGTATTGACGGCCTGGTTGTGATCGGCGGCGACGGTTCCTTTGCGGGGGCCAGACAGCTTGCGAATCTGGGTATCAACACCATCGGCCTGCCGGGAACCATTGACCTGGATATTGCATGTACGGACTATACCATAGGCTTTGATACAGCGGTGAATACAGCCATGGAAGCCATTGACAAGGTGCGGGACACCTCCTCCTCCCATGAGCGCTGCAATATTATCGAGGTTATGGGAAGAAATGCGGGATATATTGCGCTGTGGTGCGGTATTGCAAACGGCGCGGAGGATATTCTTCTCCCTGAGCGCTATGACGGCGACGAGCAGAAGCTGATCAACCACATTATTGATATGAGAAAGCAGGGGAAGAAGCATCATATCATTATTAACGCCGAGGGCGTGGGCCACTCCACCAGCATGGCAAAGAGAATCGAGGCGGCTACCGGCATTGAGACCAGAGCCACCATCATCGGTCATATTCAGAGAGGCGGGAGCCCCACATGTACGGACCGTGTATACGCATCCATCTTTGGAGCAAAGGCCGTGGATCTTCTGCTGGAGGGCAAGTCCAAGCGTGTGGTTGGCTACAGAAAGGGAGAGTTTGTTGACTATGACATCAATGAGGCTCTTGCCATGAAGAAGGATATTGACGATTATACTTTTGAGGTAAGCAAATGGCTGGTTCGCTAAAGGCGGCAGACCAAATGTGAAATTGAATTTTGGGGTTGTCTGTTGCAGACAACCCTTTTTGCGCGATAAGCCCATCAAGCGGCCGCCATGCTTGCATGAGCGGACATTTGATGGGCAAGTACAGTGAGCAGCTTTGCTGCGAGAGCATCTGCCCATGCGAAGCATTTTATTGGCAGATGCGACTTGGCAGGTCCGCTTTAGCGGGCGTGCCGTCACCCGCTGTGCGACATCGCAAATCGAGTAGGGGGCTCTTTTCC
>CALWLH010000082.1 GCA_944381475.1 uncultured Lachnospiraceae bacterium | reverse complement strand
GCCGCAATGGCGATGATGGCGATCCAGGCTAATACACGCTTCATATTACAGCTTCCTTCCGCATCAATTTAATTGTCTCTAGTGGGTTGCGGCCTGAAGCAGCTCCTTCAGCTCCTCCACCTCAAACCGATAGCTGGTGTTGCAGAAATGACAGTTCACCTCGATGGGCTCTCCCGCCTCAATCATATCTGTCAGCTCCTTCTTTCCCAGGGAAATCAGGGTCTTGCTGACCCGCTCGTGGCTGCAGCTGCACTGAAAAGCGCAGGGCTCCCGATCCGTAATCTGCAGCCCCATATCCCCCAGAAGCTTTTCCAGAATCTGCTCCGGCGTCAGCCCCTCCTCCAAAAGGGCGGTGATGGAGGTGATCTCCGAAAGCCGCGTCTCCAGCGCAGAGATCACCTCCTCCCCTGCATCCGGCATCAGCTGGATGATGATTCCCCCGGCCTGACGAACCGTGTTGTCCTTATTCATGAGAACCCCCAGTCCCACGGAGGAGGGGGTCTGTTCGCTAAGGGCATAGTAATAAGTCAGATCCTCCGCAATCTCCCCGGACACCAGCTCCGTCTTTCCCACATAGGGCTCCTTCATGCCGATGTCCTTGATCACCTGCAGGCTTCCTGCGCCGATGGCGCCGGATACGTCCAGCTTATGGTTGGGCTTTGCGGGAATGATCACCTCCGGATGATAGGCATATCCCTTCACATGTCCGTGACTGTCAGCGGTGACCACCAGCCCCCCTGCAGGGCCGTCCCCCTCGATTTTCACTGTCAGAAGGTCATCTTCCCCCTTCATATCCGCCCCCATCATGACCCCTGCGGTGAGCAGCCGTCCCAGGGCCGCCGTCATGACGGGGCTGGTGTTATGGGCCTGTCTGGCATGCTCCACCAGGTCCCTTGTTGTTGCTGCAAAGGCTCGCACCCGCAGATCGGCGGCTGTGGCCCGAACAAAATAATCTGACATAGGTCATCCTTCTTTCTATCATTTTTTTAACTGTTTCACGGGAAATACTATGTATACAGCTTCCCCTTATGGGCCTTTTCCCGGACAATATAGTAGACCCGCTGGCTTTCCTCCCTGGGGGGCTGATGGGTAAAGGCGTCATATACAGCCACAAACTCCATCCCCGCCTCCTGTGCCAGCCTCCGGACTGTCTCGGGACTGTAGGCCCGCTGTCTGTGAAGCTCATCTGCTCTGGAGTAAAGTCCCCCCTCCTCCTCCGCAAAAAGTGTCAGCTGATAGATGTTTGTGCTGGTCTCCTCCTCATAGGCATTGTCCCAGATCATCGCGCAGTCCTCCCGCACATCCGTGATGCTGCGGTTTCCCATGACTGAGCGGAAAAAATAGTCTGTTTTCATATCAAAAATGAAAATGCCCCCGGGATCCAGATAATTATTTGCCAGCCTGAACACCGCCAGCAGATCCTCCTCCGTCAGCAGATAATTCATGGAATCGCATACACTCACCAGCGCCCGGACTGTGCCGTAAAGCTCAAAGGCGCGCATATCCTGGTTCAGGTAGAGGATGGGAGGCTCTCCCTCAAAGTCCAGCTCATAGAGCTTTTCCCGGGCCACCTCCAGCATCTGCTGGGAAGAGTCGATGCCGATCATGTCATAGCCCGCCTCCATCAGAAGCTGTGTCATCGTTCCGGTGCCGCAGCCAAGCTCCGCCACCAGCCCATCTGTGACCCCGTACTCTGCCAGAAGGCCGCACAGATAAGCGCACCACTCCTCATAGGGAATATTATCCATAAAGATATCATACAGATACGCAAATTCCTGATACAATGTTTCTCCTCATTTTCACTACTCACTATACAAAAGCTGCTGCTTTTTCAGAGAGCTGGTGACCATGGATGCGTCAGGTGCTCTCCTCCGCCTCTCCAGCATCAATCAGCCGCCCCATATTATTCGCATCGTTCATCTCCTGGGGCTGCGCTTTGCCTTCCTCCCGGATCATCCTCAGCTCCTCCATGCCGATCACCTTCATCTCCTGGGGTACGACATGGGTCTTTCTCTCCTCCAAACGCTCCAGGTCATTCTGATAGGTCATCTGTGTCCGAAGAAGCTCCTGATGCAGATACTTTTCCCTGACAAGGGAATCCTCCTGCATATCTGCGTACCGCTTATAGGTAAAGGTTTTCCAGTCCACATCCCCATGAATTCGCTTTGCATACTTCACCAAACGAAAAATGCTGAGCACCAGAAAAACCGCCATAAAAAACTGGATGGGCAGCAAAATCAACAGAGAAATGGGCAGCGCTAAACTGGGAGATTTTTCGGCAAAGAACAGTTCCCAGAGCACCAGAAAAAGCAGACCAAATCCCAGCAGGATGGTCAAGGCGGAAAAGATCATCAGCCTTCGGTGATTATTTCTTTCCTCCCGCCTGGCCCGCTGACGGTATCTCTGCTCCTGGATGATTTCCTCCTCCAGATATTTGATCTGATATTTTCCGTAAAGGATCTGATCTGTAAGCTGATCATGCACAAGCTTCACCCTCCGAAAGTTTCTGCTTTCAGGCACAGGGGGTCATCCACGCCCCTTGCTTCGCGTATCATCATAGCATAGTTTCAAAAAAGTTGCAATCAATTGAAGGGATAAGCAATTCAAAGAGGAGAATCTTTTAATCTGGCGGGACTTTCAGAGCAAAAACTCCGCCAGAACCACATTGCTCACATCGATTCCCTTATCCGTCAGGGATATGCGATCTCCCTCCCGTTTCAAAAGCCCCAGGCCCTCATACTTTACCACCACATCCTTGTAAGCTTCCAAAAAAGGAATTCCAAACTGTTTCTCAAAGGCATCCATAGAAATCCCCTTCATACAGCGAAGACCCAGAAAGCAGAACTCCTCCATCCGATCCTGACTGGTCAAATTCTGAAGCTGGGTTTTTACAGCATTTAAAGCAGAGCCGCCTCCACCAGACTCCCCTGTCCCGGAAAGCATTTCCACATAGGCTTCCAGGGAGTCGATGATCTTATAACGCTGCCCCAAAAACAAGGAGGCCGCTCCAACGCCAAAGCCCAGATAATCCATCCCTGTCCAGTACAGCAGGTTGTGCCGGCAGGAACAGCCGGGCTTTGCGTAGTTAGAAATCTCGTAGCGCTCATACCCCGCCTGTGAGAGCAGCTCCTTTGTTCGGTAATACATTTCCCGCTCTGTATCCTCATCCGGCAGCTCCAATTCCTGCTCATAAAAGGGCGTCCCCTCCTCCACAATCAGGCTGTAGGCGGAAATATGCTCCGGGGAGAGGGCCAGTACCTTTCTCAGGGTATCCTCGTAAGCCTCCAGAGTCTGGTTGGGCAGACCGCTCATCAGGTCGATATTGATATTGGTAAAGCCAGCCGCCCTTGCCAGCCGAAAGCTCTCCAGAAAATCCTCCCAGGTGTGGATTCTTCCCAGCCTGCGAAGCAGCCTGTTGTCTGCGGACTGGAGACCGATGGATAGCCGATTGACGCCTGCGGCTTTGTAGGCCGCCAGCTTTTCTTCGCTTACGGTTCCCGGATTGCACTCCAGGGTGATTTCCGCCTCCGGCTCCACAAAAAAGCTTTCCCTCACAGCAGAAAGCAGCCCGGCAATCCATTCGCCGCGCCAGAGGGAGGGGGTTCCCCCGCCGATAAAGATGCTGCAGACAGACAGCTCTTCATTTTTTTCACCCTGCCCTGTCAGCCGAATCTGTCTGCAAAGTGCATGAAAATACAGCTCCTGGGTTTCTGCGCTTCCAGGAGCTGATAAAAAATCACAATAATAGCACTTGCGCACACAGAATGGAATGTGAATATATATTCCGATATGCCTCATCACTGATCCTCACTGCAGATTGTTCTGCAGATTCCTATATGCTTTTCTTTGTTCTAAATCCAGTCCCCATTTTACTCCTCATCCAGCTTTAACACACTCATAAATGCCTGCTGGGGGATCTCCACATTGCCGATCTGGCGCATGCGCTTCTTGCCCTCCTTCTGCTTTTCCAGGAGCTTTTTCTTCCTGGAAATGTCGCCGCCGTAGCACTTGGCCAGCACATCCTTTCGCATGGCCTTCACCGTCTCCCTGGCAATAATCTTGTTGCCGATGGCAGCCTGAATGGGAATCTCAAAGAGGTGCCTGGGAATCTCGTTCTTCAGCTTCTCGCACATTTTCCGTCCCCGCTCATAGGCGCTGTCCGCATGGACGATAAAGGACAGGGCATCCACTTCTTCCCGGTTGATGAGGATGTCCAGCTTCACCAGATTGGACTGAACATAACCCTTCAGCTCATAGTCAAAGGAGGCATAGCCCTTTGTTCTGGATTTTAAGGCGTCAAAGAAGTCGTAAATAATCTCATTTAAGGGCAGCTCATACTTTAAAAGTGCCCGGGTGGTCTCCATATACTCCATTCCCAAATAGGTTCCCCTGCGCTGCTGGCACAGCTCCATCACGTTTCCGATAAATTCCGTGGTCACCATGATCTCCGCAGACACCACCGGCTCCTCCATATACTCGATCTCTGTGGGCTGGGGCAGGTTCGAGGGATTGGTCAGCTCAAGCATGGTGCCGTCGGTTTTATGCACCCGGTACACAACCCCCGGAGCGGTGGTCACCAGATCCAGATCATACTCCCGCTCCAGGCGCTCCTGGATGATCTCCAGGTGCAGAAGTCCCAGAAAACCGCACCGAAATCCGAAGCCCAAGGCCACAGAGGTTTCCGGCTCGAAAAACAGGGAGGCATCATTTAATTGGAGCTTTTCCAGCGCATCACGTAAGTCTCCGTATTTGGCCCCATCCGCAGGATACAGACCGCAGTACACCATGGGTCGCACCTTTTTATAGCCCGGCAGAGGCTCACTGGCCGGATTTTCTGCGTCCGTCACCGTATCACCCACCATGGTTTCCCTGACATTCTTGATGCTGGCGGTGATATAACCCACCATCCCGGCGGAAAGCTCCTCGCAGGAGATAAACTGTCCTGCCCCGAAGTAGCCCACCTCCACAACATCCTCCTGGGCTCCGGTGGCCATCATCCGGATCCGGGTGCCCTTCTTCACTCTACCCTCCATAATCCGGCAGAACACGATGACGCCCTTGTAGGGATCATAGACCGAGTCAAAGATCAGGGCCTTCAAGGGTGCGTCCGGGCTGCCCTTTGGCGGGGGCAGCTTTTTTACAACCGCCTCCAGCACCTGATCAATGCCAATGCCCTGCTTTGCGGAAATCAGGGGGGCGTCCTGGGCCTCTAAGCCAATTACATCCTCGATCTCATTGATTACCCGCTGCGGGTCAGCGCTTGGCAGATCAATCTTGTTGATCACCGGGATCACATCCAGGTCATGATCCAAGGCCAAATACACATTTGCCAGGGTCTGGGCCTCGATTCCCTGGGCTGCATCCACCACCAGAATGGCCCCGTCGCAGGCCGCCAGACTCCTGGACACCTCATAGTTAAAATCCACATGACCGGGGGTATCAATGAGGTTAAAGATATACTGTTCCCCATCTTTGGCCTGATAGACGATGCGCACTGCCTGGGACTTGATGGTGATTCCCCTCTCCCGTTCCAGCTCCATATTGTCCAGAACCTGGTCCTGCATCTCCCTGGCTGTCAGCAAACCTGTCTGCTCTATAATACGATCCGCCAGCGTGGATTTGCCGTGGTCGATATGCGCGATAATACAAAAATTTCTGATTTTACTCTGATCCACCTCATGAAACCTCCAAACGTAAAGTCCCATTTATTTTAGCAAAGGCCCATGGTAAAGTCAAGATTTCCGATGACTTCACCGCCATTCCTATATGTCCCTTTTATACTGTACCGGCGCTTCTCAAGGTATGTCCGGCTGCCGGGCGCATGAAGGTTTACTTTAAGGGCATATGCATAGTGTTCTAATCATTGCTGGGTGTGAGGTCTTTTATCACACAATCCGGGTATAGGGACCATATATAGGCCTTCTCCTCCTCTGACAGATAGCAGCGAAATTCCACATATTCTAGTTCTGAGAAGCCAGAAATCTCCTGAATATCATCATAATGAGTCATATCCATTTCCAGCACTCTTGCTTCTGGAAAATACTCAGCTATCTTTTTTAATTGCATGGGTATATAATATTCGTATATTCCCAAGCTCTGCCCGTCAGCCGTGATGTTTCTGATACCAAACCTTTTTGGTGTATCGTCAAACAAAATGTCTACACTGTAATCCTGATAGGAGCTCTCCTCATTTTTCAGCAAAACATCAGCTACAGCTTCATATATCTCCTTCATGCTGTATCTGCGCTCCTCCAGGGTACGCATATCTTCCTTGTAGGTAAAACGGATATCTATTTTTTTCTCCTCCGCATCCTCTTTAACAGATGACAGCCACCAAAAGGGATAATAGACATCCAGACAGGAGCGGACCGCCTTCTCCAGTGGGCTTCTGGTCTGAAAATAAACCAGCAATGCCGCCGAAATTATCAATAACATGCTTAAAATTACTGTGATTGCTTTCTTTGCCTTTTTCAACTGACCACTCCTCCCCGTTTTCACATATTCCCGCCGCTAATAAATTTATAAGCGGCGGGAATAACAGGACATTTCATGTAACAAAAATTTTGTAAAAAAGAGCACCAGAAAGCGCAGGCATCCTCCTGTATGGGTCAGCGCTTCAATAGATTCGCCCGATATGATGGACATCAGATACAGCACAATCATATTGATGGGCAGCATGGTCATCGGGGGCATGAATGCCTCTGAAATCTTTTCGTATATTCTTCCCTGCTGGAATATCATTGCATAGGCAAAAACCAATAGCATCCATGCCGCCACCGACAGATTCGCAGTGCCTTCTTTTTGTCTCAGCGCCATATTCTCCAGGATCAGCAGCAGAAAAAATGTGCTGTATATGCAGGTGCCTGTTCTTTGTTTCTTTAAGGGCAGCCACCGGGAAAAAAAGCCAACAGCAATCCCGGATTCTGTAAGAGCGGCCGCCGCTTCCATAAAAAGCCTCATCATGGCAATGTCCTCAGATAGGTCTGATACTGTTCTTTAACGGCGTCCTTTTTATATTTGCTCAATGGTATCAACACACCATTATCCAGCTTCACCTCTTTCCCGGACATGGAGCGGATATAACGGCAGTTCACAAGGTAGCTCTTGTGGCATCTGACAAAGTTCAGCCGTTCCAATTGCTTCTCATAATTTTTGAGGCTCCCGTAGCATTCAATGACCTCCGTATTCACCATATGTACCTTAAGCCAGTGCCCGAATATTTCTGCATAGAGGATATCCTAGGAAAAGCATTCCATTTCCCCATGATTGGTGCGAAAACGAACAACCTCATTCCGCTCCCCACTCTGAAAATAAACCATCAAAGCCCGCACCGCCTCCCCCAGCTCCTCTTTTATATGAGTTTTTCGGATAAACCTGAAGGGGCGGAAGCGGATGGAATAATATACCAATTCTTCAAAAGCAGTCAAAAATATGATGGGGATGGGATTTATTCGGTTTACGCTTTCCGCCACACGCAGGCCGTCAAAGCCCGGCATATCAATATCCAGAAAAGCGGCATCATATTCTGAAAGCTGATCAAGGAACAATCTTCCGCTGTGGAAGATGGTTATCAACGCCTCTGTCTGCAAAGCCGAAAGCTCTGCTTCAAGCTTGGACTTAAAGCTCTCTAAAAAAAACATATTATCATCACATAAGGCAATACGCAGTCTTTCCATCAACCCCTATCCCCACATCTCATCTTATTTCCCATGATGATTATAATGTTTTTCCAAGTATTTTTCAATATTTATTCGTAAATATTTTAGGGAAAATGTCCCGAATCAAACTTACCTTTTTCTGACGCGCTGGCCGCGTCATGCTGGCAGAATACGCTAGAGCACCTCGTTGCGCAGCTCCTCGCAGATATTCCCCTTCCGGGTCTTTCCGTAGGTGTACAGCACTGAAAACAGTCCGATACCCGTCAGGCCCGCGGCTGCAGCCCCGTAATATCCCCAGGGGAGGCTTACGGAGGCCATAACCGCCTCGCTCATGTAGGTGTAGGCCAGATAATTGAACCCCAGGGCAAGCAGGCCGCCGATCACCAGAGCCTTTAAGATATAGCTGGTATTTTCCAGGGTGATCATGCGGATCAGGGTGCTCCTGCTGATGCCAATGGATTTTAACATGGCAAACTCCCGGGTTCGCAGTCTCACGGAGGTGGTGATGGTATTCGTGATGTTAGCGATGGAAATCAGGCAGATCAGCACCACAAAGCACATGACAAATACCTGAAAGATGGAAGCTATTGCCTGCTCGTATTTCAGATCCTCCTGTACGTCAATAATTCCCGGATAAAATACGCTGTACTCTCCCACATAGGCAGGCAGCGCTCCGCCCCTTTTCATCGCAGTCAGCCTTTGCTTCGTTTCCTCCGGGGCATTGCTGAAAATCATCACCTGGTTTTGCAGATAACCGCTTCCCGCAAGCGTTCCATACGCCTCATACTCCTTCATGGGCAGAAGAAGCGTCAGTTCTCCCCGTTCTACCCAGTAGGGAAAATCAGAAAGAGGAATTGCTTCGCCAATCTCATAGGGCAGTACGCTTCCATTTGACGCCCGCAAAACCACCTGACTCAGGTCCCCATTCTTAAAGCACGCTCCCCCGTAACGCCGCTCCTCATAGCCGCCGCCCTGACTCACCATACCGGTTCCAGACACATCATTCATCACCAGGGCTTTGGGCGTCTCCCCGTACAGATATTCCTCCAGACTAAGCCCCAGCTCTGTCAGATACTTCTCGTATGCCTCCTCCTGGACAAACTGGATACGGGCAGTCAGGGTGTCTCTGCCATTTGCATAGTATGCGCCATTCTCAGCAAGGAGCTCCTGGTCAGAAAGAATCAGCTCCAAGGAATAGCAGGATACCACCTGAGTAGCTTCGGATATACTGGGCTCCTCCCAAAGCGCCGCCTTTACCTGCGCATACTCCTCCTCAGAGAAGGGCCGGTTGTAGGACAGGAGAAAATCGTAGCTTCTCACGTCCACAGTCACCTCCATGGCCTTCTGGGTGTAGAACACCAGTCCCCCGCCTCCGATAAACAAGATCAGGCTTGTGGCAATGGAAAAAATGATGGTCCGGTAGGGCTTTTTGTTTCTCTTCTGGTTTTTGTAGGCCAGCATTCCCCCAGCCCCAAACAGCTTTCCCCACAAGCCGTTTCCCCGTACCTGTCTGGATTTGAGCCGGATATCCGCCGTCTGGCGTATGGCCTCCAGGGGCGACAGCCGGTTTGCCCGCATGGCGGGAATCAGAGCAGAGATAAACACCGTGATAAAGCCCACGAAAACTGCCCCCACAAGATATAAAGGCTCCGTGTAAAAACGGATTGTTACAGGGGCGACTGCTCCCGACTGGAGGGTCAGAAAGTAGGATTGGAGATAGTTCAGACAGGCAAAGGTGCCGAGACACCCTAGGAGCAACCCCAAGGGAATGGAAACAGCGCTGAGCAGTCCCGCCTCAAACAGCACCATCCACCGAATCTGCCTTTTCGTGGCCCCAATGGACTTTAAGAGGCCAAACTGCCTGGTGCGCTCTCCTAAAGAAATGGAAAATGCATTGTAGATCAGGGACGTACAGGCAAAGGCCACGATCACACACAGAATCCCTGCCATTCCCATGCCCATCCTCTTGATGGAGGACTCCGCCGAGGTGCCCAGGTAACGCATCAGCTCATAGTTAGGAATACTGGCATGATCGGAAAAATACTTCTGAAGAAATTCCTCGGTATCGTTAAAATCCTTGAGAGTAAAAAATACATCCTCTGTATACGTTCCGGTCTTGACCGTCAGAAACTGATAGCAGGCGCCATTCCGATAGGAAGGTCCCTCGTCATATACTCCCACCACTGTAAGCTTACGGGAAACTATGCCGCGAATTTCCTCCTGATCTCCCTGAAGTATGCTGGAGTGGGGAATATGGGTTCCATCCGATAGGAAGCGCTCCCCCAGCTCCAGGGTGATCTCATCCCCCAGCTGATAGCTCACACCGGAGTTTTCAAAATCATCCGGCAGCAGAATCTCATTCTCATTTTCCGGCAGACGGCCCGTCACCAGGGCAAAGGGCATCTTTTCCCGGTAAGCCTCATCCATCCCCGCCACATAGATATAGGGCTTTGATTCGGAATAAACCCAGTCAAATTCCGCAACCCCCTGATTCTCCAGGGACACATATCCGTCCACTTCTTCGCTGTCCTGAAGGAGGCTGATATCCTCCTGGGTACACTGATAGATCAGTCCATGCCACTCTCCGTCATTTTCCAGCACATAGTCGATCATAAACTGGAGACCGCTGGAGAGGGAGGTCAGAATGGCGGTAAACAGGGCGAAGGACAGTATAATGCCGCCAATGGTCACCAGGGTTCTTCCCTTGTTGGCCGTCAGAACCCTCTTGGTGTATTGAAAAAGAATCTTCATGACCGGATCACCTCATCTCTGACTATTTTTCCGTCCTCGATACGGATGATGTGATCCGCCTGCAGGGCAATGTTCTCATCATGGGTGATGAGGATCAGTGTCTGGTGAAACTGCCTGTTTGACAGCTTTAACAGCTCCAGGATCTCCTGGCTGTTCTTTGAATCCAAATTTCCCGTGGGCTCGTCCGCCAGCACCACCGCCGGGGCATTCATCAGGGCCCTGCCGATGGACACCCTCTGCTGCTGTCCCCCGGAAAGCTGATTTGGCAGATGCTTTTCCCGGCCTTTTAGCTTCAGGATCTCCAGAAGCTCTGACAGGTGCGCCTTGTTCACCCGCTTCCCGTCAAGGAGCACCGGCAGGGTCATGTTCTCTATCACATTTAACACCGGAATCAGGTTATAAAACTGGTAAATCAGCCCCACCTGCCTTCTGCGAAAGATGGCCAGCTGTTCATCGCTCTGGCTGTACACATCCTGTCCGTCCATATAGACATGGCCGCTGGTGGGACGATCCACCCCTCCTAAGATGTGAAGCAGTGTGGATTTCCCGGAGCCGGAGGTGCCGATGATGGACACGAACTCCCCCTTTTCCACGGAGAATGACACATCATCCAGAGCCTTCACCTGGTTTTCCCCAGCTCCGTAGGATTTGCAGATATGTTCCGCACGCAATATTTCCATAAATTTCTCCTTTCCCGGGGCAGGGTTTATGATGAGATCCCAAATTCATTCTATCCGCCGGACGCTCCCTTAGTACAATGACAAGAGCTGTACGCTGCCCCTGTTGCAAAGTGCAGTATACAGCTCTCAAATGACATGGCGCTGACTTTTCAGTGACAATTCTGTCACCCAGGTTCCCTGTAAAACCGCACCGTAAAGCCCATCCCGCCCTCCGGGAGGTTCCTGGCCTTGATGGTGCCGTTCTGCTGCTGAATCACCATTCTTGCGAAGGAAAGACCGATGCCAAAGCCTGTATGCCTGGCATCCTTTCCCCGGTAAAACCGGTCAAACAGGTGGGGCAGCTCCTCCTCCGGCATCCCGCTGCCCTGATCCCTGATCTCGATCTCAGAATAAATCTCGTTTTCTATAAAGCTGACGGCAATTTTTCCCCCTGGGGACATATGCTCCATGGAGTTTTTGAGGATATTTAAAAATGCCTCCCCGCTCCATTCCATATCTCCCTGATAGGAGGCAGATTCATCCCCCGAAAGATCACAGGAGATTCCCCGCAGATCCATAGAAATCTCCAGGGGCTCCAAAGCCCTTTTCAGCATGGAGGAAATTTGTACCGGCTCCTGCTTCATGATGGCCGTGCCGGAATCCAGCTTGGCCATTTTCAGAAGCGTCACAATGAGATCATCAATCCTGCCCGCCAGCTGCTCCAGCTCGAAGAGGTATTTTCTCTGCTCCTCCCTTGAAAGCTGTTCCTTTCTAAGCCTTGTGAGGATCAGATTCATGGAGGTGAGGGGCGTCTTTAGCTGGTGGGAAATGTCCGTCATCATCTGCTCCTGAAGCTGCTTTTCCTTCTTCAGGAGATCCGCCTGCTCCCGGAGACGAATGGTGAGTTTCTGCACCTTGTCCTGCAAAATGGACAGCTCTCCCTCCTGATAGCTGGAAAAATCCCAGGCTTCATCCTGAAACAAAATCCGGTCCAGCTTTTCACACAACCCGTCGATGGCGCGGTTTCTGCGGCGAAGTTCCGTTAAACACAGCGCCGTCATCGCTGTGGCAGCGGCTGCGGCCAGACAGGCGGCTTCCCATCCCATAAAGGCTGCCGCTCCAAGACAAAATGTCAGGATGACCAGGTATCCTGACGCGAGACGTCTGTATTCCAGGTTCACTTCTGTTCCTCCATTCGGTATCCCAGCCCTCTGATGGTGTGAAGAAGCCGTGGACTTTGGGGAGCCTCCTCGATTTTTTCCCGCAGCCTTTTGATGTAGACCGTCAGGGTATTGTCATTCACATATTCCCCAGAGGCGTCCCAGATTTCCTCCAAAAGCTGGGAGCGGGTGAGGATGGTGCCCTGATTCTGCAAAAGCACCAGCAGCAGACGGTATTCCAGGGCGGAAAGAGAGACCTCCCTGCCCCCCTGCATGACGATTCCCGTGTCCGGGTTCAGGGTGAGAGAGCCGCAGGACAGCACCCGCCGCCCCTTCGCGCGGCGCCTCAGCACATTTTTAATCCTGGACACCAGCTCCCTGGGCCTGAAGGGCTTGGCAATGTAATCCTCCGCCCCCATATCCAGTCCCGCCACCACGCTGTACTCATCCCCGGAGGCGGTCAAAAAAATCACCGGGGTATCCGTCTGGTCGCGGATGGCGGCGCACACCGCAAAGCCGCTGCCGTCGGGCAGGGACACATCCAAAAGCACCAGGTCATAGGAGGCTGCGCCGATCTTTCTCAGAGCCTCCCTCTGGGTGGGGGCTGTGTCCACCCCAAAGCCCTCCTCCAAAAGCAGCCTGGTCAAATGCTCTAAAATCTGTTGGTCATCCTCCACCAGCAATATATTCTGCATGATTTCCTCTTTCTGACGCGCTGGCCGCGTCATCATGGTAGATTTGAAAGTTTACTTTCAAACTTATTTTTCCCTTATCAATGATAATTGTACCACAGCGATACAAGGTTTATTATACGAATCATCCCTCTTTGCGTCAAGAACCGATTCATATCGCGCCCATCCGGATGATCTGACGGCCCCTCCTAGCTGTTGCTGACAATATCGTAGTAAGCGTTTGAGGTAATGCGGTACACCAGGGAGTAAAACAGGGCAAACACACCGAAGCTGATGGCCGTGGCCAGCACCAGAAGGGGCCGGTTGTTCATACCAAACATCAGCAGAATCTTATACAGAAAGGGGAAGGCAAAGACCAGATGCAGTCCCGCGGCCAAAATGGGCAGAAAAAATACCGTGAGCATCTGGGAGTTGATATTCTTCCGGATATCCTTTCTGGTCATCCCCACCTTCTGCATAATTCCAAACCTGGACTGATCCTCAAAGCCCTCGGAAATCTGCTTGTAGTAGATGATAATCACTGTGGCGGCCAGAAATACGGTTCCCAGCAGGATGGCCAGAAAAAACAGTCCCCCGTTCATGGTATAGAGGGAGGAACGGGACTCCGCCCCACAGCCGCACTGAAAATCTGCCACAGCTTCTCCATCCTCCTTTAGGGTCTGCAGGGACGCCTTAATCCGGTTTGTAATTTCCATGTGGGTAGGATCATCCCCCTCCAGGTCAAAGGCGTAATACCACATGAGTGCCGCCGCGTCCTCCCCATCGGATTCCAGAAGGGGCGTCACATACTCCGCAAAATCCGGAACACAGATCACAATGGTGGGAAAAACCTGCGCATCCATCCCTTCAAAGCAAAACTTCGGTATCACCTTCGTTATAACCAGCTCCTTTGCGTCTCCCACCCGAATCGTATCCTGGTCATACCCGGATTCTGTGGTGCAAAGCAGAGTCTCCCCAGGGGAAAGCGCCTCTTTTTCCCCGGTCAGCCGGTTATATTCCTCCAGGGACATGATGTATATCTGATACACCTGGGAGTAATCGGAAAGGGACACCCCGCTCACCGCACTCACATCCGTCTCGACATAGGCATCCGTCAGAAAACCGGCGATCCCCGCCGCCCGGTACTCCAGGATATTTTCCGGCTCTGCCTGACTCTCCGCCGCTGCCTTCGCCGCAAGATTCTTGAGCTCTGCCGCCTGTTCTGCTCCCATGGAAGCCAGATCCTTCATCTCCAGGGTCATGGTGCTATTTCTGGGATAGCGGTTCCTTATGATGTCCTCCTCTCCTACATAAAGACAGGTGGTGGCGGAAAACATCACCAGCACCATGGTGCTTAAGATACAGATGGAGGCAAGTCCCGCCCCGTTGCGCTTCATGCGGTAGGACATGGAGGAGACAAAGACGAAATGCCTGGGATTATAGTAATACCTTTTGTTTTTCTGCAATATTTTACAGATGGCCACCGAACCCGCCACAAAGAGCAGGTAGGTTCCAACAATCACCATGAGCACCGCCAGAAAGAACATCACAAAGGCACTGATGGGATTGTCAATGGACAGGGCCGTATAGTAGGCCCACCCCAGAGCCGCCACCCCTAATAGAGCCACCAGCCAGTTGGCCTTCGGGGGCTTCTCCCCCGCATGCTCGCTGTGCAGAAGGTCGATGGTATTGGTTATGCGCAGCTGGCGCAGAGTATTTAAAAAGATCAGCAGATCAATCAGGGCAAACAGGGCTGCCGTCAGAGCGACCACATCCAAAGGAACTGTCAGGGCGTAGGTTACCGGCCTGTGAAGCAGATTTAGCAGCCCCAGCTCTGCAAATTTTGAAAGCAGGATTCCCGCAGCCAACCCTGCTGCCAAGGAAATACCTCCGGTCATCACCGTCTCCCAGAACAATACCCGGGCGATATTGCCCTTATCCATTCCCAGGATATTGTAGAGGCCAAATTCCATCTTTCTTCTGCGGGACAAAAAGGCGCTGGTGTAAAACAGAAAGATCAGTGAAAATACGCCTATGACGCCCCGGCCCAGGGAAAGAATTGTACGCAGCAGCGCTCCGCCCCGCACCTCCTGCACCCAGGAGCAGTCATATAAAAATGCCACGATATAAAACATCATGACCATGCCGATGCAGGTCAGAATATAGGGCAGATACAGCTTTTTATTTTTCCTCATGCTTGTAAAAGCAAGCTTGGGATAAAGTTTTTTTATCATGCTTCAATACCTCTCAGTCAATAATTTCAGTTTTTTCATCAATATCAACATATTATCCGTCATTCCCTGTACCATGATGATCAGCGCAATCAATATCACCGTGGGCACAGTCAGCAAACCGATGACAGCAAATCCAGTTCCGGTAATGAGCTTTTCCATCACAGCCTCCCTTTCTAAAACCTGGCTTCCCCTTCGTTCCTGCCCTCTCCCGTTGTCAGGACGGTGAGGGTGTCCGATATCTTCTGATACATCTCCTGGTTGGCGCTGTTTCCCCGGTAAATCTGATGGAATACCTCCCCGTCCTTGATGAACAGCACACGGCCTGCATGGCTGGCAGCCTTTACCGAATGGGTCACCATCAGGATGGTCTGCCCGCTGCGATTGATCTCCCCGAAAAGGTATAACAGTTCATCCGTGGCCTTTGAATCCAGCGCTCCCGTGGGCTCGTCCGCCAGAATCAGCCTGGGATTGGTGATCAGCGCCCTGGCCACCGCCGCCCGCTGCTTTTGGCCGCCGGATACCTCATAGGGATACTTTTTCAGAATATCTGCAATCCCCAGCTGGGCTGCGATGGGCGTCAGCCGGTCCCTCATCTCCCTGTAACCCTTTCCTGCCAGAACCAGGGGAAGATAGATGTTATCCTCCAGAGAGAAGGTATCTAGCAGGTTGAAATCCTGAAATACAAAGCCCAGATGATCCCGGCGAAAGGCGGAAATCTCCGAGTCCTTGATTTTGGACAACTCTCTCCCATCCAGGCTGACCACACCTCCCGTAGGTTTATCCAGCGCTGCCAGAATATTTAGGAGAGTGGTCTTTCCGGAACCGGATTCTCCCATGATGGCCACATACTCCCCTTCCTCCACGCTGAAGGAGACGTTTTTCAGCGCCTCCACCTTTGCGCCGCCAAACCGGGTGGTATAAATCTTTTTCAATCCATTGACTTCCAATATGCTCATTGTATTCCTCCGATCTTTTTAAGATATCCAGTGTTTGCGTCAATGTCAAAAATCCTCCTGCAAGCACCCTCGCACCGGATTTTCCTTCCCTTGACCTGATATCATCCTATCAAAAAGGGAAATGCATCGCCATCGAATCGGCTTACATTTCCCCTTGGCAATCTTACATTTTTGTAAGAAGCGGATTTGTTATTCCACCTCCAGCCTTCGATGTTCCAGAACAATCCGGATCTCGGTGCCCCTGTCCGGAGCAGAGTCCGCAGTAATATCATGTCCCAGGTTCCGGCAGATCCGTCTGCACAGATAGAGCCCGATGCCGCTGGCCTTCTTATCGCTTCTGCCGTTGTACCCCGTGTAGCCCTTCTCAAATATCCGCGGCAGATCCTCCGGGGCAATGCCGATTCCCGTATCCCGGATACACAGGGTTTTCGGCTCCTCCAGACGGATGGCGATGGAGCCGGAAGGCGTATACTTCAGAGCGTTGGACAGAACCTGCTCAATGACAAAGGACAGCCATTTTTCGTCTGTCAGCACCCTGGTATTAAAGGGCCTGTATTCCAGGCGAATCTTTCCCCTTATAAACTGGCCGGCAAATTTCTTCACCGCCCCCCTTACAATATGATCCAGATCATATTCCCGGAGCACATAATCGGTGGTGTCCGAATCCAGACGCAAGAACATCAGCACCATCTCCACATACTGTTCAATCCGAAAAAGGTCATCTAAAATTCTTGCCGCCAGGGGCGAATCCTCATTTTCCAGGTTCAGGCGCATGGAGGCGATGGGGGTCTTGATCTGATGGGCCCAAATGGCATAGTAATCCATCATCTCCGAGTAACGAAGCTTCATGCCATCCTCCATCTCCCGGTACGCCTGACAGAGAGACTGGATGATCTGCTGATAATCCTCATCCTCCAGAGTGCGGGCAGGAGGGAACGTATCCATGACAGGCGGGGACAGCTTTTTCATCTTCTGAAGCTGCAGGTGTTTGTTCCTTGCTCTGTAGAAATCCCAGATCAAAAAAATGACGCCAAGAACAACGCACACCAGGGCAGGGTACAGCACCGCCTCCAGAGGCAGACGGTACAGCCCAAAGATGGCAAAGAAAATCAGGCAAAACAGACACAATACCCCGATACCCTTTCTGCGCTGTTTCAGGTATGCAGTTAAAAATCCCATCTCCTACTCCTCTCCGGACGCCTCCGCAATCATATAGCCCGCCCCGATTTTCGTGGCGATAAAATCCCTTAGACCTGCCCCCTCCAGCTTTTTTCTCAGCCGGTTCACATTGACTGTGAGGGTGTTGTCGTCCACAAAGCTGTCCGTCTCCCAGAGCCGCTCCATCAGCCTCTCCCGGCTTACCACCCGGCCCTTATTTTCCATCAGGGTCAGCAAAATGCGGTACTCGTTTTTTGTCAGTTCAATGGATTGCTCCTGATAGGTCAGGGTGGCGTCCCCGGTGTTTAGCAGCGCGCCCCGGTGCTCCAGCACCGGCACATGGCCGGAAAAGTCGTAGCTCCGCCGCAGCATGGCCTGGATCTTGGCGATGAGCACGCTTCCGTCAAAGGGCTTGGCGATAAAATCATCCCCGCCCATGTTCATGGCCATCACTATATTCATATTATCCGATGCGGAGGAGATAAAAATAATGGGAACCTTTGAGACTCTTCGAATCTCACTGCACCAGTGATATCCGTTATAGAAGGGCAGGGCGATATCCATCAGGACCAGATGGGGATCGTACTGGGCAAATTCTGAAAGAACATTTCTAAAATCCCTCACGCATCTGGCGGACAGCCCCCAGCTTTCCACCCGTTCCAGAATTCCCTGGGCTATTCCTGCGTCATCCTCAACAATCAGTATCTTATACATCTGGCGCCTCCCGCATCATACTTCAAAATCCAGCTTTCGGATTTTTGCATATTTTAGCACAGAGGGCGGGTTCTTTCCACATCTTTCTGAAGAAAAGTGACGGCGTCAATCCTTCTTCGGAGGATCCCCTTGTACCGACTTTTCAGTTGCCTTTTTCCATACCCAGGAATATTTGCTTGCATCCGCCTCAAACTTGGTACCGTCGATATACAGATGCTGACCGGGTTATATCTGAGCCTTCCGGTATAGTGTTACGGGATCCCTTTCCGATATTTCTCCAAATCAATTTCCTCCATAAAACCGTCAAATGTCAGCACCGGATCGTCAAAGGAGTGGCTACGGTAAATGTCAGAGAAGCTGGCAATTTTTCCGTATCGTCAAAAGAGCGGATACGGTAAATATCAGAGAAGCTGGCAAATTTTCCGTATCGTCAAAAGAGCGGATACGGTAAATATCAGAGAAGCTGGCAAATTTTCCGTATCGACGGAAAAGAGGATACGGTAAATACCAGAGAAGCTGGCATTTTTTCCGTATCGTCAAAAGAGCGGATACGGTAAATATCAGAGAAGCTGACAAATTTTCCGTATCGACGGAAAAGAGGATACGGTAAATATCAGAGAAACTGACAAATTTTCCGTATCGCCGGAAAAGAGGATACGGTAAATATCAGAGAAGCTGGCAAATTTTCTGTACCAGAAGAATGATATATAGTAAGTAAATAATTATTTATACTGTCTGTGCGATATGTGAAGGTGACGATATAATAAAGAGCGTGGATTCACTATTCTAAAAGATTGGGGCTGTGAAGAAATGATATCTCATTTTTTCACAGCCCCTTCAGGAATAAAATGGTGAGGAAAAGAAATAGTTGTAAAATTATACCAGGGTCATGAACCACTCCACGGTCTGAGGGTCATAGTGAGAGAAGAACAGGCTCTCGCCGCCGTCTAAGGCTTCAATTTTTGCCATCTCATCGGCAGTGAGGGAAAAGTCGAACACATTGAAATTCTCCTCCATTCTCTCCTTGTGGGTGGACTTAGGAATCACAACCACGCCGCTCTGGATGAGGAAGCGCAGAGCGGTCTGCGCCACAGACTTACCATATCCTGCGCCGATCTCCTTTAATACCGGGTTGTTGAAGAAGTCCTTCTTCCCCTCCGCAAAGGGCCCCCAGGACTCGATCTGCACACCGTTCTTCTTTAAATACTCCTTGGCAATTTTTTGCTGCTGGAACACATGGGTTTCCACCTGGTTTACCGCAGGCTTGATCTCGGCGAAGTGGTGGATATCCAGAAAGCGATCCGGATAGAAATTGGAAACGCCGATGGCTCTGACCTTTCCCTCCCTATAAGCCTCCTCCATGGCCCGGTAGGTTCCATAGTAATCCCCAAAGGGCTGATGGATGAGCAGCAGGTCAATGTAGGAGGTCTGCAGCTTCTTTAAGGACTCCTGAATGGAAGCCTTTGCCTTTTCATAGCCTGCGTTTGTAATCCACACCTTGGTGGTGATGAAGAATTCCTCTCTGGGAAGTCCGCTCTTTACAAGGGCATTGCCCACCCCCTCCTCGTTTCCATAGGCCTGAGCGGTGTCGATACTTCTGTAGCCAACGCTGATGGCGTCCAGCACGCAGCGCTCCGTTTCCTGGGGCGGGGTCTGGTATACACCGTAGCCCAGCATGGGCATCTTTACTCCATTGTTCAGCGTTACATATTCCATAGTTGTTTCCTCCTGCTATTCAGATTTTTTTGTGTTGCATTTTTGATGGTTTCATTGTACACTACTTTAAAGAAAAAGTACAATAGTAATATAGAAATCTGCTATTCGTCCAATGAATACTAAATCTGTAATACCTGTTCCATCTGAAGACTTTTCCCAGGAAACGGGAATGAACAATCGAACTATGAAACCGGAGGCGGACCATGCTGAATTTATATGAACTGGAGCAGCTGATTGCGTTTGCAGATGAGGGAACCTTGTCCACAGCTGCAAAAAAGCTTCACATCTCACAGCCCACCATCACCAGAACCATGCAGAAGCTGGAGGAGGACTTTGGGGTTTCCCTGTTTATCCGGGGAAAAAACAGGATTGCCCTTAACGACACGGGCAAAAAGGCAGCGGAGCAGGCCAGAAAGGTTCTTCAGACTGCCGAACAGGCGATAAAGGCGGTGCAGGACTATGATAAAGGGCGGCACACCATCGCCGTCGGCTCCTGTGCGCCGGCCCCTCTTTGGTATATCCTTCCCGCCCTCTCCGGGGCCTATCCGGAAATGACCATCTCCTCCTCCATAAAGGATTCCTCCGTCATCCTGGAGGAGCTTCGCTCCGGGGTCTGCCAGCTGGGGATCTTTCCGGAAGCGGTGGAGCTGGAACAGGGCGTCAGCATCCCTTTCCTCTCGGAGCACCTCTCCATATGCGTCCCTCCTTCCCATGACCTGGCGCAAAAATCCGCCCTATCCTTCGCAGAGCTCAACGGCTTTAACTTTCTTCTCCGCTCAGAAATCGGCTTCTGGGATGGGATGTGCCGCAGAAAAATGCCCTCCTCCAGGTTTCTCGTACAGAAGGACGCCTTTGAATTTGCAGAGCTGGTCCGCAGCACCTCCCTCCCCTGCTTTACCACGGATCTGGCGGAGGATCCGGACAATCTACTTTCCGGAAGGGTAACCATTCCCGTCACGGACCCGGAGGCAAATGTGACCTACTACATGGCTTGTCTTTCCAAAAACAAGGTATATGGGGAGGCCATAGGACGCAGGGTGCATTTTCAAAAAGCCAAAAAGGCTTTCACTGTTTATGAAGGATAAAAAGTCCATCCTGGCACATCCCTTAGCCCCGGCTGGACTTTATCCTACGCTCTGTCGCATCATGAATGGAATCATTCCTGGCCGTCTCCCACATGCAGCATAAGCTGATTGTAGGGAATCTCGATGTTTTCCGCGTCAAAGGTGAGCTTGATGTTCTCCAGCAGGCTCCAGCGGGTATTTCCATACTCTTCCGTCCTGACCCATGCCCGGATACCCAGGACAACGGCGTTCTGCCCCAGCTCGTCCACAAACACATTCAGACTTTCATCCTGAATGATGCCCGGGGTATCCCGCAGCATCTGCATCAGCAGCTCCTTGGCCTTTTTCAGATCCGAGTTGTAGGATATCCCCACACGCAGGTCCAGCTGGCGCTCCGCTCTGGCGGTCACATTGGTCATGCTGTTGTTAGCCAAGGTGCCGTTTGGAATGACGATGGTTCGGTTGTCCACCGTTGTGAGCTTCGTGTAAAAGGTCTGGATTTCCTTTACAGTGCCCTCATTCTTGTTAGTATCCTCGATGATATAATCCCCCACGGCAAAGGGCTTCATAATCAAAATCAGGAGACCGCCCATAAAATTGGACAGGGTTTCCTGGAGGGACAGGGAGATAGCCACGCCGGCGGAAGCAAAGATCACTGTGATGGAGGACAGCTCGATACCCAGATTCGTGGCGACAATTAAAAACAGCAGCAGATACAGGGCAAATTTCAAAAAGGAATCCGTAAACTGCGTCACTCCTATATCTGCGTTTTTGCGCTCGAAAGCCGCGCGGGTCCGCTTTCTGACCAGCTTGATCAGAAAACGTCCCACAATAAAAATGACAAATGCGATCAGAATTCGTACTCCAAACTGAATCATATCCGGAATGTGATCACTGATAAAATCCAATAAAGCATTCACCTCTGTATGCACCTTCTCCGCCGATATCTCCACCCCGGCAGTAGGCTGCATGGTTTCCGTCATGGACGCCATAGATTACCTCCTCATACATATCAAGATTATCCACCATGTGCTATTTTTCTGCCAGCAGCCCATACAGAGCGGCAGCGGCAGAGGCCGTCTGCTCTTTTCTCACCTCAAAGGCCAGATCCTTTTCCTCCTCACTGATGGACAGGGGGACAATGCCCGCGCTTTTCAGCGTATCGGCCGCGGATGAGAGAAGCGGCAAAAGCCGATGCCCGATGACGTGCAGACGAATGAATTGGCCGGAATCCGGCTCCCATAGTCCCGGCGAGCGTTCAGCGGCAATGCCGCAGACATGGGGCTCCTCCTCATAGTCCGCAGGAAGACTGGAGCAGATCATGGTTCCCGTCTGCTCCGGCATATAGGTGCACCGGATATGGGTGGGAACGCCTGTATCCTTTAACGGCGCAATGGCGTCAGTGTGAAACACTGCGGCGCCCAGCCGCCCCAGCCGGTAAAGATCCTCGTAGCTCATCAGGTCCACCTTTCTTGCATGGGGAAAAAGCTCTGGAGACGCCAGGAGAAAGCCCGACACATCCGTCCAGTTTTCATAAACCTCTGCCAAAACACTCCTGGCAGCCAGGGCGCCGGTGATATCGCCTCCGCCCCGGGAAAAGGTAAGAATTCTTCCGCAAGGGTCCGTCCCGTAAAAGCCCGGTATCACGGCCCGGGGATGATCCCGCAGTATTTTGTCCATGCGGCGGGTGGTCTCCTCCAAATCCAGGGAGCCGTCCCTGTTAAAGAGAATCACCTCCGCTGCATCCACAAAATCATAGCCCAAAAAGGCTGCCATGATCATGGCGCTGAAATACTCCCCACGGCTTGCAATATAATCCCGGGAGGGTTCGCCCCTTAATTGGACCCGGATATGCTCATACTCCTGATCCAGGGTAAGCTTTAATCCCAGATCCCTGATAATCCAGTCAAATCTTCTGCAGATTTCTCCAAGAAGCGTCTCTGTCTCCTCCCCTCTCACCGCTTTTTCATAGCAATGATACAGCAGATCGGTAATCTTGATATCGTCCTGAAAGCGCTTTCCCGGCGCGGATACCACCACATACCGGCGGGAGGGGTCACTTTTTACAATCCATTGTACTTTCCTGAACTGTTCCGCATTGCACAGGGATGTACCGCCAAATTTACATACCTTCATCGCTCTCATTCCATCTTTTTTTATTTTATAGTAAGGGGCAAGGGCTCTCTGTTCATAGGCCCGCGAGCGCGCGGCCTTTGACCGCCTACAAGCGAAACACCTTCCAGTTGTCCCCCCATTCCTTTACCCCATCCGGCTGTCCCACGATGCACACAGAATTTCCCTCGGCCATGCCGCGAAGCAGGGGTATGCATCCCGCCAGCTCCTCCCTTCTCGTGCGGAGCATTTCCTGGCGAATCCGGGCGCGGTCCTCCTGGGTGATGCCGGACATCGCATCCGTATCTGCCATCAATCCCTCCTCTCTCATGGAAACAAGGGGTTCCGAGGAAGCCACCGCGCTGATGATGTAATTGTCAATGGGCGTCTCCTCCCGGCAAAGCTTCTCCACAAAGTCCCCGGCATGTCTATAAGTCTCCAGGGATGCCAGGGGGGCAGGATCCCTGTAGGAGTAAAAGGCCGCATTGCCCCCGGCGCCCACCTGACAGCCGCTTCCATATGCGCCGCCCTTCACCCTCACCTGGTTCCACAGATAATCGTAGGAGAGGATGCCGGCGAGCACCCGGAGACTGCCGGAATACTTCCAGTGATAGGAGTCCCGAAAGCCTGCGCTGGCAGAGTAGGAAATACCTGCCGGAATCTGGATAAGCTCCTTTACAGGCTTCTCCTCCAGCTTACAGGTCATATATTCCGGTGCAGCCGCTGCACCCGGTTTGTCGAGCTGTTCCAGCAGGGGAGCAAATTCATCGGGGATGTGGTCCCCGGTCACGCTGAGGGTCAGCCTGGGCAGAGAAAATATCTGTTCCTGTACCTGGTTGGCATAGGCGCAAACCTCCCGGCTCCTCTCTTCAAAATGCTCTGCCAGATCCGTCAGCCAGCAGTAAAGGGAATACCCTTCCGCCTGCTCCATAAACCTTCCGGCAGCGGAGGAATGGGAGGCAGCGCGCATCAGCGCAAAGCGGTGTCCATCCCCCAGAAGTCCCTGACGGACAGCCATGCAGCACTGCATCAGAATCTCCTCCATCAAGCCGACGCTTTCCTCCCCATCATACAGGGTTTCGCTCAAAATTTCAAGAAGAAGTGACAGCGCCTTGTCAAGTTTGCCCTTCAGCACGCTGCAGGTCACCACAAAGAAGGGTCTGCAGCGCTGCGGGTGGGAGGGCACGGAAAAGGCCATTATGTTGTAATCCAAAAAACCGATATTGCCCTTCATCTCCCGCTGCAGCTCATAGGCCGAATGGCGCTTCGTCGGAAGCAGACCCAGGAGATTGGTCATAAAGGATACGGTTCCCCAATGCTCCTGTGGAATATCTGCCAGGGAGAAGTACAGATTAAAATGGATAACCTCCCCCTGCCTTGTTTCGTGGAACAGTACCGGAGCGCCCTGAAGGCTCCTATGAACAGTTCCCAGCGTTTCCGGCGCCGTCTCAATTTCCTCCAGGGACAGTACGGGCAGAGAACCAATGGCCTTTGCAGAATCCGGCTCCGACTGCCATGCTCCAAAGGCCCGGTTCATCTCCAAAATCTCCTGAAGCTCCTCCTTGGACCAGGAGGACCGTTCCCTTGCCAGACGTTCCTGCTCCGCCCTCAGCTCCTCCTGATTTTTAGTCAGAGAAGGCAGCATATACACCGCCGCCGTATGCTCCTGGTCCAGAAGAATTTCCTCCAGCAGCTTCTCATAATAGTCCGTGTCAAGAGCTTTCCGAAGCTCCTTAAACAGCTCCTCCTGCTCCAGATAGAGGGCTGGGTCGCCGCCGTACATCCAGGAATTATAGACCGAAATCATTCGTCCAAGCCCTTTAGGCTCATCCCCCTCATGGGCCTGAAATTCAAACTGGCTGATTACGGCCTCCAGCTCTGCCCGGTCCAGGCCCTCTGCAAGAAGACGGTTCACCGTCTCCCGGACAATCTCCTTGATTCTCCCCCGCCGCTCATACTCCGTATTGCAGATTTGCAGATAGCAGATGGGCTGGGCTATTCCATCCACCACCACCAGCGCTGCATCCTGGGCCAGACCTTCCCGCAGAATGGCCTGCTTTAAAGGCGCCTCGTTGGAGCCTGTCAGATAGGAGGAAAGGGCCGCCAGCGCCATCAGCTTTTTCCGGTCGGAGAAATCGCAGGCAAGTTTTCCAAAGGCCATATGTACCTGCTCTTCTGTTCCCTCTTCCTCTCCGATGGCATAAAAGCCCGTGCTTTCCACAGCTTTCACCGGCTCCTGATGAGGAATCCGATGCTCCTGACCGGATTTCTCATAGCCGGACAGGTATTGATCAAGCAGCGCGAGAACCCGTTCAATGGGCACGCTGCCATCCAGATAAATCCCTGCATTGGAGGGATGATAGTATTCCCTGTGGGCCTCAAGAAATTCCTGATAGGTCAGATCCGGAATCCGCTCCGGGCTCCCGCCGGACTCAAAGCGATAACAGCTGTCAGGAAACAGCAGCCGGTTCATCTCCCCCATCAGCCGTGCGTCCACGGAGGAAAGGGCCCCCTTCATCTCATTAAAGACCACGCCCTTATAGACCGGCATCGCCTCCGGACTCTCCAGCTCATAGTGCCATCCCTCCTGGTAAAATGTGAAAGGGCTCCTGTAAATGGTTGGATGAAACACCCCGTCCAGATACACATCCACCAGATTCATAAAATCCGTCTCATTCCTGCTGGACACTGGGTAGAGGGTCTTATCCGGGAAGGTCATGGCGTTCAAAAAGGTATTCATAGAGCTTTTCAGCATATGCAGAAAGGGCTCCTTCACCGGGTATTTCTCAGAGCCTCCTAAAACCGAATGCTCCAGGATGTGAAACACCCCGGTATCATTCCAGGGCAGGGTTTTAAAGGCGATGGAAAACAGCTTGTTCTCCTCCCCATTGTCCAGCCACAAAAGCCGGGCCCCGTTTTTTTCATATTCCATTTCATACAGCGCTGCCTTCTGCTCCGGCAGCTCCCTCACCGACTTTACAAGAAAGCCGTAAAGCTTCTCTCCCTGTCTCATCTGAGTCGTTCCTTTCTTTCCAATCCTGCTATTCATACCGATTTGCGCCGGTGTTCTTCATCATCCCAGCGCTCTACGCTTCCCCCGCCAGATACTCCAGCACACTGTGGGCAGCCACATTGCCCTCTCCCACCGCCTTGGCGTACTGGTAGGGACGGCCGGTGCAGTCCCCGGCGGCGTAGATTCCCGGAAGGTTGGTGGCCATGGCGCGGTCAACCAGGATATGCCCATCTGCTGTCTCAAGCTTTGGCAGCATGGAGGAGAGGGCCACAGAATCCCGCAGACAGAACACCCCGTCCACGTACAGCTCCCGGCCGTCCGCCAGCTTCAGTCCATTGACCCGCCGCTCCCCGGTGATCTCCAAAATCCGGGAACCGGGTCGCTCCATATTTTCAGCATCCACAGCCACATCCCTATAGGAGGGAAAATAATAGACCCTTTCCGCCAGATCCGCAAGATATTTCACCTCATGCTCAAACCGGGAATTATTGCAGAGTATCCCGATGGTTTTTCCTCTGTAGAGATCTCCGTCACAGGTGGCGCAGTAGCTGACCCCCTTTCCCAGATACTCCTCCTCCCCTGGCAGCTGGGCCCTATTCAGGATTCCTGTTGTCAGAATAATGGTCTTTGCCTCATAGAACGCACTTCCCGCCATCAGAGCGTAATGGCCGGATAAGGGCATGATGGAGTTGACCATCTGTTCCAGAATTTCCAGCACCATTTCCTGAACCTGCTTCTGGAATGCCTCTATCAGCTCCTGGCCGGACGCCCTGGTAAATCCCGGATAGTTGGAGATGCACTCCGCCTTAGACACCTTGTCGCTCAGGGACCGGCTTCCAATCCATATAAAATTTTTATCCCGTATTTTTAAGTTTAGCGCGGCTGACAGCCCTGCAGGGCCGGTGCCGATTATTGCAGAATCATAAACCATACATTCTCCTTTTTTATACACTGGGGATGGAACGTGCTCGTTTCTGATGGATGACGTCCTTTTACCCCGGTGTTATATAAATTGGCTGGTTTGCAGGAGACCCCTTCAACCAGCCAATTGCTTCTAGTTATTTTCTTCCACTGCCTCCCATGAAAGAATTTTCTTTCCGGAAACGGTTATCTCCATAGCCTCGGGAAGGTTTTCGATCACATCCTCCAGTATTACCGCCGTCTCCTCGTACTCATAGCTTGAAAACTCATAGGCCCAAATACCGCAGCTCCCGTCCTCCGCGTAGCTGAAGGCCTGAAAATCCTCCAGCTGGGAAAGGTCGGATCCCACATTGTAAAAGGCGGTGTTATAGCCCTCGGGCTCAAAAGTAAAGGTGATGGTATCTCCCTCCATCACATAGGTTCCCAGGTAGGAATTGCCGATCTCACAGTAATCGCCCGCATCCACATTGTCCCGGTTTTTGTAATAGAAAAAGGACAGGGACGCCTCGTTGCTGGTCTCAGGGTCGAAGGTCAAGGTCACCTCAAAGGACAGGCCGTATTCCTTTATCTTGTCCCGCAGGTCGCTCTTCATAAAGGAAGCCTCCGGTATGGACGCCAAATCCTCCTCAGAGGAATTCTCATTATAAACCACAAAATAGACCCCCTCAGAGGCGTCCTCCTCATCAATAAACATCTGATAGAAGGAGTCGCAGCCGGTCATGCAAAGCGCGCTGCACAGGGCGGCCAGAACCGGCGTCATTCTCCTGATGCATTTCATATCCCTTCACCTCGCTTCCGCTTATCCGTAATAATACTGGCTGATCTTCTCCATCACCTCATCCTGCTCCATAAGGCCAACCACCCGCTCCAGAATCTGCCCCTCTTTTACAAAGAAGACTGTGGGCACTGCGTCAATCTCATTTTCCTCGCCAATTTTCGGGAAGTTTGTCAAATTCACCTTCACAATATTGACAAAGGGCAGATCATAGGTAATCTCCTCCAGAATCTTGGAAAAAACCTTGCAGGGACCGCAGGTCTCGGAATAAAAATCCACGATGGTAAAGCCCTGATTTAAAAGCGCGTTGTAGGTGTCGTAATCTGCATATGAAATCATAAAAATCTCCTTCCTTATTCTGCATCCTTCGCCATGGCCTCTCCCAGCTCCTTGAGCCTCCTGAACACATAGGCCTCCATGGTATTGATGAAATGATCGTTATAGGTGTTGATCAGATATTCGGTAAGAGGATACCGATCTCTGATCTCCTCCACTGAAACCCTTTGGGCTGTGGCGCACTTTTCAAGATAAGCCTCATAGTCCTCCTCTGTCAGCTGCATCATACTCTGACCATAAGCTGCGGACATCAAGGTATCTTTTCCTATTTCCTCCACTGAAATGTGAAGCCCCTGCTCCGGAGTATTATTCTCCTCATACTCTTCCTTCAGACTTTCCAGCGAGTCCAGGTTCATGATCTTTGAAATGATACCCACCGAAACTGCCAGCTCCCCCTCATCCAGCTGAAAGGTGGAATGCTTGATAACTTCTCCCGCCAGATAGGCAAATGCCTCGTCCCCGGCCTCCTCCAGCGCCTCGTCGTACTGCTTGAACCGGCACCAGGTGCGGGCATCCTCTGCGGTCTGAATTCCAGGGACGCCGCTTTTTGCCGCCAGCTCATCCGTCAGCTCTGGGATAACCTCCCTGACGCTTTTTTCGATGGTGACCTCCACCAAATCCTTGCCAACCCTCAGGCTTTTCGTCTCTCCCACCGACAGGCCTGTCAACTGACTCTCCAGCTCACGGGAGTAAAGCCCCAGCCCCACACGAACTGTGATATGCTCCTTTTGAAATTTCCCGTTTTCCGAGGAGCAGGACAGGGTAACCATATCCTGGTCTGCAACATCCAACGCCTCCTCCTTTTTTGCAAAAGCTTTGCAGAAATTTTTTATATCCCGGGCATATCTGTCCATATCCGGACGCAGGGGAATGGCAAAAGAACGAATGTCAATACTTGAATAATCCCAGCCCTGCGTCAGCGTTGACTTTAATCTTAACTGTGTCATTTTCACCTCTTTCTGACGCACTTGCTCCGTCATTATGACTCCAGGAATGGCTGCTTATGAAGCGGCCTTCCCCAGGAATTCCCTGTAGGTAGCGCTGGCTTTAGAAACCTCCTCCGGAGTTCCCTCCGCCTCCACGCATCCATCCTTTATCACCACAATGTGATCCATATCCTTTACCAGATCCATATTATGGCTGATGAGAACCACTGTTTTGTCCTTCATCTTCTCCTTCATGCAGGAGATAATCTCCACTTCCTTCATCAGATCGACACCGTTGGTGGCCTCATCCATGATCAGGTAATCCGGGTTCTTCATAAATGCCCTGGCTATGGCCAGACGCTGAAGCTGTCCGCCGGAAAATTCTGTGTCAAAAACCTGCAAGGGGGTTTCAAACTGTTCTTCCTTCTCCATGATAAACGCATAGGCCTGGGCATCCTCTGCGGCGCGCGTCAGCTCCTCGTCAGAATAGTCTCCCATCACACCGTAGGTCAGATTATCCCTGACAGTGCCCTGGATCATCTGATTTCCCTGGAACACATAGCCCAGCTGCTGTCTCCATCTTCCCAGATCCAGCTCGCTAAGGCTCTGCGCGCCGATTCTGATCTCTCCGGAGGCTGGCTCGTCAAAGCGCTCCAACAGGCGGGTAATGGTGGATTTACCGCTTCCGTTTTCGCCCACAATGGCAGTGATCTTTCCCTTTGGAATCGTAAAGCTTGCATCCGAAAGCACCAGTTTATCTTCCGTATAACCATAGGATACATGGTCAAAGACGATATCCTCCTGGCCTGAAACCAATCCCGTGCCCTGGCTGTCCTCCTCCTTTGCAGCGTTGATCTCACCAATCTTCTCGCAGCCGCCGTGGGATGCCTTCACATTCATCCAAATGCCCAGAAAGAGGGTGGCGTCCGCCATCACAATGTTAAAGTACAGCATCAGCTCCTTCATCTGCACTGGGGTGATCCTTCCATCCCGCACCATGGCGGAGGCGGTAATCAGAAGGAATACCAGGCCGATGTAGTTGGCCAAAGACTGCAGGGGCAGCTGCAGGGCAAAGAGGATTTTGTAGAGGATATCCGCTCTGTATTTTTCATCACTGATCTTCAGCCCCTTCTCGTACTCCTCCCGCTCCATATTGTTGGTCTTGATATAGGTGATATTGGGAAGACGCTCGCTGTAAAAATTAGTCATTTTGGAATAAGCCCCGTTGATCATCCGATCCAGACGATACTGGATTTTCCCTGCCGCAAGGGAGCAGACCACCAGCACCGGAACGATCACCGCCACAATCCAGGCGTAGGCGCCAAAAATTTTCACCACCGGTATCATGGCGATTACCAGGCCATAAACCACGCTTACCACCTGTATCACCGATGTCAGGGCGCCGTATGCAAAGGTAGCGTCCTTGGTGATACGGGATACCAGGCGCTGGGGCTCCTCTTTCTCATATGTAGAAACGGGCAAGCGCAGCATTTTTCCCCAAAGCTTTTTCCGAACATTTCTGGCCATCTTCGCATTTCCCAGAGTATTGGCCAAATCATACCCGTTTTCGATCAGAATGGATATGAGGGAAAAGACCACATACCCCACCATAAAGCTTCCCGCAGTCATGGTACCGGTATCGATCTTTGAGGTATATTCCACCAGCTGAACACTGACCCACTGGCTGCCAAAGGACAGCAGCACAACCAAAATGATCAGGGCCCAGGGAATTTGAACTGTTTTATAAATGTGCAGCAGCGGTTTCCAGGAGGACTCTTTTCCGCCAAACATTTTCTCTTTTTTCTTTGTCATCACGCCATGTCCTCCTTTCCGCCGGCATGCATGATATCACGGAAAAATCCGCTGACCCTGCCTACCTCCTGGGCGGTTCCCTCATACACCCGGGCGTCATCCTCCACCACGATGATGTGGCTGGCGTCCCTTATCAGCTTGTCATCGTGGGCCACCAGGATGATGGTGCGCTTTCCAATCAGCTCCCTGATGGACTCCATCACCTCCCTGACGGAAACCACATCCAGGCTGGCGGTGGGCTCATCCAGCAAAATATATTCCCGCTTCTGCAGGAAGGC
This sequence comes from uncultured Lachnospiraceae bacterium, assembly GCA_944381475.1. Taxonomy (GTDB): domain Bacteria; phylum Bacillota; class Clostridia; order Lachnospirales; family Lachnospiraceae; genus UBA4292. Next base: position 14,074 of record CALWLH010000082.1, on the reverse strand, counting down.
ACGGAGAATGGAGAGCTTCTGTCTCTGCCCGCCGGAAAGCTTGTCGCCAAACTGTCCCACCTCATAGTCCAGTCCCCCAGGGCATTCCATGATAAAGCCCTCTGCCCGAACCTCTCTGGCCGCCTCCATGATCTGCTCATCGCTCACTTCCTCATCCACACCGTAGAGTACATTGTCGCGGATGGTTCCGGATATCATGGGTGTATCCTGCTTTACATAGGAAAACTTCTTCCTCCAGCTTTCCAGTTTGTAATCCCTGATATCATGACCATTTTGAAGAATCCGTCCCTCCTGGGGCTCATAAATCCGTTCGATCAGCTTGAGAATGGTCGTCTTTCCCGTTCCGCTGGGGCCAAAGATGGCCGTAAAGGCATTCTTGGGAAATGTGAAGGACGCATCTGTAAAGATTGCCTGATCTCCATAGGAAAATGAAACGCCGTCAAATACTATATCCCCGGAGGAAACCTCCTCCTGAATATAAGCCTTAATCCCCTCCTCCGGCGCAGAGAACAGCTCGGAGAGCCGGTTCATATGCCCCTGGTAGGTTTTGACATTGATCCACAGGGATATCTTATCCGAAAAGAAGGTAAAAAGCTGATTGGCATAGGCGTAAAAGACAATCCAGCCTGCAGGAGTCAGGGCATTGCGCTCCAGCATGTAGACGCCTGCCAAAAGAAGGATCACATCCGGCACCATGTGGATGACGGAGGCAATGGTGTACTGAAGAAAATCCGCAACCTGCTCCCTGCGCTGGGCTATGTAATAGTCCCTGATGGCCTCCTCGCCCCGTTTCTGCTCGTAAGCCTCCCGGTTAAATGCCTTGATGACGGTGATCCGGGCCAACTGTCCGGAAAGATAGTTCGTCAGGCCTGCCATCTTATATTTTACGTTGTTTCCGACGCGCATCTTGATTCGTCCCACCAGAAAGCCGAAAAAAATATATACCGGGATAAAAATCACCATAATCACCGCAAGACCCTTGTTCATAGTGGACATGGCGGTGATGGTGGCCACGGTGGTGGTAATGCCTGTAATCTCCGACAGGATCAGCATGATAAAATCCTTCATGCTCTCCGCGTCATCTGTCATACGGCTTAACAGGGAATTTGCAGATACACCGTCAAAATATTTCGGCTCCAGCCGCAGGATCTTCTGCCAGATGGCATTCCGGAAATTCCGGTCGATTCTTCCGCCGATAATCCCCATGGAGGCGATCATCACCACCGCCACCAGGCTCGAGGCAAGCTCTACCGCTATCACCCAGGCAATATTCTCCACGCTTGCATTGCCGGTAAACACATCACTTTCCACCTGGGGCAGCCTGACAGCCACATAGACGGTGCTTAGACTGATTAAAAAATATATTGCAAGTCCGATATAGGGGATTTTAGCCAGACGAATCAGGTGGAAAAACTTCCGCCATAAACCTCTGTCCTTTACCTTTTCTCCCTTTACCGCCATGCTTGCATCCGGTACTTGTTCCTTCATATCGTCACATCCATTCTTCTCTTGATTATTCTTCTATGATCTCACCCAGATACCGGTAAATGCTGGCCTGGGAAATCCCCGTCACCTCGGACACCTGGGCGGCCGCGCCCTTCATGCGAAAGATACCCATCTCAAACAGCTCCGATATGAAGTCAATCTTATCCGCCTTGGTCATTTTCTTATTTTCCGTCCTATGGCGCTCTAGTACCTCCACAATCCGCTCCCGCAGCAACGAGTTTACCTCCGCCTCGATGCGCTCAGAGCCCTTTGCCGTCTGCTCATCCGTGGACAGGATCTGGTCTAACACGTCCTTGACCTTGTAAAGATCCCCCCGCTTCTCGTAAATGCACAGAAAACCCGCAATGCTGCCCGCCTCGTCCCGGATATAGTACACGGAATTTTTCTGTCCCTGGGTATCCTTCTCTGTATCGGAAAAGCTGCATAGATAATCCAGCTTTTTCAGTTCCCTGCTGTTGAGGATGTCGGATAAAATTTCTGCCCCAGGCAGCTCTCCGGCTCCCTCTCTCGAAATACTTCCCTCAGAAACCGCCAGCTCCCGGTCCGGTTCCTCTGCATCCACCAGGGCCACATGGTAACGCTCGCCCAGGGCGTCCTTTAAAAATTTTGCAAAGGATAAAAACTGCAGCAATTCCTTCCTCATAGATTTTCCTCCATCATATGCTTGAAAGCAGAGAAACCGACAGCTGATCAACAACGGCCGGTTTCCAAATCAGCGCTCCGGGGGCAGCCGGAGCGCAAAAACTACTTCACCTTGTAAACAGTGGTGCTGCCCTCCTCGATCAGCTGGAGCGTATCTCCGTCCACAGTAAATTCCATCACAGTGGAGTCCTCTCCCTCCACCTCAAATGTCACAGTCACCTTATCGCCGTTCTCCTCATAGGTGCCGTTCTGAACCACCGGCTCCGTACCCATGGTCTCTGCCAGCGAATCCGCCCAGACAATGGTCTGCACGCAGACGCCCTCAGCCTCAAAGCTGAAGGTCTGCTCCTTATACATACCGGTGATGGAGGCGGTGGCGTCCTCACCGTCCACGGTGTAACTCTCAAAGGTATAGGTCTTACCCTCCAGGCCGGACTCAGCGGCCTCAGTTACATTGTTTTCAGAAGTTCCGTTCTGCCCTGAAACAGAAGCGGAGGAGCCGTTACCGCACGCTCCCAGAGCGCCTGCAAGCACGGCGCTGGTGAAAAGAACCGTCAAAGCTTTTACATACTTTCTCATAATTAATACCTCTTTCCTTTCCTCATTATTCTGCATAACAAGATTAAATGATAAAAAATTTATCATTATTAAACCACTTAACCCGGCATTTGTCAACGAATTATGAGAATAAAATTCTCATTTTTATTATTTTTCCTCATTTTCGGCAGCGGCCAGAATAAATGAAGTCCAAAGGGGCGAATCATTTATTTTTTTAACTATCGAGTAGGGGAAAAGAGCCCCCTACTCGATTTGCGATGTCGCACAGCTCGCAGCAAAGCTGCTCACTGTACTTGCCCATCAAATGTCCGCTCATGCAAGCATGGCGGTCGCTTGATGGGCTTATCGCATAAAAGGGCACCAACACCAGCCATAAAGGCTGATGTTCATGCCCTTTTTCAATGATCCTCTGTATTTTGCTCATTCATCGGAAAACTGATAGAACCCCTCTGTCTCCCGGTTTCTGTACTCGTGCTTCTCGTAATACCCGATCAGGTCTCCATTCTCATCCCGGAGAGCCACCATGTACACATCCTTGTTTTCTTTTGAGTTATGGGATGTATAGATGATATTATGCTCCCTATCGGCGGCAAACCAATCCACCACCCTATGTATCATGTCCCGGGATACGGCATTATGACAGTCTAGAAGATTTTTCCCCAGCAGATCTGCCCCGCCCCACTTCACATAGCGGCCCATGGCCGCCGGATTCATATAGATGATTTCGTGACGCAGATTACAAATGACAACAGAGGCCCGGTCCATATCAATGACGCTCTTAAAATATTTTGAAAGCTCCATAGGCTCCTCCTTTGATATTCTTTTTTACATGTTCAAAAATACCTTTAAAACAGCATTACCAGGGTTCCTGCCGTGATCAGCACAAGCCCCAGGGCAGCTTTTTTTGACAGCCGCTCGTGCAGGAACATATAAGAAAAAGCGATTGTCACCAAAATACTCAGCTTATCAATAGGAACCACAACGCTGGCAAGGCCATCCTGCAAAGCCCTGTAGTAGCACAGCCAGGAGGCGCCGGTGGCAAGGCCGGAAAGACAAATAAAGCCTAGCTCCTTTCTGGGGATATCCCGAAGGGTGTGCTGCTTTCCCGTCACAAAAACCATTACCCAGGCCATAATCAGAACCACACCGGTGCGGATGGCGGTTCCCAGGTTTGATTCTACGCCGGAAATGCCGATCTTACCCAAAATAGCCGTGAGACTGGCGAACACCGCAGATCCAAAGGCGTAGAGCATCCACCCTTTCCCCTCCGTTTGTCCGGAGTCTGTTTCCTTCTTTTCTATCATGAGAAAGGTTCCCGTCCCTATAAGCAGCACGCCAAAAACCCCTGTCAGGCTGACCCTTTCACCCAGAAAGATAAAAGCCAGCAGAATGGTCAAAATGGTGCTGGATTTGTCAATGGGAACCACCTTGTTGATATCTCCCAGCTGTAAAGCCCTGAAATAACAGAGCCAGGACGCCCCGGTAGCCAATCCTGAGAGAAGCAGAAACAACAGGGTTTTTCCCTCCACTGCCCCCAGCTGACCTTGGGAACCCACCACAAAAACCATCAGCCAGGAAAAGAACAGCACCACGATGGTGCGGATGGCAGTGGCCACCGTAGAATCCGTTTTACGTATTCCGCATTTTGCTAAAATCGAAGTGGCTCCCGCAAATATTGCAGAGCCGAATGCAAATAATACCCACATTGTTCCTCCTAAAGCAGATGCATATGACTGCTCTCCATTTCAGGCGGCCCTATTCCATCCTTTTATGTATTGTGGACTTTTATCCGCTTCTTATTCTTATTGTTTCCCCTCTTTTCGGATAATCACCTTTCCCGTACACTCCATGACCGGATCTTCCCGGATTACCTCTCCCACGCTGTCAACCGTAATCCTTCCGCTCTTCGGATTCTTTATAGAAATCACATGCCCATGGATATCCGCCTCCACCTCCGAATACTCAAAGGACAGGTCCGTATCCTCCATGGTGCAGTCCACCAGCTTCAGATTATCGCAGTAGCATAAGGGCTGGGTGCCGATGATCCTGCAGTTAATAAGGGTCAGATTTTCAGAAAACCATCCCAGATATTCCCCTTTAACAAGGCTGTCCCTGACAGTGACATTTTTGCTGTGCCAGAAGGCATCCTTTGTGTCCAGCTCACAGTGATCGATCTCCAGATTCTCCATGTACTGGAAGGAATACTTCCCCTTCATCTTCACATTCTGAAGCTTCACATCTCTGCTGTCTAAAAACAGATATTCCGAATGGATGGCAGAATCCGTAAGGGTTATATTCTGGGACTTCCACCCAAACTCCGGCGATTCCACCTGACAGTGCTCCAGACGGATCCGGGCGCATTCCCGAACCGCCTTGATTCCTCCCAGAATGCTGTTGGTGATCACTCCGTCATCCGCATACCAGATAGCCGCACGGGTTTTTTCGTCCATTTTGGAATCCGCCATGGTAAATCCCTTCACATGCCACAGGGGATAACGCAGAGAAAAGCTGCAGTTTTTCAGCCCGATATTTCTGGATTCCTTCAGCACAGACTCTCCGTCCGCCTCACCCGCAAACACACAGTCGATGATATCCGCATCCTGTGTGTTATACAGAGCCCGCTCCTGATCAAATTGCTGTCCAATAATCGCTGTCCTCATTGATTTGTCCTCCATATCCATCCACAAATTAAAATGTGACAGAACACCCTGGGGTTCTGCCACTACACTTGCTTTACTTTGCCATTACCAGCTGCAGATGGCCCCTCCCAAAAAAGCCCTCCGGCTTTGCTGCTGTCCACCAACCAGGTGAAGACACAAAGCTATTAGTTATGAATTTTTCATAATAACGATGGAAACAATCTCCGAAGCATGCTCGCAGGTGTCCATGCATTTTTCCAATCCCTCGTAGATATTCTCCCATACAAGGATGGTTCTCACATCATCCTCCTGATAAAGCCTGTGCATGTTTTCCATGTACAGCGCGTCGCCCTGCTCCTCCAGGTCATTAACGGCAATGATATACTTCTCAATCACCTTGGAATGCTTGAAATTCTTCAGCTCGCCCAGCACCTCCCCCAAAGCATTGATGCACTTGGTCAGAAGCTCCAGCATGGGCAGCACATCCGGCCTGATGGCTGTGATGCCGCGCATATAAATCTGCATGAGCACCTCCTCCACCGCATCAGTGATATCATCCAGATAGTTGCTCAGGTCAATGAGATCCTCTCGCTCAATGGGGGTGATGAATGCCTGACTTAAGGCGTTGGACATCTTGTGCCTTTTCATATCCGCCTGCTGCTCCAGCTCATGCATGGTCTCAAGCTTTTCCTTGATGGTGGCAACATCATAGTTTGAGATCGTCTCCTTCAAAAATTCAGCCGCCTGGTGGGAATATTCCACACAGGCATTCAGGTTTTTAAAATAAAAATCATCCTTCTTCTTTTTCATCTGCTTTCTCCTTCATATATAAGCATTTATAAATCAGAACAAAATCAGGAACAATTTTGCCATAATAAAACCGATGAAGCCGCAGCCAGGAAAGGTCAGAACCCAGGCAAGAACCATCTCCTGTACCACCTTATAGTTAATGGCAGACATGCGCTTTACCGCGCCCACGCCCATAATGGATGTGGTCTTTACATGGGTTGTGCTGACAGGAATACCCAGAATCGTTGACAAAAAAATACATATGGAGGCTGCAATATCCGCCGAAAAGCCCTGATACTTTTCAAGCTTCACCATATCCATGCCCACAGACTTTATAATCTTCTTTCCTCCTACGGATGTGCCCACGCCCATAACAACGGAACACAGAATCATCATCCATATAGGAATGCTTGCGCTGCTGGTATCATCAATACCGTTCACAAGGAAAAAGCCCAGCAGCAAAACTCCCAGGAACTTCTGACCATCCTGCGCGCCATGAACAAACGCCATGGCTGCGCCGCCCGCTACCTGACCGCCTGTGAAAAATGTATTTGCTTTTTTTCTGTCAATACCGGAAAAGATCATGGAGATGAGCTTACAGACCAGAAAGCCCATAAAGAAACCGATCACGGTAGAAATCACCAGACCATATACCACCTTCATCCACTCGGAACCGTTGACGCCGGAGAGATCTCCCTGAAGCGCAATAGCCGCGCCTGTCAAACCTGCAATCAACGCATGGCTCTCGCTGGTGGGAATACCAAAATACCAGGCTCCAACCGCCCACAGCACGATGGCGGCCATGGCAGCGCAAAGAGCAATCAGGGCGTCCTGGTTATTTCCTCCAAAATTCACCATATTTTTAATGGTCATGGCCACCTTTGCATTGGCCATGGTCATGACGATTACACCTGCGAAATTACATACAGCCGCCATGAGTATCGCCTTATTCACGTCTATACAGCGCGTCGATACACAGGTCGCTATGGCGTTTGGCGCATCTGTCCATCCATTAACAAAAATCACACCCAAAGTCAACAGCACGGAGATGAGAAGCATGGGCTGCTCTCCCAGCTGCTGTATAAAAAATGAAAAGGAAATGTCGTAATCCATTTGCGTGATTTCTCCTCGTATTTATTCTTTTTATCTGTATCACGTATATCGGGGCTATAATTCCTGTGTAACAAAAAATAAGACTTATATGCACAAGAAAGCAATATAAGTCTCGTTTCTTCGCAGTGTACAATCCGGCCGCAGTCAGTCTGCGGCGTGATGTCGAACAGTACAACACCCGGCCAACCAAGTGCAAACTACTCCCTAATACCGAAAAAAATATAGCATGATATCTGCGTTTTCGTCAAGAGGTATTTTAAAAAAGGTGTAAATTCGGCGTAAAGTCCCTGTAAATTCAAGAACGAATTTTCGGCCGCATGTTCCGTATTTTTCCGCATCAATAAAAGCCTGTTTACCGTTCCCTCCATATTTTTCCGTCCTTCACCCGGTAGATATGGTCACATCCCTCGATAGTGGTCAGACGATGGGCGATGATGATCATGGTCTTCTCCCCCTTCAGGGTGTTGATGGCCTCCATGATGGCTGCCTCCGTGTCGTTGTCCAGCGCCGATGTGGCCTCGTCAAAAATCAGGAGCTTGGGCTCCCTGTACAGGGCTCTGGCAATGCCGATCCTCTGGCGCTGTCCCCCGGACAGGCGGATTCCCCGCTCCCCGATGGCCGTATCCAGTCCCTTTTCCATGCCCTTTACAAAGTCCTCCAGCTGGGCCGCCCTGAGAGCCTGCCATACCCGGGCATCATCGATCTCCTCCGGCTTCTGGCCAAAGGCCACATTTGACCGGACGTCCCCGTCCAGCATGAAGATGGTCTGGGGAATATAGCCGATGGTGGCCAGCCAGTCCCCGTACACCTGCCTGATATCCTGGCCGTTCACCAGAACCTGTCCCTCAGTGGGCTTTAAAAGCCCTAGGAGGATGTCCACCAGCGTGGTCTTTCCCGCCCCCGACGCCCCCACGATACCGATGGACTCTCCCTCATTGACAGTCAGCTGAGCCTGCAAAAAGATCCACTCGTCGCTGGCAGGATAGTGGTAGGAAATGCGATCCATCGTTACGCTTTGCAGCCCGATAGCCTGGCCGGCGCCGGTATTCCAGGCGCCGTCTCCGTCCTCTTCCCCCGCGTCGCTCAGATTCTTAAGGAGCAGATCCAGCGCCGGCGCCTGATAGCTGACGGCATTCATGGCATTCACGATCCGGTTGGCGCTGGGCATCAGCTTCACCGCGGCCATGGCAAACACCCCCAAGGCGGGAATAATCTGGTTGATATCCGTTCCAAGCATGATCATAATGGCAATGACCAGAAGAACAGAACAGACGCAGGTCATCTCGATAATGAGCCTGGGGACATTGTTGATGACGGACTCGCTTCTCTGGGAACGGATCACCTTGTTTCCCGCTTCCTCGTAATTCCTCTCGAAGTAATCCTCCGTGTGGGTGACCTTCACCTCCTTGATTCCCTGAATGGCCTGCATGAGCCAGGTGTTGCTGGCAGCGCTGTTCTTTTGAAGGGAAACGCCCTCCCGCTTCAGGATGGGCTTAACCACCTTAACAATAAAGAACATGGCGATGCACATGGACAGGGCGATGAAAACCGTCATGATGGGGCTGACGACAAACACCGTGATAATCAGGGCAAGGGATATGATACTCTCCGTGGCAAGGAACATGAGGGTCATGAATAAATTATATGTCACGGTCACATTACTCTGAACAATCTGCAAAATTTCCCCTGACTGGGCATGGAGAAAGAACTCATAGTTTTTTGTCAAATATGCGTGGAGAAGTCTTCTCTGGGTCAGAAAGCGGTTATTGAACGCAAAACGATACTGCATATTATACTGGAAAATGAGAAAGGAGTCCTTAATCACATAGACAAGAATCAATGCTATAATGCAGAGAACCACAAAGGTTCTGTAGGAGTGCAGGTCAAAGACATTACATACCCAGGCAACCGCCGCATTGGTCTCGATGATGGCTGGATTCATGATGGCTGTGACCAGCGGCAGCATGAGGGAAACACCGATGGTTTCAAATACCGCACCGATCAGCATCAGAATAAATAAACCGACAATTTTTTTCTTCTGGGTTTTGTCAAACAGAAGGGAAAATTTTTTTACTACACTAAGCATTTTTTCTTTTCCGTCTTTCTTTTTTTGTACCCTTTCTGAGACAACAGCAGCATGGCATACTGACCCGGGCTTATTCATAAATGTCCCTATCAAAGGTCTGCCCTCTTTGATTTGCCGAAATGGGTATACCCATTCTACCAAATCCAACACTATTATTCAACTACAATTTATGCGGGCATGCGTTGGTCAGCCCATATGCCAAAAGCCCCGCTATGACAAAAGCGGTTACCTTACGCTTATCCCATCTGACGCGGACTATAATGGCTTTTGCCGATGCTATTTTATAATCCACGCTTCACCATTTGGCATAATGCGGACAACGCCGGGGAATCGCTCTAGAATCGTACCATCTGTCAAAGAACGCACTATGGTCTCTTCCCGATAGTCCGGCTCTTCATGCCAGATATTAAAATAGAGCTTGTCACCATCGCGGAAATTCAGTGTTTCTCTGTCTTCGATAGCGAAACGCACCTGCTCCGGCCAGACAAGTTCAAAGGTGTTGTCATTGGGCTGTCGGGTCAGCGACAGAGGCGCGGTGTGAAGCATCAGATTATAACAGTTTTCCACCGCGGACAAGGGCAGCCGAACCACTTCCTGTATTTTCCCCTGTTCAGGAGTAAAGCGCAGAATACGGATTATGCCCTCCGCAAATTTTACCGCTAACAACGCCACAGCTCCATTATCATACGCTGGACAACCAAGATATTGCCCGGCCGCAGGAGGTACGGGTTCATAGACAGCTCCATCTGGATAATGGATAAGATACAATTGATTGCTCTGTACCGGGTGACCTTTTCGAAATAACTCCTCCGCCTCATAAAGGTCTCCGTGGATATAGTCTGTTGCCCAGTACCATTCTTCTGCTCCACTGACAAGTTCCATATTTGTCATGCCGTGCAGATCAACGATTTTCATAAACGCACCTCTTTCCTTAAACCCATTATCCCCCCAAATCTCTGTTCCGGTATGTGCCCATATGAAATTACAAGGCTTTTGTTGTCAGTCTTACCTTATAGCTCATACGCCGTATTCCTTACGAATATCGGCAAAGGCCTATACCCTATCCCTAAGCACCTCTACCCTGCACTCATGTTTTTTCGTCCTGCCCTTATGGTAAGCGATTCCCACGGCAAGGATGCGCCCGGTGTACTCCGGCTTCTCGCCCAGCTTCCCTGAAAACTTCAGCGCATACTGCTTCTCTTTAATCTGTCTTATAGCCTCCTCTGGGGTATGATTTACCTTCAGCTCGATGATTATTGCATCATCATCCTTCTTAACCGGATAAAAGATAAAATCCACATATCCGGTACCCGCCTTATCCTCACGCTCAATGCGGTAAAAATCACGTGCTTTAAGATACACCAGCTTAACAATGGAGGCAAGCTCAGCCTCATTATTATATAAAAGTGTGGGGCTTTCGGTGTTGTGTACAAACTGCAGGATATCCGCCATGGTCTTTGTATCCCCTGCCTTTGTGGCCGCCAGCATTCGTCCGGATTCCCTTGTGAGGTTATACACTGTACCAAGAGAAGCTTCTTTTTCTGCCATCTGCGCAAATTTATCCATGAGTTCTTTGTTAGGGATGGAAACACATCCGTTTTCGTAATTTAAAAATCCATAAACCACCATGGCCGAGAAAATCTCATCCTTTGTCTTTAGCTCCATGGAAGTGGCTGCATATTCCCGCACATTAGCCGGTACCGGGATATCTGCAAGCAGAAGGCCAACACCATTCTTTACGCTGTCAACATCTGCTCCAATATAATAAAACAGCTCATCATATGGGCCGGAGCTGGTCCAGTAATTTCCCAGATTATTGTTTTGTAAAGCCAGCACAACAGACCTGGGATTATAAACACGCTCACCAGATTTTGTGTGGTATCCATCATACCATATGCGAAGGCCTTCACGTGTGACTTTCCTATCCGTCCCCACTTCCTGCAGATAACGCTCATACAGCGCATCCACTTCCCTGTCTGTAAATCCAAAAAACGCACTGTATTTTTCTTCCGTCACCATAGTATACTCACAAAACATATTTAATTCAGAGCCACTGGAGTATTTGGCTATGGGCAAAATACCCGTCATGTAGGCCATCTCAACATATGCATTGTCTTTCAAAAGATTACTGAGGAATTTGGTGAAGCTTTCTTTATCTGCGTCTGTCGCAAAATCCTGATGATAAATATAATCCCACTCATCCAGAACAAAGATGAACTTTTCGCCGCTGCAATATTCATAAACTTTTGTAAGGACATCCCACACAGCATCTGTTTCTCTAATTTTCACATCTGGATAAGCCATTCTCAAATCATCCATCAGCAAGTTTTTAATCCTGCTTATATAACTACTATAATTTGCAATTTCATCCGGCATCTTGTTAAATGAAATGTAAATTACATTATGCTGATTTAAATGTTTCCTGTACCATGGCTGTCCTGCAACCTTGAGCCGGTCAAACTCCTCATGACTATCCACACCCTTTCCAAAAAAGGAGGCAATCATGTTGGCCATCACGGTTTTTCCAAATCGGCGTGGTCTGGTAATGGCGACATACTTTGGTCCCTTACCCTTATTCTCACCGCTTTTCTCTATGATGTTCTTCTTTAATTCAATCAGAGGAACTAATTCTGAAAGTATTTCAGTCTTATCAATATAATATGTGAGAGAATAATCTTCTTGAAAAAGTCCATATACACTTGAACTATTCAAATAAACACCCATACAAATTTCACATCCTTTCAGTTTTTTTCCTTTGAGCCGGCTGCAATCTCATGCCCAATCGCCCCCGTCAACATATTGGAAAGATAGGGATCTGCGCCATACCGTCCTTCTAAATACTGCTTATCGTATGCGGCTGTGCTATTTACACGTTCGTTATCCTCTCGGCGGATTTCATAAAGGGAGTAAAGCTCACTTTCATGATTTTCATTTTCAGCGGCAAACCAGATTTCATCTCTGCGAAATACGGTATTCTTCATTTTCGTCATATCATGAGACGTAAATAAAAGCTGTGCTCCCTTTGTATTAAGTTTCTTATTTTTGAACAAAGCGATCACATATCGCAGTAGCTTTGGATGGAGCTTTGCATCCAGCTCATCTATGATCACTAGCCGTCCCTCCTGCAGTGCCAAAAGAATCACTGGAAGTGCTGCAATCAGCTTCTTTGTTCCATCTGACTCATCATCAAAACGCAGCTCGTAGAGCTTTCCATCCACTGTCCGCTGGGTGTACAGCTGCTTCTCTTCTTCATCAAAACGGTATCCCGTCATATCAATATCCATATCGTTAAGGGCTTGAATAATCCGCTTCTGTACCTTTTCATCCTGTGAAATCATGACCTGACGATCAACCACGGGATTTGCGTAACTGCAAATAATACAAGACTCGAACCAGTTTTGAACCGCCGCAATGACTGGTATGTCATAATCGATTGCAAGGAAAGCAAGATAAGGCATTTTAGGATTTACGGATCGATTGATACTTATCTTATTGATCTTTGCTCCAAGAACAATCTCTGACCACTCCCTTTCAAAAACAGTACCTGTTTTTTACCTCCAATTGCTCTCCAATACAAAGACTCTGAAACAATCTCATCATCATGAAGAGCCAGATAGTAGCGATACTCATTCTTTCCCTGCCGAAAATAAATTTTAAATTCTGTCGGCAGAGTTCTGGATTCCTCATCAAGCAAAAAAGGCTTACCGCTAACTTTATGCTGAATAATCACCTGCTGCCTGCTCTTCTCGAGGTCATGAATTGGCTTCACCACAGTTGAAATCAGACAGGAAAGCGCAAGCAAAAGATTTGACTTGCCGCCGCCATTCGGTCCATAAATTACACCAACTGGCAAAAGCGCACTGCCCTTGTCACTTATTAACAACGAATCTGAAAACTCAGGGATTGATGTTGCCTGAAAATCAAATGGCGTCTCTGACTTATAAGACTTATAATTCGCAAATGAAAACTGACAAAGCATCTTTACTCTCTCCTTCTTGTTTATGTTTTCATTGTATAAGTATCCCATCGCCAAGTCAAGTTTTATACTGGGTTTTCAAAAAATCTTTTTCTTAAAATTGTTTTATAATCCTTATTCTGATTTTTTTCTCTTTTTGCATGATGTAGTGGTGAATTGGTAAATATTCTTGTGCGATGAAATCGCACAAGAATATTCAGTAAAATCTATTTTCTGTATCTTGATTGCATTTCTAAGATATATTTCCTTTACACTTTTAATAATATCGACATACTACTGGACACTTTCAATCATTTTTTCCTCTGCAATTTTGATAATATCATCCCAAAATTCAACATCCTCTTTCATAGAAGATAATATCACAACAGAAAACGACAAAACAACTATAGAACATATTTCCATAGAGTTTATATTTAAAAAATTAAATTCATATAAATTTCCTTCAACAGACAGAAGAGCAATATAAATAGGTATCAAAGCAATCTTTGCTATTTCCAACTTATTTTCAGCTTTTCTTTTTTTATCAAACAGCCAACGTGTAAAGTCATCATAATTTATTATCGCTATAGGTAAAACACTTCTTACATGTTCTCTCCATTCCGAATATTTATTACATACCTTGTATAGCTTTTCATCTTTATTTTTCTTCTTTCTAATTCTATATGTGAACTTGAAGATTCCTTCTGGGTTATAATCTATTCCAATATTTTTATGAGTTTTTTTTTCATAATTAACGTTAAAATTATATAAAATATTATTATTTTT
>CALWLH010000081.1 GCA_944381475.1 uncultured Lachnospiraceae bacterium | reverse complement strand
GCTTTTCTCTGGTGCCCCAAAACGATCATAGCCTGCTTTTGATCAATCCCGGTATGGCGCCTCTTAAGCCCTATCTCACAGGGCAGGAGATTCCCCCCAGGCGCAGAGTCACAACATGTCAGAAGTGTATCCGTACAGGGGATATCGAGAATGTGGGCAAGACCGCCCGCCACGGAACATTTTTTGAGATGCTGGGGAATTTCTCCTTCGGGGACTATTTTAAGAAGGAAGCCATTTCCTGGACCTGGGAATTTCTCACAGAGGTGGTGGGGCTTGACCCTGACCGTCTGTATCCCAGCGTTTATCAGGATGACGACGAGGCTTTTGATATCTGGAATAAGCAGATCGGCATTCCCCCAGAGCGAATCTTCCGTTTTGGAAAGGAAGACAATTTCTGGGAGCATGGCTCCGGTCCCTGCGGCCCCTGCTCCGAGGTTTACTATGACCGGGGTGAGAAATACGGCTGCGGAAAGCCAGGTTGCACCGTTGGCTGTGACTGCGACCGTTATATGGAGATCTGGAACGATGTGTTCTCCCAGTTTAATAATGACGGGCATGGCAATTACACCGAGCTGAGTCAGAAAAACATTGATACCGGTATGGGCCTTGAGCGCCTGGCCTGCGCGGTTCAGGACGTGGATTCCATGTTCGACATTGACACCATGAAGGCTCTTCGGGATCATGTATGCCAGCTGGCAGGAAAAGAGTACGGTGTGGATCATCAGACCGATGTGTCCCTCCGGGTGGTGACGGATCATATTCGTTCCGTAACCTTTATGGTTTCTGATGGTATTATGCCCAGCAACAGCGGCAGAGGCTATGTGCTGAGAAGACTTCTGCGGCGTGCCTGCCGTCACGGAAGAATCCTGGGTATTCAGGGCGCTTTTCTGACAAAGCTGGTTTCCACAGTGATTGAGGGCTCCAAGGACGGCTATCCGGAGCTGGAGGAGAAGCGGGACTTCATCTTCAGCGTCATCGCCAAGGAGGAGCAGCAGTTTAACAATACCATCGACCAGGGCCTTGCTATACTTGCCGGCATGGAGGAGGAGATGGAAAAGAAGGGCGAGAAGGTATTATCCGGGCAGGATGCATTCCGACTCTATGACACCTACGGCTTTCCCATTGACCTGACAGGGGAGATCCTGCAGGAGAAGGGCCTCACCTATGATGCAGAGGGCTTTGAGAAGGCAAAGGAGGAGGCGAAGAGCAAATCCGCAGGAACCTATGTGGGCAATGCCTCCCTGACAGGACATGCAGCATCTGTTTATGATCAGCTGGACGCAGCTCTGGAGACAGAATTTGTGGGCTATGAAAAGCTGACCGATATGGCTACTGTTACAGCCCTTACCACGGATGCTTCCGACCCGGAGGCGGAGATTGTGGACGCTCTATCTGACGGACAAAAAGGCACCATTATCACGAACAAAACGCCTTTCTATGGAACCATGGGCGGCCAGGTGGGGGACACCGGCGTGATAAAGACGGATGGGGGTGCGTTTGTTGTAACAGAAACTATTCATCTGGCTGGCTCTAAGATCGGCCATGTGGGCTATATGATAAACGGCATGATTAAGACCGGGGATCAGGCGGAGCTGTCTGTTGATGCAAAGAAGCGTATGGAAACCTGCGCAAATCACAGCGCCACCCACCTGCTTCAGAAGGCCTTAAAGGAGGTGTTGGGCAACCATGTGGAGCAGAAGGGCTCCCTGGTAAATCCCGAGCATATGCGCTTCGACTTCTCCCACTTTGAGGCAATGACCCCGGAGGAGATCCGGCGGGTAGAGGAGATTGTAAATGAGCAGATAGCGGCAGCGCTTCCTGTTGAGACCAAGGTCATGAGCATTCAGGATGCCAGAAAGACCGGAGCCATGGCGCTTTTCGGTGAGAAATACGGGGAGACCGTCCGGGTGGTATGTATGGAGGACTTCTCCAAGGAGCTTTGCGGCGGCACCCATGTGTCAAATACCAGCGCCATATCCGCCTTTAAGATCATCTCCGAGTCCGGCGTGGCTGCGGGAGTCCGCCGGATCGAGGCATTAACCGGAGCTGGTCTGATGTCCTACTATGCTAAGCTGGAGAAGAATTTGGCGGAGGCGGCTAAGGCTGCAAAGGCCGCCCCTGCAGCCCTGACGGAAAAGATTCTTTCCATGCAGGAGGAGTTAAAGGCGCTCCGTTCTGAAAATGAGAGCTTAAAGAGCAAGCTGGCCAACAGCTCCCTGGGGGATGTGATGAGCAGGGTTCAGGAGATCAAAAGCGTAAAGCTTCTGGCTTCAGAAGTGGCCAATGTGGATATGAATGGTCTGCGGAACCTGGGAGACCAGCTGAAGGAAAAGCTGGGCGAGGGCGTGGTTGTCCTTGCCAGCGCTGCGGAGGGCAAGGTAAACCTGATGGCCATGGCCACGGAGGGAGCCATGAAGAAGGGCGTCCATGCCGGAAATCTCATCAAGGCCATTGCGCCCCTGGTGGGCGGCGGCGGCGGCGGCCGTCCGAACATGGCCCAGGCTGGAGGAAAGAATCCGGCCGGAATAGGGGATGCCTTAAAGAAAGCCTCAGAAGTTGTGACAGAACAGATAGATTAGTTTTTCGTTTTCCCTGATTTTTCTTAAAAAAGTGGTTGACGAATAGAAAATCTATGCTATAATATGTCTTGTGCAAAAAATGAGTGGTTGTATCAGCACAATTCCTCAATCGGAGGGAGGTCAGGAAGAGCTATGTCTAACGTAATCGTTAAAGAAAACGAGAGCTTGGATAGTGCATTGCGCAGATTTAAGAGAAACTGTGCAAAGGCAGGTATTCAGCAGGAGATTAGAAAACGTGAGCATTACGAGAAGCCCAGCGTAAGACGGAAGAAGAAGTCCGAAGCTGCGAGAAAGCGTAAGTATAACTAATATCCAATGGAACGGAGTCCGATGTATATCGTCGGGCTCTATTTTTATGCGATAAGCCCGGAGGGCGGCCGACAGCACCTGCTCGATTGCCATTTGTCGGGCATGAGTCCTGCTGCATGAGGCTTCACCGGGCAAGTGAAAGTACTATTTCAGAGGGCTTTTTGGCGAATGTAAAGAATTTTTAAGAAGTTTTTTTAAAAAAGTAAAGACAATTTTTTTGATTTATGATACTATAGGTATATCCTCAGCAAAGAGAGCAAAGGAAACAGCATTTAAGAAGGGAGGGAAAGGCTTGGATACAGTATTTACAGTCTGCATGGTGATTGGCTTCGTAGTACCGCTTATCACACTGGTATTTGGAAGTCTCTTTGACGGAGTGTTGGACGGTATCAGCTGGCTGGATGGTCTTAACGGGCTCGATCTGGATTTTGATATTGATATCGGGGGCTTTGATGTCTGCTTTCTTCCCTTTTCCGTACAGAGCATCTGTGCTGGACTTCTGGTATTTGGGGCTGCGGGAAAGGTGCTGGAGGGAGGAGCGCTTACCGCTGTGACGGTGGTGATCATTGCAGTGGCCATGGGATATCTGGTGGCTGTGGTGGTTCAGACGCTGATAAAGAGGCTGAAGGATGTGGAGAATACCACCTATTCCACGGATCAGCTGCTTTTGTATGACGCAAAGGTGGTGAACACCATTGTAAAGGGCGGTTTTGGCTCCATCAGCATCACCACAAATGACGGTATTACATCCACCTATCCGGCAAAGGCTCAAAATCCGGAGACGGTGATTCGGCAGGACAGTGTGGTAAGTATCCTGGAGTTTCAGGACAACGTGGCAATTGTTATGGAGAAGGATCTCCTGGAAAGAAAATACGATGAAGCCAAAGCATGAAACGGGCTGAAATCTGCGGTATTGCCAGGGTCTAAAGGTCATGTTTTTCATGTATAACAAAAAGTTTTTACTCTGAAAGTCCCGCCGCCGGATAGGCGGCATCAATTCAGATATGCCAAGTGCGCTCGCCAGGCTTTCATGGTACGGTGGTATGTTCGGCCACCGGGCGCATGAAGGTTTACTCTAAAACAATAAACAGAGAAAGGATGTAAACAAAAATGAGTGAGTGGAAGGGTTTTGTCATGGCGGCAGCTTTTGATTTTGGCAAGCTGCTGCCCATCATCATCGCAGTGGTGGGTATCGTTATTATCCTGGCGGTGATTTTGTCCATGTGGAAGAAGGTCCCACAGGACCGGGCGGCAGTTGTAACCGGTCTTAAAAAGAGGATCATCACCGGCGGCGGTGGTATCGTCATTCCTGTATTTGAACGAGTGGACTACATTTCCCTGGGTAATTTACAGATCGATGTGTCCACGGACGAAAGCATGTCCTCCCAGGGCGTGCCCATTGCGGTAATCGGTACAGCAGTCATCAAGGTCAAGAATGAGCAGAAGTCCATCTTTAACGCCATCGAGCAGTTTACCGGAAACAATGCAAGGGATATCGAAAATTCCATCCGGGATACGGCCACGAATGTCTTAGAGGGTAAGCTTCGGGAAATCGTATCCACCATGACTGTCGAGGAGATTTACAGGGACCGTGAAACCTTCTCCGCAAAGGTGCAGGAGGTGGTAGGGACAGAACTGGCCGAGATGGGGCTGGAGGTAAAGGTCTTTACCATTAAGGACATTAACGACAGCAACGGTTACATACAGGCTCTGGGTGTAAAGCAGATCGCTGAGAAGAAGAAGGATGCGGAGATCGCAAAGGCAGAGGCAAATAGGGAGACTCAGATCGAAACTTCTAAGGCCAGAAGAGCCGGTGAGCAGGCAAGACTCCAGGCGGAGACGGAGATTTCTGAGGCTGCCAAAATCAAGGCGGTCCAGGAGGCATCCTACATGCAGGAGCAGCAGGCGGCCAAGGCCAAGGCGGATGCGGCTTACGACATCCAGAGAAACATCACAGAGAAGGATGTAGTGGCAGCAGCCATGGATGTGGAACTCATGAAGCAGGAGCGTCAGAAGGATATCGAGACGGCCCAGGTGCAGATTGAGATTGCCAAGGAGCAGAAGAATATCGAACTGGCCGAAAAGCAGGCGGAACGCATGAAGCAGAGCCTTCGGGCAGAGGTTGTGGAGCCTGCATTGGCGGATAAGGAAAAGCAGCAGACTGTTGCTGATGCGGAGAAGTACAGAAAGATCGCAGAGGCGGAGGCTGCAGCGGAGGCAAAGAAGAAGTTTGCAGAGGCGGAGGCTCAGGCCCAGAAGATCAAGGCGGAGGCGGATGCGGCTGCCATCAAGGCCACCGGTCAGGCGGAGGCAGATGTCATCAGCCAGAAGGGCCAGGCGGAGGCAGATGCCATCCGGGCAAGAGGTATCGCAGAGGCGGAGGCCATGCAGAAAAAGGCGGAGGCCTACAAGCAGTATACCAACGCTGCTGTGGCGGAAATGCTGATCAATGTCCTGCCTCAGATTGCCGGCAATATCGCCCAGCCTCTATCTCAGATCGATAAGATTCTTATTATGGATAATGGCAGCGGCAGCGGTGTAGAAAATGTGGCAGGCAATGTCACCGGCGTGATGGCTCAGGTGTTTGAATCTATGAAGGAGGTTACAGGTATTGATCTTCAGGAGATTGTGAGGGCTCAGAGCTATGATGCCAAGGTGAACAGAAACATCACCATCAACGCGGCGCCGGAGGCAGCAGAGGCTGTTGCGGCTGTCGCGGATGCAGTGGAGGATTAGAAATACCTTTAGAAACTGCGGCATTTATAAAAACGGAGCGTGGATCTATTCCATGCTCCGGTTTTTTCTGCGATAAGCCCATCAAGCAGCCGACAGCACCTGCCTCATGCGAAGCATTATATTGGCAGGTGCGTATTGGCAGGTCCGCTTTAGCGGGTGTGCCGTCACCCGCTGTGCGACATCGCAAATCGAGTAGGGGCTCTTTTCCCCTACTCGATTGAAAAAAGAAAAATAACTTCCTCTTCCTGCGGCAAAAATAAAGTAAACCTTCATGAGCCCGGCGGCCGGACATACCACCGTACCATGAAAGTCTGGCGGGCGCACTTGGCATGCCTGAATTGATGCCGCCTATCCGGCGGCGGTACTTTCAAAGTAAAAATTAAAAGATAATTTTAATGGAAATACCCCTTTTCAAAAGCAATAAGGTATGATATATTGTTTTATGTAGTAATAAAAACTACATAAATTAGAAATGAAATCGGGTTTATTAGAAACCCTGAGGAGGCAATCCTATGGCATACACGTATAAGATTATTGGAGACAGCTGCTGCGATCTTCCGGAGGATAAAAGAAATGACCCACACTTTCAGCTTATTCCTCTTACATTACAGGTGGATGAGCATTTTATAATAGATGATGAAACCTTTGATCAGAAGAAATTTTTACGTTTGGTTGCGGAGAGTCCGAACTGTCCGAAATCCGCCTGTCCTTCTCCTGAGGCATTTAAGGAGGCATATAGAAATTCCGGCGCTGATATGGTATTTGTGGTGACTCTTTCAAAGGAGCTCAGCGGCTCCTACAACTCCGCCCGCCTGGGGAAAGAGCTTTACGAGGAGGAGTACGGCGCAGACCGGAAGATTTGTGTGTTGAACTCCAAGTCCGCTTCCTGTGGGGAAGGGCTGATCGCTATGAAGCTCCAGGAACTGTGTGAGGCCGGGAAGGAATTTGAGGAGATTGTGGAGCGCATCACTGATTACCTGGATCACATGAAGACCTGGTTTGTCCTGGAAACTCTGGATTCCCTTAAAAAGAATGGCCGCCTTACCGGTATCAAATCTATTCTTGCTACGGCTCTGAATATCAAGCCGGTGATGAGTGCCAATGAGGGGGTGATCATTCAGGTGGACCAGGCAAGAGGAATTCAGAAAGCACTCCAAAAAATGGTGGCTCATATGAAGAAGTATTACCAGCACCCGGAGGAACTGGAGATTAGTATTGCTCACTGTAATAATGCGGGAAGAGCTGAGTTTGTGAAGAATGAAATCCAGAAGCTGATGCGCTTTAAGAAAATTTATACTGTAGAAACTGCGGGAGTGGCCACCTTGTATGCAAATGACGGAGGAATCATCATTGCCGCATAGTTTTTTAGAAGCCTTTGCAGGATAATGGCTTGAAGACAGCTGCTTTTTATGAAAAAATCCCTGGGAGCGTCCTTGCGAATATCCCAGGGATTTTTGCAAATAAATATGAAAGGCCTGTCATTGAAACCTGCCGTGCAGACTGTTTTGCGTCAGGTAGCAGTTGTCAAATGGAAATTTCTGTGCTATACTGTCGAAAGCATTGCAAAAATATGCATCGGGTTTTATGATTTTTGGCAATCCTATGGGAGATATGTTGTGCTCATAGTCCATGGCGGAAGGATTTATTTGTTTTGACGCCTTGATAAATGGTCTTACCCGTGATACCGTATAGAAGGTGTCCAAATATTTGAGTTTATCGGAGGTATATATGAAAGAAACAGCGCTGGTCATTATGGCTGCAGGTATCGGAAGCAGATTTGGAGGAGGTATCAAGCAGCTGGTTGCAGTGGGGCCTGGTGGTGAGATCATCATGGATTATTCCATTCATGACGCCATGGAGGCAGGCTTTAATAAGGTTGTATTCATCATCCGCAAGGATATTGAAGATATATTTAAGGAGGTCATTGGAAGCCGTATTGAAAAGATTTTGCCGGTTTCCTATGTGTTTCAGGAAAAGGAGGATCTTCCGGCAGGCTATGCCGTGCCGGAGGGACGTGTAAAGCCCTGGGGTACCGGTCAGGCGGTGCTGGCCTGCAAGGATGTGGTGGACTGTCCCTTTGCGGTGATTAATGCAGATGATTACTATGGAAAGGAAGCATTCTGCAAGATCCACGATTTTCTGGTTCAGGAGCATGGCAGCTCAGATAAGACTCAGTATTGTATGGCAGGCTTTATCCTCGGCAATACCTTAAGTGAAAACGGCGGCGTCACCAGAGGCGTCTGCACTGTAGATGAGGACAACCATTTGCTGGAGGTTGTGGAGACCGGCGGATTGATCCGCAAGGACGAGTTCACTGTTTTGGCAGACAGAAACGGTACGATTATCGACGTGAGCGCAGACCGTTATGTTTCCATGAATATGTGGGGCTTTACACCTGAAATTTTTACAGAGCTGGAGAGCCGTTTTGTCACCTTCCTGCAGGGGCTGGATGAGACGAACAATAAGAAGAGCGAGTATCTGCTGCCCAGTATTGTGGAC
>CALWLH010000080.1 GCA_944381475.1 uncultured Lachnospiraceae bacterium | reverse complement strand
TCCGGTATCATCAACATGAAGGAGGAGGCGGTGCGGGAGGCCCTGGAGGCAAACGAAGCCTTTGAGATTCTGGAAACGAATTATCAGAAGGACTGGGTCAGCATTGTCTGCAGAAGGAAGTAGGAAGGTATGCGGCATTTTTTTATCAGCCCGGAACAGGCGGCGGATGGCTATGTTCGAATCACCGGTGAGGATGTGAGGCATATTACAAATGTCCTGCGCATGAGGGCCGGGGAGGCGTTTATGGTCAGCGATGGTATGGGAAGGGAATATTATTGTATTCTTGAGCAGGCGGGAAGTGAAGAGGTGCGGGCTAAGATTGCCTACCAGCGTGAGGACAAGCAGGAGCTTCCCTGCCCCATCACCCTGTACCAGGGTCTTCCAAAGGGGGACAAGCTGGAGCTGATTATCCAGAAAACCGTGGAGCTGGGGGTGAGCAGGATCGTGCCCGTCTCCATGAAGCGCAGTGTGGTGAAGCTGGATCATAAAAAGGCGGTCAGCAAG
Organism: uncultured Lachnospiraceae bacterium; assembly: GCA_944381475.1. Taxonomy (GTDB): domain Bacteria; phylum Bacillota; class Clostridia; order Lachnospirales; family Lachnospiraceae; genus UBA4292. Next base: position 8,885 of record CALWLH010000080.1, on the reverse strand, counting down.
AGGGAGCGGTGGCAGGCCATCGCCCAGGCGGCGGCAAAGCAGTCCGGCAGAGGGATTATTCCGGAGGTGACCCTTCCCATGAGCTTTAAGGAGGCCATGGAGGAGGCGGCCGGTGCGGAGGTGAAGCTTTTTCCCTATGAGCTGGCGGGAACAGAACGTCCCATGGAGCTTACCAGAAGAAAGCTCTCAGGTATCCTGCCGGGACAGTCCATTGCGGTATTTATCGGCCCGGAGGGGGGCTTTGATGAGACGGAGGTGGAGCTTGCAAGGGAAAACGGATACGAACCCATTACCCTTGGGAAGCGGATTCTGCGCACGGAGACTGCGGGGCTTTACGTGCTTTCTGTTTTGGGATATCTCTTGGAGGAGTGAAGATGAGCAGCACACCGTATATTCACAGGGTACACTATTACGAGACGGACAAGATGGGAATCACCCACCACTCAAATTACATCCGCTGGATGGAGGAGGCCCGGGTGGATTATCTAAAGAGGATAAATTTTCCTCTCACCAGGCTGGAGGAGATGGGACTTTTGTGCCCGGTATTGGACGTGGATTGCAGCTATAAGAAGGTGACCCGCTTTGATGAGGAGATAAAGATTTATGTGCGCCTGGCAGAGTTTGGCCCCGTGCGCTTTACCATCGCCTACCGAATGATAAACGCAGCTACGGGGGAGGTGGTCTGTACCGGAAGCTCCAGGCACTGCATCCTGGATAGGGATTATCACCCCGTGCGCTTAAAGAGGGATTATACAGAGTTTTACGAGATGATGATGGGGCAGGTCAGTGAAAGCTTTCTTTAGCTATTGAGAAATCGCCAGAGACGTATCATAGATTGTAAACAGCCAGTCCCCCTCCCCCTCGGTATACACGGCCTGGAAGGTGGAGGAGATCACATCCTCCCTGACAGTATAGTCTGCGTTGGTGCGTGCGTCCATGTCCACGATGATATATCGGATATTGTTTTCCTCCGCAAGCCGGGTAAGCTCCTGGGAGCTTTCCGCCTCGTACATCTTTTTCACCTGCTCATCCCGGTAGGCTGTGTCATAGCCGGCGCTCCAGGCATAGTAGGGCCAGCCATCGTAGAGCATGGCGCCTCCCATCACAACCCTGTGCAGGGAGTAGTTGGAGGTGAGAAAGATATCGCGGGAGGTGGCATTGTCCCTGATCCAGAGGGTTACCGGGTCATTCAGGTCATATGTAAGGTGGTTTTCGTTTCTTTTGATGATGACAGTCAGGTCAAACAGGCCCGTGGCAGTCATGGCCAGGGTCAAAAGCAGTGCCAGCAGTTTGCAGCCCAGGCGCTTTTTCTCCCACACGGCCAGGACGAGGGAGGCGATGATGATGGAGAGAAGCAGGGCGGATATCATGATGTATTTGTGGTTTACCGAGATATCCACTGTCAAGGATACAGTCAGGGCAAAGGCCAGGGGAGCAAAAAAGGCGGCGGTGAGATAGCGCTTGACCCCTTTAGCCAGAAACAGGTAGGTGAGAGCGAGGATAAAGAGCACGCCCCAAAGCTCCAGCATATATTCAAATACTCCCATGAGGGTTTTATTGTCCGCCAAAAAACCAAAATAGAAAGAGGGGGATAGGGCGCTTCCTTTGATAAACAGGGCGGACTGCAATATGGACAAAGCCATGGCGATGAGGGCTGTGACGAGATAGTCCAGTCTGCCCGCAGAGGCCAGCGCCATCACAAACAAAACCAGCAGGCAGGCGATGAGAACCGCCCCGTTCCAGAAGGCCAGCCCTCCTAAGACCAGTCCCATAAAGATGGAAAGCTTGACATCCATGGGTGAGAGGGCTTCTTTGCTCAAAAGAAAGTATCCGAAAAAGCCGCCAAGCTTCCCACGCCAGGAGTCTTCTGTTTTTCTCCATTTTCGGATTCGGCTGTACATCCGGTATAGATAGGGCATAAACAGAAGCAGAGCTAGAAGCATGATTCCAATGCCAAAGGCCAGATGACGCTGATTGCAGTATACATTCAGGTTCCACAGACCCCAGTCCTCGTGGCTGGTGTAGGAGATGAATTCCGTCTGTGTGGTCAGAGCCTCCCAATAATCTGTGCCTTTTGGAAGCGCTGCAAGATAGCGAAAGAAGCTGGGGGAGCTTCTGAAGAGAAAAAACAGTACGCTTAAGAAGCCCGCTGGGCGTTTTCCGGTAATCTTTACTGCAAGGACATAGAGCAGGAGACCTGCGGACCACATGGACAGGATACTGGGAAGATTAAAGGCCCAGTCGATAGGGAGCCCCAGATATTCCAGGTTTCCGGCAAGAAACTGGAACATAAAGTGATACCGGATATCCTCCCCTGCAAAATGGGAATACCAGGTGGGAAAATTATTTCCATAGGAAAAGGAGCGGATCATCCCTAAGTGGGGAGCAAAATCGCTGAACACAGAATAGCCCACATGCAAAACGCCATCCTTTACGTAAAAGGTTAAGAACATCAGATAAGTGATGAACAGTCCCAAGAGAAGGAAGAACAGAGCCTCAAAAATGCTGGAAAAGGGCTTTGAAAATTTCCTCCCCGGACGGAGCCAGAGCATGACCCCGTCAAATAGCAGAAACAAAAAGAAGATTATGGGATTGGCATAGGCCAGGGGATCTGCCGTATTGCATCCCGTAACTGAAAAAACCAGGGCCAGAAGATATACGGCCCAGGTGACAAAAAGGGTGCCAGTGAGAAAGTATGCAGGAAATAAGTACAGATAGCTGCTCAGATTGATTTCCCGGCCGGAAAAGCTCTTTTCACCCATGGCTTTCAGTACCGGTAAAAAGAGCGTGCAGAGGGTATAGCCGGAAAATATGCAAAGAGCGAGATACAGTAAAGCTGGCATAAGAGTCTCCTTGAAAAGCATGGTGATTGAAGCTGCGGCAGTCTGTTGTAATTGTATCATAATCAAATAATTAGTCAATGGATTCTCTTTTAACGCAGGGTTTTTGGGGAAAACTAACTTATTAAGCCATGAAAAAAAGTATGCTGCAATGGGCAAAATCAAATGAGGAGGAAATGATATGTTAGAAGCAGGAACAAAGGCGCCGGATTTCACCCTTCCGGATCAGAACGGACAGCTGCACAGTCTGAAGGATTATGCAGGCAAGAAGGTGATTCTGTATTTTTATCCTAAGGACAATACTCCCGGATGCACGAAGCAGGCTTGCGCTTTCAGCGAGCTTTCCCCACAGTTTACAGAAAAAGGAGCTGTGGTTCTTGGCGTCAGCAGGGACTCTGTGGCTTCCCACAAGAAATTTCAGGAGAAGTATAACCTGGGATTTACACTGCTTTCAGATACGGAGCTGACGGCCATCAAGGCCTACGATGTCTGGCAGGAGAAGAAGAATTACGGCAAGGTGAGCATGGGTGTGGTGCGCACCACATACCTGATCGATGAGGAGGGAACAATCATAAAAGCCATGGGCAAGGTGAAGGCGGCTGAAAATCCCGCCCAGATGTTCTCGGAGCTGGAATAAAGATTTTATACTTTTTCTGCTTGACCTCCGGGAAAAAGTATGGCACAATGAAATCGGAGATGGCACTCATAACAAAAAATGCCACTAAGATATATTGAAAGGGGTGCAGCGCACCCGTTTAGCGAAGGAGGGGAAGACACCCATGGAAAAAAACGAAACTTTAGCTAAGAAAACCGTTCTCATCACGGACATGGATGGGAACGAGATTGGATGGACCTACCCCAGGCGGGCTATAGGTCTGGTAAAAAAGGGTCGGGCACGTTTTGTGAACGACACACATATTCGTCTGAACGCGTCCGAGCCTGTTTATCATTCGGAGGTAAATAAGATGGATGAACATAGAACAATCAATCAGGAGCCAGAGGCTGTAAGGCTGTATTTTAATCCCAGAACATGGAAATTCAACAAGGATTGCCCTAAAAATGTGGGAAACCGCATGTTCCTTGAGGGCCCGGACGGAAAAATTGCCGAGGGCTTTATGATTGGAGACTGGGGCTGGAACTGGACAGAGATCCTCTCAGAGACCATGATGCTGGAAAAAAACAGGCTTCATATTTTTTCATTTTGGTTAAACGGCGGCGAAAATGACAGAAATAACGAGGTCTGCCGCTTTGAGGTGGTCTTAAACAACGACTATGAGAACCGCTACAGCTACAACCTGAACCGGAACTTTATCAAGCCAGCGCTGAAGCTGAACAACTGGGAGCTTTACGAGATTCCTTTCATAACCCAGGACAACGAGTATACCCAGCTGCGCTTTGCGGCTCAGGCGGCATATATGACGGTGATGACGGCGGGACCGAAGGAGCAGTACCTGGACATTCCGGATCATTCGGACCCCTACGCAAAGTACAGGCCCCAGCGCCACAATGTGATCTTTGACGACGGCTTCCCCACAAACACCTGGTACAGCACCGAAAAATTGGAACAGCGATACGGGTCAGCTGTCAGCGGGGAAAAACTGAAGGAAAAAGCAGCGCAATTTGGAGAACGCATGTCGGAGACTGCTGCAGAAGCGGGAAGCGCCGCAAAGCGTTTTCAGTATAAGACCATTCATGCAGCCACAGCGGCAGGTCAGTCTATAAAGGAATTTATCCAGAAAAATGTGGATATGGACAGTTTACGATCAGCCATGGAGGAGCTGAAGGAGAAGGTGGAGGACATTGTGAAATCTAATCCGGATGCGGAGAATATGGAGGATCTGCAGGAACAGATGGATGACATTGCAAATCAGATGGACGACATCGGGGCTCAGGTGGATGATATCGCCGATCAGGTGGATGACATTGCGGACCAGGTGGACGATCTGGCGGAGCAGATGGGGGACATCGGGGAGAGCGGCGACCACGAGTAGAGAAAATACATCCCTTAAGCAGCCGAAGAAAGAAGATATTTAACAGGTTCGATCAAGCCCCTGCCGGAAACGGCAGGGGCTCTTTTCCCCTGCTCGATTGCGAAAAGCCCGGCAAGCGGCTGAACTGTATTGCAATAAACAGGGTAGGCGTCAGCCTGACGGATGGAGGGTATATGTCTATTAACGATGAGATCAGAGAGCGGCTTTATGAGGCGCAGGATATGGCCTATAAAAAATTTCAGGGAAGCCTGATTCCCACCATGGCTCCTGAGCGCATGATCGGTGTGCGCACGCCCACGTTAAAGAAAATGGCTAAGGAGCTGTCAAGGCGGGAGGATGTGGAGGCGTTTCTTTCCCAGCTTCCCCATGCGTATTTTGAGGAGAATCAGCTTCATGCCTTTATAATCAGCGGCGGGAAGGATTATGTAAAATGTCTTGGGCGTGTGGAGGCTTTTCTTCCCTATGTGGATAACTGGGCCACCTGCGACCAGATGTCCCCGGCGGTGTTTAAAAAGCACCGGCAGGAGCTTCTTCAACCAATAAAGGCCTGGCTGGAGTCGTCTCATATTTATACAAGGCGTTTCGGAATCGGTATGCTGATGCAGCATTTTTGGGGAGAGGATTTCCGGTTGGAATATGCGGACTGGGTGGCGAACCTGCGCTCGGAGGAATATTATGTGAATATGATGATCGCCTGGTACTTTGCCACAGCCCTAGCCAAGCAGTATGGTCAGATTCTGCCCTATATACAGGAGCACAGGCTGGACAGATGGACCCACAACAAGGCCATCCAGAAGGCGATGGAAAGCTGCCGCATCAGTCCAGAGCAGAAGGCCTGCCTAAAAACCCTGAAGAGAAAGTAGATCATGGAGAATGTAAGAAAGAAGTAAAGAAAAGTGGATTGTCCATTTTGGGAAAAGATGGTAAGATACATATGTATTTTTAGGTGCAAGAGAGGAGATTAGTCATGTTTGGTTTTTGGGATTTTGGAGGCTTTAGTATTTTTGGGATTTTATTTAGTATCACATTTTTTTTGATCTTAGGCGTTATTATTTTTAACATTTTCCGGGGGATACGAACCTGGAACAAAAACAATGCCTCCCCCAGACTGACGGTGGGGGCTACACTGGTATCCAGAAGAACCCATGTAAGCCATCACGGCAATACGGCGGGAGACCATACCATGGGCAGCTCCAGCTCCACCAGCTATTACCTCACCTTTCAGGTGGAGAGCGGGGATCGGATGGAGTTTCGGGTAAGCGGCCAGGAGTACGGTATGCTGGTGGAAGGGGATTTTGGAAAACTTTCCTTCCAGGGAACCAGGTATCTGGGGTTTGAGAGACAGTAAAAGCAGGAGCTTTCCGATTGGTGAATCGGAAAGCTCCTGCTTTGTTTTGGAAATCTGGATTTTACCCCAACACATAGCTGTACATGACAATGAAGTGGCAGATGCTTCCCGCCATGACGAACAGATGAAAGATTTCATGGCTGCCGAAGTTTGCGTGGCGCTGGTTAAAGGCGGGAAGCTTTAGGGCATAGATGACGCCTCCTAAGGTGTAAAAGATTCCGCCTGCCAGCAGCCACAGGAAACCTCCAAAGGACAGGCAGCGGTAGATCATGGGAACCACAAACACGCAGGCCCAGCCCATGCCGGTGTAGAGGATGGAGGAAACCCATTTGGGACAGAAAACCCAGCAGGCTTTTAAGATAATTCCAGACAGCGCGATGGACCAGATGATTACCAGAAGGGGAATGCCGGTGCTCTCTGGAAGAACCAGCAGACACACTGGAGTGTAGCTTCCGGCAATCAGGACGGAAATCATCATGTGGTCAATCTTCTTTAAAATCCGGTTTCCCTTTTCCGAGAGATCCAGGGCATGGTAGGCGGTGCTGGCGCCGTATAACAGCAGCAGTCCGGCAGAAAATATCAGCATGGCAATGACTGTAACAGCCGAGTTTGTGCGGGCCGCCTTTTGAATCAGGAACAGAGAAGCGCAGAAGCTCATGATAAAACCAATAAAATGGGTCATGGAGCTCCAGAAATCCTTCACGTGGAATTCTGTGATCTTGATGCCAGGTTTGACAGTCACATGCATGGACGGTGCGGAAGTATTATATACGGAGGGAGAAATCGTTCTGCTCATAATATCACCTCTCTTTGCTAGAACCATTATACATAGTTTTAAAAACTACATCATGTTATGTACATACTACTACGTGAGAAGGCGGATGTCAAGAGAAAGAGATAAGTTTATTTTTCTTTTAGAAGCGCAAAATTATGATGGATGATCTTGGAAGAATATAACTTTTAATATGCGCTTTCAGAATGTAGGGCGTCAATGACCCTAACGCCATAAATGCTAGAAACTGATTGTAAATAGCAGCCCCATGCGCTATAATAAATAAAACAAATGTGCGAGGGAACGATGGACAGAATTATTTTTCACATTGATGTAAACAGCGCCTTTCTCTCCTGGGAGGCAGTGGAGCGGCTGCGCCAGGGAGCGGAGGTGGACTTAAGAATGATCCCTTCCGCTGTGGGAGGAGATATTGAAAGCCGGCATGGGGTGATACTGGCAAAATCCATTCCCGCAAAAAAATATGGCGTCACCACCGGGGAGCCGGTGGTGGACGCCCTGCGAAAATGCCCGGAGCTGGTGCTGGTAAAGCCCACCAGGGATTTATACAGCAGAAATTCCAGGGCTTTCATGGAAATCCTTTCCCAGTATTCGGATTGTATTGAGAAGTTCAGCGTGGACGAGGCCTTTATGGACATGACCGGAACCAGAGCGCTCTTTGGAGAGCCGGTGGAGGCTGCAAACCGTATCAAAGATCAGATTTACCGGGAGCTGGGTTTTACGGTGAATGTAGGAATTTCTACAAACAAGCTTCTGGCAAAGATGGCCAGCGACTTTGAAAAGCCGGATAAGGTTCACACCCTTTTTCCGTGGGAGATGGAAAGGAAATTCTGGCCCCTGCCCATCAGGGATCTGTTTTTTGTGGGTAAGGCTACCGAAAAGCGGCTGCAAAATCTTGGTATCAGAACCATCGGGGATCTGGCAAGGACGGATTATGAAATTATCAGAAAAAACCTGAAAAAGCAGGGGGAATTTTTATGGCGCTATGCAAACGGACTGGATGATTCCCCGGTGGAGCCGGTGAGGCCGGACAACAAGGGCTATGGAAATTCCGTGACAGTGCCCATGGATATCACAGATGAAGCGGAGGCAAAAAGGATTTTGCAGGGATTGACGGAGAAGGTGTGTATGCGCCTTCGGAAGGAGGACGTGCGGGTGGAATCTGTGGGAATCTCCATCCGCTTCAATAACCTGTCCCGGGTATCTCATCAGTGCAGCCTGCCTGCCGCCACCAACATCACCCAGGAGATTTATAAAATCGTGTGTCAGCTTTTTGACGAGAAATGGGACGGCACACCCATCCGCCTTCTTGGGGTCTCCACCGCAAAGGTGGTGAAGGAGGGCAGCGGCAGGCAGCTGAGTCTCTTTGATCAGACGGATTACGAGAAGCTGGAGAAGCTGGACCGTGCCCTGGACAATATAAAAGCCCGCTTTGGCGATCATGCTGTACAGCGGGCTGCGAATGTGACAACTGTTAAAGAATCCGATAAATCCCGGTCCCGGCAGCGTTGATGCCCGTATGACAGGCGATGCTGCAGGACAAGGGCATGTAGACAACCTGGAATTCAGGAAACTCCGCTTGGACGGCCATCTGCCATTCCTTTGCTTGCTGGGGATCATCAAAGGTCCCGGCGGTGGCCACCATCAGCCCGGAGTCAGGAATATCCTTAAAACGGGTTTCTCGGTCTTTTTTGACGGCATCCATCATGCATCTTTCTCCCAGCTTTGTGCCCCGGGCCTTGGAGAAGGCGTCCAGCTTGTCCCCCTGTATGGTGAGCACGGGTTTGAGGTTCAGCACTGCTGCAAAGGCAGCGGCAGCGGCGGTGACCCGGCCGCTTTATTTCAGATATTCCCTGGGGGCCCCCCGTATATAGCCACTGGCGTGTAAGGGCCAAAGCTGCAGCGGCCCCTTCATT